>JBBQHW010000094.1:0-8634 GCA_038324335.1 Holophagales bacterium
AGGAATGCCCAGGGGACGCAGGGTGGCTCGCAGACGAACCATCTCAGCCCGCCGGGATTTCAGGCTGGATTCGATCACCAGAAAATCCAGATCAGAATCTTCCCGAGCGGTGCCCTGAGCGTATGAACCAAACAGGATCACTCGCAACACATGGGGTTGCCCGGCCAGGATACTGACCGCCTTCTGGATGGTGTCCCTCGGGATCATGGTGTGGGCTCAGGTGTATTTGATGTTGGGGTTCCGGGCCCCCTGAGCTGGGGTGGTGGGCTGGGCGGGAGCGGCGGTACCGCGGCCCCCAGCGGACCCGAGGCCCGCTCCGCGGTTGATGAGTTCGCGGAGCTCATCGACGTTGGAGGAGTACTCGAAGGCCTGCTCCTGGGAGATCTCCCGGCGGAGCACCAAATCAGACAGGCTCTGGTTGAAGGTCTGCATGCCCGACTTTCCCTGCCCCGCTTGCATGGACCCGTAGATCTGGTGGATCTTGTCCTCCCGGATGAGGTTCCGGATGGCGGAGTTGGGGATCATGATCTCCAGCGCCAGGGCCCGCCCCTTCCCGCTGGCCTTGGGAATGAGGCTCTGGCAGATGACCCCTTCCAGCACCAGGGAGAGCTGGGCGCGGATCTGGGGCTGCTGGTGGCTGGGGAACACGTCGATGATGCGGTTGATGGTCTGCACGGTGCTGTTGGTGTGCAGGGTGCCGAAGGTGAGGTGGCCGGTTTCGGCGATGGTCAGGGCCGATTCGATGGTCTCCAAATCGCGCATCTCGCCCACCAGCACCACGTCGGGATCCTGGCGCAGGGCCGAGCGCAGGGCCTTCTTGAAGCTGTGGGTGTCGGCGTGGATCTCGCGCTGGTTCACCAGGGACCGCTTGTGCTTGTGGACGTATTCCACCGGATCCTCGATGGTGAGGATGTGGAGGGGCTCCTCGGCATTGATCTTGTCCACCATGGCCGCCAGCGTGGTGGATTTGCCCGAACCGGTCACGCCGGTCACCAGTACGAGGCCCCGGGGCTTGTCGCACAGGGCCTTGACGGAGGGGGGCAGGCCCAGCTGGTCGAAGCTGCGGATGTTCTCGGGGATGGTGCGGAACACGGCCGCCGTGGCGCCACGCTGGTTGAACACGTTGGCGCGGAACCGGGCAATGCCCTGGAGGCCGAAGGAGAAGTCCACCTCGAGGTCCTCCTCGAGGCGGTGTTTCTGCTGGTCAGTCATGACGCCGTAGGTGAGCCAGCGGGTCTGCGAGGCATCCAGGGGGGGCAGCTTGAGGGCCACCATGCGGCCGTCGATGCGGATCTGGGGCGCGGAATCCGTGGTGACGTGCAGGTCCGTGCCCCCGTACTCCACCAGCGTCTTGAGGAGCTGCTGCAGGGTGGCCACATAGCTGGCACTGACATCACTCATGGGGGCCTCGGGAAAAACAAGAAAAAATAAGACAGGATTAACAGGATGAGAAGCAGGATTAACAGGATAAAAGCTGGTGTGGGGTTCTGAAATTCTTTTTGATTTGGAGGCTCTTGGCTCCGAAGTTCAACAGCAATGCCTGTTCGAGACCAGTTGCCGCCAAGTAGTTGACGACTTGAACTTCGTGTTCGGGAAGGATGGTCTGAACGGCCTTCAATTCGAGGATCAAAACACCTGCCACCATAAGATCCGAGCGGTATTGTCCAACCAGTTCGCCCCGGTAACGGACTTCAAGTTTCACTTCCCGTTCAAAGGGGATGCCTTCCAATGTCATTTCAATGGCCATAGCATTCTGGTAAACGGCCTCTGTAAATCCGGGCCCCAAGGTCGAGTGAACCCGCATGGCCGCCCCAATCACGCGACCCGACAGCTCCTCCATGACATTCGCAGCATCCATCGACAGATACCTGTTTTGTTAGAATCCTGTTAATCCATCTTTTCAATCCTGTTAATCCTGTCAAAGATCTTTTCTTCGAGTTGATAGCGCCTACAACACAGTTTCGCGGACGATCTCTTCGATGGTGGTGACGCCATCCAGGACCTTGCGGCAGCCGGAGCGGCGGAGGGTGATCATGCCCTCCTTCTGGGCCTGCTCCCGCAGTTCGATGGCCGAGGCGCCGGTGAGGATCATGTCCTTGAGGGTTTCGGACATCTCCAGCACTTCGTAGAGGCCCACGCGGCCCTTGAAGCCGCGGTTGTTGCAGGCCTCGCAGCCCACATGCTTGTAGAAGGTGATGCCCTTCTGGACTTCCTCGGGCGTGAAGCCCACGGCGTAGAGCGCCTCTTCGGGCTGCGGATGGGGATCCACGGCCTTGCAGCTGGTGCAGAGGCGGCGCACCAGGCGCTGGGCGCAGATGATGTTCACGGAAGTGGCCACCAGGAAGGGTTCCACGCCCATGTTCATGAGGCGGTTGATGGTGCTGGGGGCGTCGTTGGTGTGCAGGGTGCTCAGCACCAGGTGGCCCGTGAGGCTGGCCTTGATGGCGATCTCAGCCGTCTCGAAGTCGCGGATCTCGCCCACCAGGATGATGTTGGGATCCTGCCGCAGGAAGGAGCGCAGCGCGGCGGCGAAGTTCAGGCCGATCTGCTCCTTCATCTGCACCTGGTTGATGCCCGGGAAGTTGAACTCCACGGGATCTTCGGCCGTGATGATGTTGGTGTCCACGGTGTTCAGCTTGGCGATGGAGGAGTAGAGGGTATTGGTCTTGCCCGACCCCGTGGGGCCGGTCACCAGCACCATGCCATAGGGCTTGGAGATCTGGCGATCCCAGCGGTCGAGGCTCTCCTGCTCGAAGCCCAGCTTGGTGAGATCGAGCATGAGCTTGTCGCTGTCCAACAGCCGCAGCACGATCTTCTCGCCGAAGAGGGTGGGCAGGATGCTCACGCGGTAGTCGATGACCTTCTGCTTGCCGCCCATGTTCACGCGCAGCTTGATGCGGCCGTCCTGGGGCAGGCGCCGCTCGGCGATGTTGAGCTTGGCCAGGATCTTCACGCGGGAGGTGAGCGGATCCTTCAATTTGAGGTTGGGCCGCATCACTTCCATGAGGATGCCGTCGATGCGGAACCTGATGCGGTAGTTCTTCTCGTAGGGCTCGATGTGGATGTCGGAGGCGCCGCGCTTGATGGCGTCGATGAGCACCATGTTCACCAGCTTCACGACCGGAGCGTCTTCACTGTCCTTCTTGAGGCTGACGACATTGTCGGTGTCGTCGTCATCGGACGCCTCGAACTCGGCGTCGGCATCGAGCTCCTGCTGCATCTCATCGAGGTTCATGTGTTCGGAATCATCCTCGAATTCACCGAGGCCAAACCGCACCCCCCCACCGGTGTCGGCGGGGCCGCTACCGATGGCGCCCCCACCGCTGGTGGTGGTGTCGCCCTTGCGGGCGAGGCTGCCATCCGCCAACCGGACCGCGCTGGCGCCCCCGTAGTATTTCTCCACGGCACGGGCCAGCCCCATCTCGCTGGACACCACGGGATCGACGTTGTAGCCGGTGTGGAACCGCACATCGTCCATGGCGAAGATATCGGTGGGATCGGACATGGCCAGGGTCAGCACGTTGCCCGTGCGCTGGAGGGGCAGCACCTTGTGCCGCTGGGCCAGATCCTTGGGAATGAGCGCGATGATGCCGGGGTCGATGGGCGGCCACTGTTCGAGGTCCGCGGCGGGGACGCCATACTGCATCCCCAGGAAACTCACGATGTCCTGGTCGGAGCAGAACCCATGCCGGACCACGATGCTGCCCAGCTTGCCGCCCTCCCGGCGCTGGATCTTGATGACTTCGTCCAGCTGGGCGTCCGTTATTAGCTGCGCCTTGACGAGCATTTCCCCGAGCTTGCTGACCACAGTCTTCCTCCGAAGGGGGTGGCTCGATGGTAGCACCACCCATAGCCGTGGGATTCGCAACTCATTGTATGCTTTTGCCATGTCCTCTCTAGGAACCCCGCCCCAGCGCCTGTTGCTGGCCCGGCAGCTGATCCGGGAAAAAGGTCTGTCGAGGGCAGACCTCGAGCTGCTCGAGGACATCCTCCGCGAGGGGGCCAAGGATCTGGAACCCCTGCTGGAAGCTGCTCCAGAGCGGGCCCTGGCCGAGGAAGAGTCCCCCGCCCAGGCCAACCTCCGGCGCAGCCTGGGGACTTTCCTGGCTTTCCTGCACCAGTTCTCTCCCCGCCGGCTGGGCGAGGCCAGGGCCTCCATGGGGCTGGTCATGCTCCACAGCCTGTCGCGGCTAGGGGACCTGTCCGAGGCGGCCCACCGGGAATTGCTGGCGGAACAGCACCAGCCCGAGTGGGTGATGCGCCTGCTGGATCTGCTCGCCTCCCTGCGGGCCATGGCCCTGGTCCCCTCGGAGGACGCCGACAATCTGAGGATCCTCTGGTCGGCCTTCCTGGCGGATCACCGGGGCACCTTCCGCGAGATCCTGTTGCCCCTCCAGGACAGCGCGAACGGGGTGGGCGGGGTGAACGTCATAGCCCGCCTCAACGCCGGGATGAAGGCCGTGAATCGCGCCGTGCGGGGCGAAGGGCGGCTGGAAGAGTCCATGACCCGCCTGGCGGAGCAGCTGGAGGCCTGCATTCCCACGGAGCTCCACGACCGGGCGGAACCCCTGCTGCTGCTCCAGCACGTGGTCTCCAACCTCCGCCTCAGCCTGGTGCGCCCCTTGGACCGCGGCATCCACTGGCCTGCCATCGAGCAAGTGCGCGGTAGCCTGCGCTGGCTCTGGGATCACCTGGGCTGGTCACTCCCGCGCATGGACGCCGAACTGTTCCGGAACAGCATGCCGCCAGAGCTGCGCCGGCTGCTCGAGCAGGTCCGCCGGGAGGATCGGGCCGCCTTCTCGGTCGTGGCCAGGGCCCTGTCCAGTCATGTCTCCCTCCTGAACATGCTCGATTCCCTCGGCTCCGCCACCAGCGCCGGGCTCCGGGATTGCTATGCGGCCGTGCCCTTCTTCCTGGTGGTCGAATCCGAACTGGGCCGCATGTCGGAGCGGGCCTACGATCCGGCCCGCTGCGATCTCCTGGATCCCGCCCAGCCCGAGACGGCCCGGTTGCGGGCCTTCCTGCGGCAGGCCGTACTGAGCCTCCGCCAGGATCAGGGCACCCTGCGCAGCCTGCTCCAGCAGGCCCTCGTGGGCCAGGACGCCGACCAGCTGGCCCAGACCCTCGACAACCTGCGGGGCCTGCTCAGCAATCACCAGCGGCAGCTCATGGGCGAACTGGTGGGCATCTATTCGCCCGACGTGCAGCAGCGGCTCTTCCCCGAATCACCCAGCATGATGGAGGAAGGCGAGCGTCTCCGCCTCCGCATCCAGCGCCTCTGGGAGCAGGTCCCGCCGCTCCATGGCCAGTTGCAGCTCCACCTGGAACTTCAGGACTGGCCCCGGCTGGCCCTGGGTCTGTCCCAAACCTACCGGCACCTGCTGACCTTCCGTCGCAGTCCCGAATTCCCGCTCATGCGCAGGCCGGACCGGGAAGAGGCCGAACGACTCATTGAGGAGCTGGGCCGGTTGCTGGAATCCCCCCATGACGTGCCCCAGGCCCTGCGGGACAGCATGGATCTGCTGGGAGAGTTGCTGCGCTTCCTGGAGCTGTTCCTGCTTCGCATCAACGCCCGCGTCCCCCTGATCCGCCAGGATCTGGAAGTCTCCCAGGAGGCCCTGAAGCTCATCGAGGAGCTCCGATCCGTGGCGACGGGCTTTGATCGCACGCGCATTTCGCACAAGCTCATCCAGACTTCCAAGCGGTTGGGCATCCGGGATCCGCAGTCCTTGACCCTGCTCAAGCGCTGGGTGCGGGCTGAGCGCAGCCAGAAAGAAAGCGCCCAGCCCTTCCTGGACCAACTGGCAGCCCACCTGCGCCAGCTGGCCCTGAGGCTGGAAGCCGCGTTGGGTTAACCGATAATGGCTTCCCCGCCGATAAGCCGGACAACAGGGAGCTCCATGTCCCGCATCCACTGGCTGGAAGCCCATCCCTCCGCAGCGGGGGAGGTCCTTCGTGCGGCCCTGACGGGATGGGGGCATGAGGTCGTGCCTGGTGTCGGCCAGGGTTCCATCGTACTGGTCGCCGAGCATCCGGATACCCGGCTGATCCCCGCGGAGGGCACGGAGATTCTCTGGTGGGTGGAGAAGGCCGAGCCCGAGGAGGTGAGCGCCGTGCTGAGCCTTCGTCCCGGATGGGTACTGCTGCAGGACCGCCCCCCGGAGGCCGCTCGCGAGGCGCTGCTGCACTTGAGGCAGCGCGATCTGGGCAGCGAAGGTTGGCTGCGCCAGTTGATGCACCTGGCCTCGCTCGACGAACTCCTGCGGCTCGTGCTGGGCCGGGCCGTCCGCCTGTCCGGAGCCACCGGGGGCGCCATCTGGTTGCGGCGGGAGGACACCTTCTACCAGCGGGCGGGCGACGGAGCCTTCCCCGAAGCGCCCCTGCCCCGCCAGGAAGCGGCCGAACTGGTTCGCCGGGGGGAGGCCTTCCTCCTGGCCCCTTCGGAACAGCTGGGCATCCTGCGGGTGCTGAATCCCAGCGAACCGGCAGACGTCTACCTGCGAGGCTTCGACGACGTGGAGCCCCTGCTGCTCAACGCCTGGCGCCTGGAAGAAAGCCGCGCTCTCTCCTTCCGGGATGACCTGACCGTGGCCCAGAACCGCCGCTGCCTGGAGGCCGAACTCCCCCAGGCCGTCCGCGCTTCCGCCGCCAAGAATGAATCCCTGGCCCTGCTGTTCCTCGACGTGGACGACCTCAAGCAGGTGAACAGCAACCATGGCCACCCCGCGGGCAGCATCCTCCTGGAGGCGGTGGCCCGCACCGCCCAGCGCCTCTGCCGTGCCCATGACCGCCTGTACCGGTACGGGGGCGACGAGTTCTGCATCCTCATGCCCGGCACCACGGCCCAGGGTGCCCGCAAGCTGGGGGAACGCCTGCTCCAGGTCGTGCGGGAGCAGCCCCTGGACCTTGGCAACGAGCGGCTCACCGTCTCCATCAGCGCCGGCGTGGCCGCCTATCCCGAACACGCGGATGGCGCCGGGCATCTCCTCGAGCAGGCCGACCGCGCCTTGTTCCGAGCCAAGGACGAAGGCAAGGGGCGGGTGGCGGTGGCGCAATAGGCTGTGGGCTGTGGGCTGTGGGCTGCAGCCCAGACTACTTCCGCTTCTTCTTCCCGCCTTTTTCCGCGCCCCCGAACACCTTGGCGAGGAAACCTTCCTCTTCGCCCGCGGCCTCACCGTCGAGGCTCCGGCGGAGCTGGTTGACGAGCTCCCGCTGCTCCGAGGTGAGGGATTTCGGCACAGCCACCCGGAGGTGCAGATAGAGGTCCCCGCGGCCATGACCCTGCAGGCGGGGCACACCGGCGTTCACCAGCTTCACCACGTGGTCGGCGGCGGTGCCCGCGGCCAGCTTCACCTTGTCGGGTCCATAGGGCGTTTCAACTTCGAGGGTGCCGCCGCTCACCAGCAGGGGCCAACTGATCTCCAGGCGGCGGTGGAGGTCGCTGCCATCCCGCTCGTAGCGCGGATCTGGTTCCACGTCGAAGACCACGAACAGATCGCCCGTACGGCCCCCGGAACGCCCTGCTTCGCCCTGGCCCTGAAGCCGGAGCCGCGTGCCCCGGTCCACCCCCGCGGGCACCTTGAAGCTCACCTTGGCCTTCTTATGGATGCGCCCCTCCCCGTGGCAGGTGCGGCAGGGCTTGGGGATGATGCGGCCCCGGCCCTCGCAGCGCGGACAGGGCGTGAGCATCTGGAAAAAGCCCTGGCGCATGGCCACCTGTCCGGCGCCCCGGCACTGGGGACAGGTCTCCGGCCGGGAGCCGGCCTCGCAGCCGGAACCATGACAGGTATCGCAGGGTTCGAGGCGCGGGATGGACAGTTCCACCGCGTCCTGGCCGAAGATCGCATCCTGGAAGCTGAGCTTCAGGTTGTACTGGAGGTCGGAACCCCGTTCCTCCCCGTTGGCGCGCCGCCGGCCGCCGCCGCCGAAGAGATCGCCAAACATCCCCCCGCCGAAGAAGCTGCCGAGGATGTCCTCGAAGTCGGCGAACTGGCTGGGGTCGAACTGGAACTGCTGGCCACCACCCGCGCCGCCCAGGCCCGCATGGCCGAACTGGTCGTAGGTCTTCCGCTTCTCGGGATCCGACAGCACGCTGTAGGCTTCGGCAGCCTCCTTGAACTGCTCCTCGGCCTCCTTGTTGCCGGGATTGCGGTCGGGATGCAGTTCCATGGCCAGCTTGCGGTAGGCCTTCTTCAGATCATCCGCCCCGGCCCCCTTCGGGACGCCGAGCACTTCGTAGTAGTCACGTTTCATTGTTTGTCAGTCCTCAGTCTTCGGTCTTCAGCCTTCAGTATCAACTACCGTCATTGTTCGGGTTTGCTGGTGGAGTCAGGTGCCTTGGCGAAAGCTTTGGCGAGTCCGGCCACCAGGCGGGCCACTTCATGGGACAACCCGAGCAGGCATTCATTCTCTCCTAAAAAGCCCAATGGTTGGGCCAGGTCCAATTGGAATTCCCGTCCCGGGCTGGATCCCAGAGCCATATCCACAAAGGTTGGAACCTCCACGAAGTAGGGGGCCAACGGCCCCCTATCGAAGACTGAAGACTGAAGACTGAGGACTAATTTGGTGGTGCGGAGCCGTCGCCCTCGCCGTCGAGGGAGGCCATCATGGCTTCGCTGGCGGACAGCACGGCAT
>JBBQHW010000095.1:0-8411 GCA_038324335.1 Holophagales bacterium
CGATGGCAGATGAGCAGGGCATCTTCGGCATCCACCACGATGAGGTCGTCCACGCCGCTGGCGGCGATGAACCGCTTGCCGCCAAAGAAGGCGCTGTTGCGCGTGTCCAGCAGCAGGGTGTCCCCCACGCTGACGTTGCCCTCGGCATCGGGCTCCTGGAATTCGATGGCCGCGGGCCAGGAACCCACGTCCGACCAGCGGAACCGCGTGGGCACGACGGCCACGGTGGCCGCCTTTTCCATGAGAGCCACGTCGATGGCCACCTTGGGCAGCTGGCCGTAAACGGCAGCCAGGGTGGCTGAATCCGCGCCGGCCTGCATCCAGGCATCGAGCGGCGCCAGCACTTCGGGCGCGTGCTGCTGCAGGCCATTGCGGAAATCCGCCAGGGTCCACACGAACATGCCCGCGTTCCAGTAGTGGCGGCCTGATTCGAGGTATTGCAGGGCCACCTCGACCGGGGGCTTTTCCCGGAAGGCCTTGACCTTGAATACGGGCCCCTGGCCTTCGGATTCGATGTAGCCGTAACCGGTTTCGGGATAGGTGGGCTTGATGCCGAAGGTGACCAGTTCGCACGACTGGGCCGCGTGCTGCACGGCGGTGTCCAGATCCTCCAGGAACAACTCCCGGTCGCCGATCCAGTGATCCGCGGACAGCACGGCCATGACGCCCTGGGGAAACTTCTTCTCAATCTCCACCAGGGCCAAGGCCAGGCAGGGAGCCGTGTTGCGGCCCTCGGGCTCGACGATCACGTTTTCCGGCGGCAGCTCGGGCAGCATGCGCCGGGTCTCGGCGGCCAGATCCTCCGTGGTCACCACGAAGATGTGCTCCGGGGCCACGTGCCCATCCAGGCGCCGCACGGTCTGGTGGAGCAGGGTCTCCGTGCCCACGATGGCCAGGAACTGCTTGGGCCGCGCGTTGCGGCTCCGCGGCCAGAACCGCGTGCCTCTGCCTCCGGCCATAATGACGGCGATAGTTGGTATAACCTTCCCCGTGTCCGACATCATGCCCCCAACCGTTCAGCCCAAGTGCGTGACGTCTCGCGTATCGCCGCAGGCGATACCGAGAAGATGACGGCGATAGTTGGTGCCGTGCTCCGCGTGTCCGACATCATGCCTCCGTTCCCAATTACCGCGCCAGTACCGCCACCAGCCGGCCCAGATCCCCCGGCGGTACCGGCTGAGGTTCGCTGATGCGCGACAGGGGCTGGGCCACGAGGGCCCCGGCGACCTCGCCGACGTAGAAGCCGGACTCTCCGCGATCCAGGCGGCGCACGGCTTCAGCGCCCCAGCGGCTCCCCCAGATCCGGTCCATGGCGCTGGGACTGCCACCGCGCTGGATGTGGCCCAGCACCACCACCCGCAGGTCCAGCGCGTGGTCCCGCTTCAGGCGTTCGCCTACGGCCATCGCCCGGCCGACCGCATCGCCCTCGGCCACCACCACGATGGAACTGCTCTTGCCCCGCAGCCAGCCCTCTTCCAGCTGGGTGACCAGCTGCTCGTAGCTGTCGTCCGGGGCTTCCGGGTAGACCACCGCCTCGGCCCCGCAGGCCAGGGCCGTGTGGACCGCCAGCATGCCCGAGCTGCGGCCCATGACTTCGACCAGGAAGAGGCGCCCGTGGCTGGAGGCCGTGTCCCGGATGCGGTCGATGGCCTCCACGGCGGTGTTGAGGGCCGTGTCGAAGCCGAGGGTGCGTTCCGTGCCCGCCAGATCATTGTCGATGGTCCCGGGGATTCCCGCGCAAGCCACGCTGTGCTCGCGCTGGAGGGCCTCGGCGGCCCGGAAGCTGCCATCGCCTCCGATCACGACGATGGCCTCGATGCCCGCGGCTTTCAGAATGGCCGCGGCCTTGGCGCGGATGGCGGGCTGGTGGAACTCAGGGCAACGGGCCGTCTGCAGCACGGTGCCGCCCCGCTGCAGGATGTTGGCGCAGGCGCGGCTGGTCAAGGGCGCCAGGTCCCCTTCCAGCAGGCCCTGATAGCCGCGGTTGATGCCCCAGGTCCCATGGCCAAGCGCGTCCGCCTGGCGCACCACCGCGCGGATGGCCGCATTCATGCCCGGGGCGTCGCCCCCTGAAGTGAGTACGCCAATCTTCATGATTTGCCCTTGCCTTTGACCGGGGACTTGGCCCTGGTGGCCGCCGTGTGGCCCCTCTTCTTGGTGACTTTGCCCTTCCTGGCCTTGGCCTTGGCCCGGCTGGCCTTGCGGCTGTCCTTGACGTGGGCCTCTGGGGGCGGCAGCGGGGGCGGTTCGATGATGCCGCGGGGCACCGGGGGCAGGTCGCCATCCGCCAGACCCTGGGCCGAGGCCCGCTGGGCCCGGGCCCGCAGCACGGGATCGTCCTGGGGGGGAGCCGAAGCCACCAAGCTCAGGGTGAGACCGCTGATGAACAGGACACGACGGGGCATGATCCCTCCCAGGATCAATTATTGCATCCCCAGGGGTCTATCCGCTCCGCCTATCCGATGCCACTATCCCTGGGCCTTCTTGGCCGCCTTGTCCTTCAACAATTGGGCGAAGAAATCCGCGACGACGGAATCCGCCTCCACCTTCGAGACATCAGCCATCTGCGGCTCGCGGTGCAGGATGTCCCGGCCGGCGGGGGCCAGCTTGGGCAGGTGGTCCTCCGTGGGCTGCAAGCGCATGAGCACGTAGTGGGATACTTCGATGAGGCTGCGCACCACCCGTTCCAGCTTCTGCCGCACCACGTCCTGGTACTGGTAGAGGTCAAAGGCGCCCTGGATGTTGTAGGCGCCGTTGTCCGCGTGGAAGCCGATCTCCTCGAGCTTGGCAGTGAGGGTCTCCAGTTCGCTGGAGGGAGGGACCAGGGTCCTGAGAATCTCCTGGCACTCCTTGGCCAGGGTCTGGATCTCTTCGAAGCTGTGCTGGACCACCCCGATCTGACCAAGCACCCGCTCAGCCCCGCCCTCCTGCTCCGCGGCGATCTGCATGAGTTGATCGGGGATGGCTTGGTTATCCTCGTGTTTTTCGGGCATGAAGGGCTCCGTGACCTCGGTATCGGCATTTCACCACAATCTTTAAATTCTTGCCGCTGGGTCCCCGCGATAAACTTTCACATTCGGAGATCTATCCCCGTCCGAATATTCCAAGTCCGGAGTTTTCATGACCATGCAATCTGGTACCTCCCCCGCGGACGGCACGACCCTGGCCGACTGCCTCAGGCCCTTCCCGGCCTCCACCAAGATCCACGTGGCCGGCACCCGGCCGGGGGTCCAGGTCCCCTTCCGCCAGATCCAGCTGCATCCCACCCGCGACTACCAGGACCGCCTCACGGAGAACGAGCCCGTCGTGCTCTATGACACCTCCGGCCCCTACACCGACCCCGCCGTGACCATCGACGTCGCCAAGGGCCTGCGGCCGCTGCGCCAGGAGTGGATCCTGGGCCGGGGCGACGTGGAGGAACTCCCGGGCGCCACCAGCCTCTACCGGAAGCTCCGGGAGCGGGACAAGGACCTCGACGCCATCCGCTTCCAGGCGGACCGCAAGCCCCTGCGCGCCAAGGCCGGCCGCAACGTGTCCCAGATGCACTACGCCAGGCAGGGCCTGGTCACGCCGGAGATGGAGTTCATCGCCATCCGCGAGAACCTGGGCCGCGAAGCCGCGGGCCTCAAGAGTCGCATCACCCCCGAGTTCGTGCGCGACGAAGTGGCCCGGGGCCGCGCCATCATCCCCGCCAACATCAACCATCCGGAAACCGAGCCCATGATCATCGGCCGGAACTTCCTGGTGAAGATCAACGCCAACATCGGCAACTCCGCCGTGGCCTCCAGCATCGAGGAGGAAGTCGAGAAGATGGCCTGGTCCCTCCGCTGGGGCGCCGACACCGTCATGGACCTCAGCACCGGCAAGAACATCCATGAGACCCGCGAGTGGATCCTGCGGAACAGCCCCGTGCCCATCGGCACCGTGCCCATCTACCAGGCCCTGGAAAAGGTCAACGGCAAGGCCGAGGATCTCACCTGGGAAATCTTCCGTGACACGCTCATCGAACAGGCCGAACAGGGCGTGGACTACTTCACCATCCACGCCGGCGTGCGCCTGCGCTACATTCCCATGACCGCCAAGCGGGTCACTGGCATCGTCAGCCGCGGCGGCTCCATCCTCGCGAAGTGGTGTCTCGCCCACCACCAGGAGAACTTCCTCTACACCCACTTCGAGGACATCTGCGAAATCATGAAGGCCTACGACGTGGCCTTCTCGCTGGGTGACGGCCTGCGTCCGGGCAGCACCGCCGACGCCAATGACGAAGCCCAGTTCGGCGAGTTGGAGACCTTGGGCGAGCTCACCAAGATCGCCTGGAAGCACGACGTGCAGGTGATGATCGAGGGCCCCGGCCACGTGCCGATGCACCTCATCCAGGAGAACATGACCAAGCAGTTGGAAGTCTGCGACGAGGCCCCCTTCTACACGCTGGGCCCCCTCACCACGGACATCGCGCCGGGCTACGACCACATCACCTCGGCCATCGGCGCCGCCATGATCGGCTGGTACGGCTGCGCCATGTTGTGCTACGTCACCCCCAAAGAGCACCTGGGCCTGCCCAACAAGAAGGATGTGAAGGACGGCGTCATCGCCTACAAGATCGCCGCCCATGCCGCCGATCTCGCCAAGGGACACCCGGGCGCGCGCATCTGGGACGACGCCATGAGCAAGGCCCGCTTCGAGTTCCGCTGGGAGGACCAGTTCAACCTGGCCCTGGATCCCGACACCGCCAGGGAATTCCATGACGAGACCCTGCCCGCCGAGGGCGCCAAGACCGCCCACTTCTGCTCCATGTGCGGCCCCCACTTCTGCTCCATGCGCATCTCCGAGGACGTGCGGCAGTATGCCGAGAGCCACGGCTACAACGAGGAGGAAGTCCTGCAGAAGGGCATGGCAGAGATGGCGGAGACGTTCGTGAAAAAGGGTGCCGAAGTCTACCTCCCTGGCTGATTCGCTCCCTGTGGGGGCCCACTTGCGGCAGTGCCCCGCACTGCCTCCAGTGACCCACCTGGTTGCGAGGGCGCCGAAGTCTACCTGAAGGCTTGATTCCAGATCCACCTCGGGGTACGACCCATGCCGCTTACCTGCCCGTTCTCCAAGTTCCACGTGCTCGGAAACGACTACCTGGTGCTTGATCCCACCAAGGCCCCCTTCGATCCCACGCCGCGGCTCATCGAGGCCCTC
Source organism: Holophagales bacterium (assembly GCA_038324335.1). GTDB lineage: Bacteria > Acidobacteriota > Holophagae > Holophagales > Holophagaceae > Geothrix. Next base: position 5,185 of record JBBQHW010000095.1, read on the forward strand.
TGCGACCGGCGGCTGGGCATCGGCTCCGACGGCATCCTCCTGGGGCCCCAGCCGGTCGCGGAGGATGCGGCGGCCTTCGGCCTGCGCATCTTCAACCCGGACGGCAGCGAGGCAGAGACCAGCGGAGATGGTCTCCGCATCTTCGCCCGGTACCTGCTGGACGCGGGGCACACCACCAGCGCCGGCTGCCGCATCCACACCCTGGGCGGCATCACCACCGTCCGCTTCCTGGAGCCCGATGCCAGCCTGATCCAGATCGGCATGGGCCGGCCCAGTTTCCGGGCCAGTGAGGTTCCCTTCACGGGCATCTCAGCCCAGCTCGAAGTCCTGGAGACGCCCCTGTTCCTCCCCACGGGACCCATCACCATCACGGCGCTCAGCCTGGGCAATCCACACTGCGTCATCTTCCCGGGCGAGGTCTCGCCCGCCAATGCCCGCCGCCTCGGCCCCCGGATCGAGATGCATCCCGAGTTCCCGGAGCGGGTGAACGTGCTGCTGGTGGAGGTGGTGAATCGCAAGCGGCTCCGCATCGAAATCTGGGAGCGGGGAGCCGGGTACACTCCCGCTTCGGGCAGCAGCTGCGCCGCCGCCGCCGCCTGCCGCCGCCTGGGCCTGGTGGAAGACCGCGTCACCGTCCAGATGCCCGGCGGCACCGTGGACATCGAGTTCGATGCGGAAGGGCACAGCTACATGACCGGTTCGGTCCAGCCCGTCTTCAGCGGCACCCTGCATCCCGACTGGAAGCCCTGACCCACAGGAGATCTTCGTGAGTGAACAATTCCTGGATACCAACGTGCCGGGCAATCCCGCCTACCACTTCACCATCCAGCCCCCCGTTCGCGAAAGCAACGCGGGCTGGATCCACCGACCCGAGCTGGTGCCCGGCGCCTCCGTGGCCACGCAGTGCGTGCACGCGGGCGTGCAGCCCGATCCCGCCTATGGCGCGGTGATGCCGCCGCTGTACCTGTCCTCCACCTTCGCCTTCAAGGACATCTGCACCAACGCAGGCTATGACTACACCCGCAGCGGCAACCCCACCCGCGCGGCCCTGGAGGAGGCCATCGCGCTGCTGGAGGGGGGCCATGGCGCCACCTGCACCAGCACCGGCATGAGCGCCATCCTGGTGGCCCTGAACCTGCTGGAGCAGGGCAGCCACATCATCAGCACCGTGGACTGCTACGGTGGCACCTTCCGTCTGCTGGAGCACGCCAAGAAGGCCTACGGCCTGGAGGTCACCTATCTGGATCTGGCGGATCTGGACGCCATCAAGGCGGCCCTGCAGCCGAACACCCGCATGCTCTGGATCGAGACGCCCTCGAACCCCATGCTCCGGCTGACCGATATCGCCGCCGTGGTGGAGATCGGCCATGGCCAGCCCGGCTGTCTGGTGGCCGTGGACAACACCTTTCTCTCCCCCTACCTCCAGCGCCCCTTCGACCTGGGCGCGGATCTCGTCATCCACTCCACCACCAAGTACCTCAACGGCCACAGCGACGTGGTGGGTGGGGTGGTGGTGTCGGCCCCGGGCCGCCTGGCCCTCACGCAGCAGATCCAGAGCGTGAACAACCTGCTGGGCACCTCCCAGGCGCCCCACGATTGCTTCCTGGTGCTGCGCGGCCTCAAGACCCTGCCCCTGCGCATGCGGCAGCACGAGGCCACCGCCCAGGTGCTGGCGGAGTACCTGGCTGCCCACCCCGCCGTGGGCAAGGTCCACTACCCGGGCCTGCCCAGCCACCCGCAGCACGAGCTCGCCAAGCGGCAGCAGCGGGGCTTCGGCGCCATGCTCAGCTTCGAGCTGAAGGAGGGCGGAAACGAGCGGCTGAACCACGTGGTCCGGCGCCTGCGCTGGTTCACCCTGGCCGAAAGCCTGGGCGGCGTGGAATCCCTGGTGGCCCACCCCGCCTCCATGACCCACGCCTCCATGACGCCCGAAGCCCGCAAGAACGCCGGCATCACCGACGATCTCATCCGGCTTTCCGTGGGCCTTGAGGATGTGCAGGAACTGCGCGCGGATCTGGCATACGCGCTCACCTTCCCCTGACCTCGGCACAAGGCCTCAGGGAGCGGTCATCCGCTTGGGCGGATGCTGTTCCCAATCCACGAGTTTCAGGCCTTTTACACGACCGAGATGCCTGGTGTTGCCGGTGACCAGGGTCCGCTCCTGGACCAGGGCGGTGGCGGCGATCATGCCGTCTTCAGCCTCGATCCGGTGTCCCTGCCGGCGGTGCGAGGCATCGAGAAGCGCCCATTGGCAGGCCTCGTCCTGGCCAAAGGGCAACACCTGAATGGGACGGAGAAAGGCCTTTACCTTATCCCCTTCGAGCCCTGGTTCCACCGCGAGGTGAACGCCGATCATCAGTTCACCCAAGGTCACCGCCGACACCGCCACAGAGGCGGGGGTGACGTTCCCGAGCGCCTTGAGCGCCCAGGGCTTCCGGCGCAGGCAGGCGATGCAGACGTTGGAATCGAGCAGATAGCGCAGCATCAGAGGCTACCCTTGTCGCCAAACAGCAGCTTCAACCGGGCCTCGCGACCCTCGGCCGCGGCGCGTTCAGGCAGGTCGATGGTGGCGGCCTCCCAGCTTTCGAAATAGCCCGCAGGCCAGCCCATCGGCCCGGCATGCTTCAGCACCAACGCCTCGCCGTCCCGATAGGCCAGCACCCGTTCGCCCGGCACGAACCCCAGAGCCTTGGGGAGGCGCAGGGCTGCCGAGTTGCCGGACTTAAAGACCGTCAGTTCCTGGGATTCGGGCTTGAAGGTGGCCACGGTGGCTCCGATACAGTTGTATACACTAAAAGTATATACCGACGAATCGTGCCGTCCAGCCGCCTCTCACCCCAGAATCCATCCAGTCCTGGGTCACCAGCCCTAAGATGCCTACTGGACGCCGACCAGTTCCACCTCGAAGATCAGGTCCGCATTGGGGGGGATGTCGCCGCCGGCGCCCCTGGGGCCATAGCCCAGGTACGACGGGATGTAGAGGGTGCGCTTGCCGCCCACCTTCATGCTCAGCAGGCCCTCGTCCCAGCCCTTGATGACGCGGCCCACGCCGACGGGAAAGGCCAGAGTCTCGTTGCGGTCCAGGGAGCTGTCGAACTTCTTGCCATGGCCGCCCCGGCCATCGTTGAGCCAACCCGTGTAATGGACCACGCACTTCTGCCCGCGCACAGGCGCCGCGCCAGTGCCCACCAGGGTGTCGACGTACTTCAGACCGGTGGCGGTAGTTA
>JBBQHW010000096.1:0-8275 GCA_038324335.1 Holophagales bacterium
GGCCTCGGCATCCCCGCGCTGATCCACCAGGTCGATCAGCTCGTTGAGGATGGCCAGCAACTGCTTGTGCTGGGCGTCGATCTCCTTGTAGCCGATGTTGTAGCGTTCTTTCCACTGAATGTGAGGCATGGGTCCATCCAAGAAACAGGGTCCTTCCGCTTCCTCGGCAGGTGGCCGGGGAATGATCAATTCCTGTAGACTGCCGGCATGGTTTCCGAACCGGCCGGCAGAACCCCCCTCAGCACGTCCCGCATCCGGGTGGCCTGGGCCATCGCCCTGGCGGTGGACGCCATCCAGCTGGCCACAGCACCTGCGGAGCTCGGGGGCCCCCCGGTGTGGTTCCTGGAGGGTGCCGTGGACCTCGTCACCATGGGCGCCCTCTGGTTCGTGGTGGGCTTTCACTGGGCCTTCCTGCCCTCCTTCGTCACCAAGCTCCTGCCTTTCGTGGACCTAGCGCCCACCTGGACCCTGGCCGTGTTCGTGGCCACCCGGGGCCGCGGCGAAGTGGAGTTGCCCCCACCACCGAAAATGCTGAACTGAACCGGGGCCGCTACTCCACCTCGATAGTCTTGATTCGCTCGCCAGTGAAGGTGACGGCCAGGCTCGCCCCATTTGGATAGGTGCAGCGAATCTTCGTGGTGCCGAAGATCTTCTGGATGTCCATGGAGGGCTGCCGCGGGGTCTCGGCCGCAGGGGCCTCAGGAAAAGCTTCCTCCGGCTGGTCCCGGTCTCGCCGATGGCGGCGCTGCTTGCCCATGGGAGCCTCCGCGGGCAGGGGCGCCAGCCGGGGCCGCCAGGCGCGCACGGCCTGCAGGAACTGCTCCTCGGTGGCATGGGCCTGCCCCAGGCTGGGGTTGCCGCGATACACGGCCCGGGCGCCATCGTCCGTCTGCAACTGGTCCACCAAGGCCCGGAACCGCTCCCAGTCCTTCTGCACCAGGCCCTTGGCGAAGCCCTCCACGCGCAGCTCGAAGGCCCTGGGATCCTTCTTGATGTAGCTGCCCAGCACGGCGCCGCCCACGGCGCAGGTGACGCCCGCCAGCAGGACGGCGAGGCCACAGCCCAGGAGCACCTTCAGGCCCGTGCCCAGCCCCTTCTTCGGAGGGGGCAGGCCGCTGTTGTCCCAGGACGCATCGACCATGGCTGCTCCCCCGCTGAACGCTGCTACTGGAACAGGCTACGGAATCGGCGCGACCAGCGCTTAGGTGGAAGTTACCGGCCCAGTTGGGCGCGTCACCGGATGGAGTACCAGGGCTGCGAGCCCGCGCCATCCGGGTTGCCCACGTCGGGGAAGAGCTTGCCCCCCTTGATGGTGAACCAGGGCGCGTCGCCGACGCCGTCCGGGTGGCCGACAGCGGGATACACCTTGTTGTCGAGCACCGTGAACCAGGGCTTGGTGCCGACGCCCTCTGGATGGCCCGCGGCAGGGTAGAGCTGCCCGTCCCGTAGGGAGAAGGTGGGGGAGGGGCTGATGCCGTAGGGGTGGCCGGAATCAGGAAAGAGACGTTCCATGGGGACCTCCAATAGTGCTCATGAACCCTTTTTAACAATATCAACGGAAATCTCGATTGCTGGAATTGTTCCTCTGTTCTCAAGCCAGTGTTTAGTATTGCGGTCTTCCGGCCAACCAACCCCAGGTCCATATTCCGTAGCGACCCCGTTTCGATGGTCGGTGATGGTGCCTTGGAGGATATAAACAGTTCCCGGCCGATCTACATGATCATGAAGGGGTCCGAAGACACCGCCAGGTTCAATGGTGACCATCCGCATTCGTAGTTGACGGCCCTCCATCCCCTCGATTTCGGGCCCGAGATCAACCGTGGTAAGCGGTTGAACGGTTACACCTCTAGTCTCAGGAACTACCTGATTTTCGCTCAAGGTGGACTCCTTTCAAGGGGCGTAGGGCCTAACGAAAGCAGCTAAGGGGCCCCGCCTGCGCCGAGGCGATGAACGAAGCCGAGAAAGCGAGAAGTTGAGAGAGAGGAAGACAATGCAGGCGGGGTCCGAGTTGAGCGCAGAGTCTGGCCTAAACGCGGTTGACCGATTTCTACCTTCGTTGAGGCGGGAACGGGCTTTCACGTAGATTGAATGGCATAGTCAGCTTGAATCGCGCTACTACGGGAATTCCGTTGAATCGTGCAGGCTCGAATTCCCAATTAAGCGCGAATCGAATGGCCGTCATTAGCAGTTCTGGTGGCCCACTCAGAGCTTCAGCACGGCTCGGAATACCCATAGGGTCGACGATGATCACGACCACAACCGTGCCCTGTACCCCATTTGCCTTGGCTACCGGTGGATATGGAGGGGCAGGTGGCTGTCTTCGTACCTTGATCTGCCTGAAATCGAAATCGACGATCTTCTTGAGTTTGTCATCGGCGATGGATTCCTGGCTTGAAATGATCCGAAGGGCCTTCTGCTGCTCGTTCCAGGAGGAGGGCCCATTGGGCACGATAATTATATCCCGTAGGGTCTGGTGCAATGCCTTTATCAGGTTGTCCTGGAAACCTGCTTCGCCTTTCTGTCCTGCGAGGTGTTGAGTAAACCAGATCTTCTGCGATTTCCCCGGTTCGTTTCTGATGAGCTTAAGATCCGACAAAAGAGAAAAGCGCTCCATGACATTGTATATATAAATGCCGTCTCGGGTTCGTAACGCCTGAATCTCGAGTTTCAAATGATGGGTATTTCCGGGGTTGGCGGTTCCCGATTCAAGAACGGCCACCCCTGCTCGAGTGAGCCAGTCGCGTGTTTCTTGTTCGATGACTTTGGCATCGACGGGCACGGACAGGGCTGAAGAAGGTGTTTCGATTTGGAGAACAACTCGCTCGATTTGGTGATTCTGCTCGGGCACCTGTTCAGCCGATGTTCTTGGTTCCTGAGCAATTACTGGATTAGCGAATATTAGGCACCATAAGATCCAAGAAGCTCGACACATTGTTTACTCCAGGAATGACGTTGATTGAAATATTGTTGTAATCTCTGATTCTATGGGTGATATGGCCTAACTTTGGATTGAACGAACTAAATCCGAGAGAGCCGTGGTCGCCGTTGGTGCAAGGTGAAGAACAGGTGGGTCAGCCATCTTGTGGTTCCCCTTAGTCCACCGCCGCGCCGCGGAACTCATCTTGGGTGTGGCGGCTTTGTTCTTCCATGAGTAGCTGGCTCAGTTCCTTCTTCAGGGCGTTGAAGGCGGGGCTGGCCACGTCGCGGGGGCGGGGCAGGTCGATGGCCAGGTCGCACTTGAGGGTGCCGGGGCGATAGGTCATCACCACGGTGCGGTCCGCCAGGTAGAGGGCTTCCTCGATGCTGTGGGTGACGAAGAGGATGGTTTTCCGCAGCTCCAGCCACAGGCGCAGCAGCTCGTCCTGCAGGGTGCGGCGGGTGAGGGCGTCCAGGGCGCCGAAGGGCTCGTCCATGAGCATGATGGGCGAATCGATGGCCAGCACCCGGGCGATGGCCACGCGCTGGCGCATGCCACCGCTGAGGTCCTTGGGGTAGCGCTTCCGGAAATCCTGGAGATGGAGCATGGCCAGCAGCTCGTCCACCTTGGCCTGGAGGGCGGGCTTGGCCACTTGCTTGATCTGCAGGCCGAAGGCGATGTTCTGCTCCACGGTCATCCAGGGGAACAGCGCGTATTCCTGGAACACCATGCCGCGGTCGGGGCCCGGCTCGGTGATGAGTGCGCCCTCCACGGTGATGCTGCCGGCACTGGGCAGGCTGAAGCCCGCCACGGCATTCAGCAGGGTCGATTTCCCGCAGCCTGAGGGCCCCAGCAGACAGACAAACTCGCCCCGGCTCACCTCGAGGTTGATGTCTTTCAGGGCGTAGACGTCCTGGCCTCCGCTCTGGAAGACCTTGTGCACACCGCGGACGGAGATGTGGGCGGACTCGCTCATCCCTGTTCCAGACCGCGGTGCCACTTCAGCAGGTGCGAGCTGAGGCGGCTCATGAGGGTGTCGATGCCCAGGCCCAGCAGGCCGATGGTGAACATGCCGGCGATGATCTTGTCGGACCAGAGGTACTCCCGGGCCTCCAGGATGCGATAGCCCAGCCCATTATTCACGGCGATCATCTCGGAGACGATCACCACGATGAAGGCCGTGCCCATGCCGATGCGCGCCCCGGTGAAGATGTAGGGCGTGGCCGCGGGCAGGATGATCCGCGTGAACTGCGTGAGCCGCGAGGCGCCCAGGTTGCGGCCCACGCGCAAGTAGATGCTGTCCACCGTCTGCACGCCGGTGACCGTGTTCATGAGCACCGGGAAGAAGGCCCCGATGCTGATGAGGAACACGGCCGGCGGATTGCCCAGGCCAAACCAGAGGATCGACAGGGGAATGTAGGCGATGGGCGGGATGGGCCGCAGCACCTGGATGAGCGGGTTGAAAAGCCCATTGATCACGCGGCTGTAGCCCATGGCCAGGCCCAGCGGCAGGGCGAGCCCGGCGCCGATGACGAAGCCCGACAGCACACGGTAGAGGCTGCCCAGGGCGTCCTGGATGAGCTCACCGGAGAAGCACCACTTCAGGTACGAACCCTGGGTGGGATCGAAGACCTCCAGGGGCCGCAGGTAGGCCCACCATTTGATGAGCACCCGCCCGGGGGACGGCAGGATGGTGGCGTTCACCCACCCCATGGACGAGAGCAGCTGCCAGAAGGCCAGGGCCGCCAGGGGGACGAGGATGCCGGAGAGGGACCGCCAGGAGGGCTGGAAGCGCACCTACTTCACCTTCAGCTGCTTCTTGGCTTCGGTGAGGAGATCCAGCTTCACCCAGTCCGGAGCCTTCGGTGCATTCGTCATCTTGCCCACGCCGTACTTCAGCATGAGGTCCGTGGTGATCTGCACGTGGGCCACGCTGATGTCGTAGCTGAAGGGGGAGTTGCCGATGGCGTCCTGATAGTCCTCGGCGCTGATCTGATGCTTGAACATGACCTCGCGGACGAACTTCTCCGCGGTCTTGGGCTCGTCGATGAACTTCTTGGTGGCTTCCACGAAGCAGAGCAGGAAGCGCTGGGCCACGTCGCGGCGCTCCTTGTAGAGCTTCTCGGTGATGACCAGGGCGCGGATGGGTTCGCCGATGGGCGTGTCGTAGGGCTTCAGCAGCTCCACGCCGAACTTCCGGTTGATGGCCTGGGAGCTGTAGGGCTCGCTCTGGCACATGGCGTCGATGTTCTTGGCCATGAGGGTCTGGTTCAGGTCCGCGAAGGGGAGGTAGAGCACCAGCACGTCCTTGCCCGGCTTGTCCGACCAGGTGAGGCCTACCTTGGCCAGCTCCGCCAGCAGCAGCACTTCCTGGGCCCCGCCCCGGGCCACGCCCACCTTCTTGCCCTTGAGATCCTTCAGCGACTTGATGCCGGATTCGGCGCCCACCACGATGCGCGCGCCGCCTCGCGCGAAGCCCGCCACCACGTAAATGGGCACGCCCGCGGCTCGGCCGGCGATGGCCGCGTCCAGCGCCGCCGCGCTGGCGTCGATCTCGCCCGCCACGATGGCCGGGTTGATGTCGATGCCCTTGGCGAACATGCGCTCGTCGATCTTGAGCCGGTACTTAGGCGCCAGCTCCTTCATGTAGGACACGGCCCCGTAGTGGGCGAACTTCAGGTTGCCCAGGCGGATCACGTCCTGGGCGCCCAGGGCCCGAGTGGAGAGCGCCAGGGCTGAGAGGCAGAACAGCGAAAGCAGGGGCTTCAGGCGCATGGGGTGCTCCGAGTTGGGGGTGGTGAAGCCATTCTAGGCGAAGTTGCCTCCCGTGACCTCTAACCTCCACAAGCTCCCAGGACTTGGCTGGGCACGGAAGACACGGAAGGGCCATGGCGCTTGCCCTTCCCTTGTTGATTCATCCTGGAATTCAGGGACAAGAAAAACCAACCGCAGAGGGCGCAGAGGCGCGCCGACCCAGCCGGCCTGGTCCTGCCCAAGTAAGCGGAAAAGCTGGAACACCGATGAACACAGATAAAAGCTGATGAACACCGATAAAGAAGGGAGCATCCGTTCTCTCAGCATGGGCTGATCCCGGGGGCGCCGGGGCTGCGTCCCAAGAAGCGCACCGCGGCGCCCCCGGGATCACTTCCGGCTACGCCGGAAGCCGCCTTCGCCGGGCCCGTGCGGCGAGCGTCGCGGCTTCCTCCATCCTGGGCCGTCCCGACCTTGAGTCCCATTGTCCTTGAACGAATCATCAAGGAGCCTGCCTTATCGGTGTTCATCATTCGGTTCTCGGTGTTCATCGGTGGTTATCAGTGGATTCACAGGTCGATGAAACTCCGTACCTAGTCGAGGTTCCGCCCTATCCGGCCCTCCCGCTGCGCTCTGAGATGAAACCGCTTGTCCGGAATCTCTGGCAGAAGGGGGACTTCAACGCTTCCGGGCCACCAGCAGGTATTCCCGGCCGGCGCGGCGGGGATGGCTGTCCGTGGCCGCCGCCAGGTGCAGCACCTCGAAGTGCGCCTCGGCGAGGGCGCGCAGGTCGGCCATGGGCAGAGCATGAGGTGGCCCGGGCCGGCCGTTCACGTCGTGGAACAGGGCAGCCAGCCAGAGGCCGCCGGGCCGCAGGTGGGCCGCGCAGGCCGCCACGTAGGCGGGCCTTCGGATGGGGTCCATGGCCACGAAGCAGGTGTGGTCGAAGATGGCGTCCCAGGGGCCGAGTTGGGTCGTGAACCAGTCCGCCTGGGACCAGGCGACGCGATCGCCATAGCGCTGCCTGGCCCCCTGGATGGCCAGGGGGGCGAAGTCCAGGCCTGTGACCGAGAAGCCCTGGGCTTCCAGCTCGGCGGCGTCGTGGCCGTAGCCACAGCCGGGCACCACCAGCTCGCCGCCCGCCCGCAAGCCCAGGGGCAAAGCCAGGTCCAGCAGCTCGCGCACCAGGGGCGTGGCCCCGTCCATGTCCCAGCCCGGTCGGCCCTCGTCCCGGTAGAGCTGGTTCCAGTAGTCGGGCCGCGTGGTCATGGTTCCAGCATAGAACGCCGACCCGCCGACGAAGACTGCGCGATTTTCTTTACCGATCGCCCTTCGATGAAACAAAATTGTGCACACTATCCATGAGTTCATCTGGAGCGCGCCATGACTGGGACGGACCGAAGCCTTCGCCGCCTTGCCCTGATCGGGGCTACGCTGACGCTGCTGGCCCTGCCGGCCGCGGCCCAGGCCGCGCCCGGCATCGCGAAGGATGATCCCCGCAACGTCTACCAACGGCGCATTCATCCGCCGGAACCCGCGGAGCGCCTGGACTGGGCGGCCCGCATCGGCGAGCTGCTGAAAGCGGAGCCCGGGGATCTGGTGGTGACCGCCGTGGGCGACATGATCTACAACCAGCCCATCACCCAGCTCCAGGAGCCCGAGCGGGCGGGCCTCTTCCGGATCATGCAGGAAGCCGACGTGGCCTACGGGAACATGGAGTTCTCCCTGAACGACCGGCCCGAGCTCCTGCGCCCCTTCTACAATTTCCGCGCCCCCAAGGACTTCCGCTGGGAACTGGCCCGCACGGGCATCAACCTGGTGAGCCAGGCCAATAACCACGCCCTGGACTTCGGCCCCGAGGGCCTGAAGGAATGCCTGGACGCCCTGGACCACGCCCAGATCACCCATGCGGGCGCGGGCGCCACCCTGGCCGAGGCGCACGCGCCCGGGACCATGGACGTGGCGGGCCACAAGGAGCACATCGCCCTGCTTTCCTACATGCGCTACTGGACCGCCAAGTACCGCAGCAAGGATGCCAACGCCCCCTCCCTGGCCACCATCAATCCCGCCGTCATCCTCGTGGCCAAGGACGGCAAGGTGGAAAAGGTGGAGGGCCCGCTGGAAGCCGACATCGCCACCATGGAGGAGGACATCCTCCTGGCCCGGCGCAAGGCCGACCTGCTCCTGGTCTCCCTGCACAACCACGACGTCACCCACCACCGGGCCTATGGCATCCAGGACACCACGCCGCCCAACGAGGAGATCATGTTCCGCCGCGCCATCGAGGCCGGGGCGGACCTGGTACTCGGCACCGGGCCCCACGTGCTGCGCGGCATCGAGCTCTACAAGGGGCGCCCCATCTTCTACAGCCTGGGCGACTTCATCTACCAGTACCGCACGCCGGACCGGATCCACTCCGACCTCATCCACCAGCGGGACACCGAGATGCCGGTGCGGCTCAACGAGTCCGTGTGGGACCGGCGGGATTCCCGGGAGACCCTGGAGACCGTGCTGGTGCGCCTGACCCTGAACCAGGGCAAGCTCAAGCGCATCCAGCTGCTGCCCGTCACCCTCGACGACGAGGGCCCCCTCTACGGCGTGCCGCGG
>JBBQHW010000097.1:0-8202 GCA_038324335.1 Holophagales bacterium
AAGATGGCAACCTGAGCCGGCCCGGTGGTCGAAGGCGTGGTGATGCGTTTGAGCTTCACCTGGTCGTAGTGGATGTGGCTGGTGTCGGTTTCGTCTGAAGGCAGGAGGCCGGCATGGCAGGAGGAGCAGTTGAGCGGCGCCGTGCCCGCGGAAGTGCTGGGCGTGCTCGGGGTGCCCTTGGTCGCCGTGAGCAGGCCCATGTGTTTGGCATGCGACCCCTTGAGACTCGGCCAGGCCGAACCGGTGGGTCCCACGGTGGTGAAGGGGCTGGCGGAGGCGGGCGCCCCTCCCACGTGGCAGGAGAGGCAGGTGCCCGCATTCAATCCCGCCGCCGTGGGGTCGCCCAGGGTATGGCAGGTGGCACAGGCCGGCGCCGAGGCGTTGGGCGAGGCCCCGCTCTTGGCGTGGCAGGTGGCGCAGTCACTGGTGAAGTTGGCGGCCGTGGCGCCCAGGTGCGAGTTGCCCGAGGTGGTGACTTTACCCTTGAGGAAGGGGACGGGATGAGCCGCGCCGTTCTTGCTTTGCCAGTGGTAGTCGGTGGCTGTGGGAAGGTGTGCCACTCCGTGGCAGGTCAGGGCGCAGCTGCCATCGCCTTCGGTGAAGGGTGGCGTGGTGGTGTTGTAGGGCGAAGCTCCCGTGATGGGGTAGGTGGCATTTGGGAGCGTGAACTTGACCGTGCCGCTGGGCAGCTTGTTGGTGCTGCTGATGGCAGGCGTATCCAATTCGGCGAAGTGCCGGGTGACGCCCGGAACGTTGTTGGTGGCGGGATCCATGTTGTGGCAGATGGAACAATCCAAAGTGCCCGCCGCCGCATGGGTGGTGAAGGAGTGGGCATAGACGGCATCGGTGTACTGCGGGCTGGCACCGCCACCGATGGCGTGGCACTTCACGCACTGGGTGCCAGCCTTCGAATCGATGGTCCCTGTCTGCCAGCTGGGCGTGGCCTGGCCCCCATGACAGCTCACGCTGGAGCAGGTGAGCTGGGCCGGATTGAAGCTGGGCGCTGGGCCCGGACTCTGGGACTGGAAGGTGGGATCAAGAGCCACCGAAGCCGGGCCCACGGGGGTCTTGAGCCAGTAGTCGGCATTGTCGTAGTGAGTCTTCGTGCCAGTACCACTTCCCGCATGACAGGAATTGCAGGTCAGCGGGGTGAGCAGTCCCAGGTGCTTGGCATGAGCCCCCGGGAGATTCGGATAGGTCGTTCCACCCACTGGGCCCTTGGTGGTGAAGTTGTCCGGAGCGGCACTGGTGTTCACGTGGCAGGACAGGCAGCCGCCCACGACGGTGGGATCGCTGCGTCTGTGGCAGGTCGCGCAGGTCGGAGCCCCGGCCAATGGAGAGGTGCCCGAATAGGCATGGCAGGTGGCACAGTCCGCAGTGAAGGCCGTGGCGGTCACGGTGAGGTGGCCGTTGCCGCTGGCATCCACCAGCCCACTGTAGAATGGCACGGGATGGGGCGCACCATTGGCGGCGTGGCAGAGGGTCGCGTTGAAGCAACCGGGCTGGGTGCCTGGCGGAGCCGGAGCGGGTGGGTAGCCAGGCGGGTTTTTCGACGAGCCTGGGTAGTGGCATTGGGCGCAGACGGCCGCGTTGGAAGGATCCACGGTGGTATGGGTGTAGGGACTGCCGGCGGAGGTTCGCCAGGGCTTGGGAGGATGGGGGGCATTCACGCCGTGGCAGGTGAAGCAGGTGGAGGCCGAGACTCCGCCATCGAAGTTGTTGCCATGGCAGATCTGACAGGAGATCAGGCTCCCGCCCTTGATTGGATCCACGGCCGCCTTGGCGCGGGTCCCGTGGATCGTGGCAAAGGCAAAATTGGGTGTGGCCTGGTGATGGCATCCGGTGGTCAGGCAGGTGGGCACGCCATTGCCCACTCTGAGGATCGAGATCTCGTGACACGCGGTACAGGCATTGACACTCGCCACCGCTGATCCGGGGTGCTCCGTGATCCATCCGGGCTTGTGGTAGTTCCCGTAGTACTGGGAGAGGCCGCCGGTTGCATTCTTGCTGCTGCCGCAACCCACCAGCAGCCATGCGCCCAGCAGCACCAGCCCTGTGAAACCGAGGTTGCCAGTGATCCATTGCCAGGTTCGATTCATGAGCATTCCAGGAAAGGTTTTCGGTGCATGGCTGAAGGTGCGGAACCTGGTGGCCTGTGGGAAGGATGTCGGCTGGGCTGTTCCCGTCATCGGTTTCCAACCAGAATCCCTGAAGTACTGAAGAACGAAGGTGGCTCAGAAAACCCAATGGCTGAAAGGCTCCGACCCTTTCCCAAGAAAATACGGACGAACGAGGACCGTGGATGTCTGTGCTTGTTCAAACACTATGCGTCAGGGCTTTCGTGGTGGCCATATCCCGAACGGAACCTTGTTCTTAGATCGTTGGATCTAGGCTTTTCAAGCATTGATGCCCCACTCCGGATGCCCTAACCTGCAGTCTCCATGCACAGCCGAATGGCAGGAAATCGATGTTCCCCTCAACGCAGCTTCGGCTGGCTGGTTCTCCTTCTGTGCAGCCTCTGGATCCACGGCCACGGGTTCGCCCTGGATCCGCTCAAGCCGCTGGCGACCCAGATCCATCGGAGTTGGCGCAGCGAGGATGGCCTGCCCCAGGATTCGGCCACGGCCCTGCTGGAATCCAGGGATGGCTTCCTGTGGATCGGCACCCGGTCGGGCCTGGTCCGTTTCGACGGGGCGACCTTCGAAACCTTTTCCCGGATGAACGTGCCCGGCTTCAACCACAACGAGATCCAGTGCCTCGCGGAAACGGCTGATGGCAGCCTCTGGATCGGCACGTCAGAACCCGGGCTCTACCGTCTCCAGCGCGGCAGCATCCAAAGCCTGGGGCGCGCCGAGGGTCTGCCGGAGCGCCCCATCCGGCGGCTGCTCTGCGATCGCAAGGGCACCCTCTGGGCGGCACCAGTCGAAGGTCCGCTGTACCGACTGGAGGGTTCGCGCTTTCAGGCGCTCTCGTCCGATTCCAGCCAGCTGCGGATCGGGGCCCTGGCCGAGTCCCCCGAGGGCACGCTGTGGGTGGGGACCGCCGGGGGCGGCCTCTGGCGCGTCCGCCAGGATCGCCTGGTGCTGGCGGCCCTCACGGCCACGGACATCACCGCCCTGACGGTGCCCGCCGAGGACGTGGTCTGGGTGGGCACCCGCTCCATGGGATTGCTGTCGCTGGTCGAGGGGCGGCTCGAAGGTCCCCGTTGGGCGCGAGCGCTGCCTTCGGGACCGATCTCCTCGCTCATGCAGGACCGGGAAGGAGGCCTGTGGCTCGGCATCGAAGAACACGGCCTGGTCCGCCGGAATCCTGAGGGTCGGCTGGAGGCCGCACCGGACCCGGCAGGCACCCGCTGGACTGCGCTGGCCCTGCTGGAGGACCGCGCGGGCGCCCTCTGGGCCGGCAGCGAGGCTCGCGGATTGCACGTCTTTCATCCGGTCCCGTTCCAGGGCCTGCCGGTGTCCGGTGGGCATTCCGAGGAACCCGCCTGGGCCGTCTGTCAGGATGCCGATGGCACGGTCTGGTGCCTCACGGGAGAGCAGACCCTGGGCGTCGTGCGCCATGGCCGCATCGAGCGCGTGAGCATGCCGGAGAGCCTCGGCAGTCCCATCACCTCGCTGTGGCCACGGCGGGCCGGAGGGCTCTGGCTTGGCACCCGGGATGGGCAAATTTCTGCCCTGGCGCAGAACCACCTGCGGCGGCTCCGGTGGCCCGAAAGTCCCCGCCCCACCACCATCCAGGCGCTGTATGAAGATGGCCAGGGCACCCTGTGGGCGGCCACGCCCCGGCAAGGTCTGCTGGCCTTCCCGAAGGGCGCCGCACCCCATTTGTTCCCCACGATCCAGGGCGTGCTGGCCATGACCAGTGGCGCGGCGGGCCCCCTCTATCTGGCCAGCAGCACGCTGGGGTTGGGGATCCTTGAGGCCGGGCAGGTCCGCTGGCTGGGGCGCCAGGAGGGGCTGGGTTCCGGCGGAGCCCAGGCCCTGTACCTGGATCGGACCGGCAGGCTCTGGATCGGCACGCCCGATGGTTTGAAAATCTTCGAGAACGGCGCCCTCCGGGGCTTCGCGGACCACTCCGGTCCGCTGGTGTTGGCCATCCACGCCATCCTGGAGGACGCCGGCGGCCGGCTGTGGCTGGGCACGGGCCAAGGCGTTTTCCGAATCCCGCGCAGCGCCCTGCTCAAGGGTCTCGATGACCCCGGGCCCGTTCCCACGGTCCTCTTCGATCATCACGACGGCATGCCTTCCCGGGAGACCCGCGCTGGGGCGCAACCGCTCGCCTGGGCCACCCGCGAGAGAGATCTCTACCTCTCCACCAGCCGGGGACTGGCCCGCCTGGAGGGTCGGGCCGCGCAGCCCCTGAGCCAGCCGCTGCGCCTCCACAAGCTGAAGGCGGAAAGCGACGAGTCGATCCTGCCCGAGGCCGATCCCATCGAGGTGCCCCCGGGCACCCACCGTTTCGAGATCTACTACACCGCCACTTCGTTGACCAGGGCCGACAAGGTGCGGTTCCGCTATCGCCTCGAAGGTCTGGAATCCGTGTGGAACGAGGTCGGCGACCGGCGGTTCGCACCCTATTCCAACCTGCCGCCGGGTTCGTACCGGTTCGCCCTCCAGGCCTGGCGGCTGGATGAGGAAGCTCCGCCGCAGGAACTGTTCCTCGCGGTGCACATCCAGCCCTTCTTTTATCAGCGACCCCTTTTCTGGATCTTCTGCGCGCTCGTCCTGGCTGCATTCGGCTGGTGGCTGCTGCGCCTGCGCCTCCAGCAGCTGGAAGCCCGGACGGCGGTGTTCGCCGAACGCAACCGCATGGCCCGCGAAATCCACGATCACCTGGCGCAGGGCTTCACGGGCGTCCTGCTCCAACTGGAGGCCGCCGAGGCCAAGCTCACCCGCATGCAGGGCGATCCCGCGCCCATCCTCACGCGCCTGGAGCACGCCCGCAGCCTGGCGGCCGCCAGCCTGCAGGAGGCCCGGCGCTCGGTGATGACGCTGCGCCCGCGCCGGCCCGCCGGTACCGACCTCCTGGGGGCGCTGCAAGAGTTGTCGAATCGCCTGCTGGCCGGCACGGACATCCAGGTGGAGCTCGCCCAGTCGGGCCGGGCCCGGCCACTGAGCGACCACCTGGAGGAAGAGCTCCTGCGCATGGGCCAGGAGGCCCTCACCAACGCCCTTCGCCATGGCCGGGCCAAGTGGGTGCGCGTGACGCTGCGCTTCGAGGAGCGCCAGGTCCAGCTCAGCATTGCCGATGATGGCCAGGGGTTCGATCCGAAAGTCCGGGGCGGGGGCTATGGCCTGCGCAGCATCCGTGAAACCATCAAGCGGCTGAAGGGGCACCTGGACGTCGACAGCAGCCTGGGGTTCGGCTCTTGCATCACCATCACCCTACCCATCCGAAGGTGGCGCCCATGACCACGAACCCGCCCGCGAAGATCCGCCTGCTCATCGTGGATGACCATCCCATCGTCCGCGACGGTCTGGTCGCCATCCTCCATGAAGGGGAACCCGACCTGGAAGTCGTGGGCGAGGCCGGGGACGGCAAGGAGGCCGTGACCGCCTGGCGGACCCTTCGCCCCACGGTGACGATCATGGATCTGCAGCTCCCCGGGCTCACCGGGGTGGAGGCCATCCAGGCCATTCGCCGGGAGGATCCTGGGGCGCTCATCCTGGTGCTCACCACTTTCGATGGCGATGCCGACATCCAGCGGGCGTTGGAGGCGGGAGCCCGGGGCTACCTGCTCAAGAGCGTCCGCCGCGCCATCCTCATCGAGGCCGTGCGGGCCGTGGCCGCGGGCGAGCGGTACCTGCCGCCCACCACGGCGGCCCGGCTGGTGGAGGCCATGGAAGCCGAGCGGTTGACCGCGCGGGAGTTCGACGTGCTGCGGCTCCTGGCCCAGGGGGAGCGCAACCGGGAGATCGCGGAGACCCTCGGTCTCGCCGAACCCACCGTGAAGATCCACGTCAACAACCTGCTGCGCAAGCTGCAAGCCAAGGACCGCACCGAGGCGGCCGTGATCGCCCTCAAGCGCGGGCTCATCCACATCGGGCGCTGATTCGAGCAGCCTACCGCTGGAAAGTGAAGAACACCGCCCCCACCAGGCAGAGCCCCGCCCAGAGGTGGTTGAGATGCAGGCGTTCGCGCATCCAGAACACGGTGAACACCCCGAAGACGAGCAGGGTCACCACCTCCTGGATCACCTTGAGCTGGGGCAGATTGAAGCGCCCATAGCCATAGCGGTTGGCGGGAACCATCAGGCAGTATTCAAAAAAGGCGATGCCCCAGCTGATGAGGATCACCGCCCAGAGCGGACTGTCGCGGTTGTGCTTCAGGTGCCCATACCAGGCGATGGTCATACAAATGTTGCTGAGGACGAGCAGGATGACCGTGCGCATGGGAAACCGCCCTAGCGGGCCACTTCCACGGCGCGCAGTTCCCGCATGACCGTGACCTTGATCTGGCCGGGATACTGCATCTCGGATTCGATACGGCGGGAGACGTCCTTGGCGATCCAGTAGGCCTGGTCGTCGTTCACGGAGCCGGCGTCCACCATGATGCGGATTTCGCGGCCGGCCTGCATGGCAAAGCTCTTCTGCACGCCCTTGTAGCTGTTGGCGATGCCTTCGAGCTGCTCGAGCCGCTTGACGTAGGTCTCCAGCATCTCGCGCCGGGCCCCGGGACGCGCGGCGCTCAGGGCGTCGGCGGCGGTGATGAGCATGGCCTCCACGGTGCGGGGTTCGAAGTCCCCGTGGTGGCAACTCATGGCATGGATGACGTCCTCCTTCTCGCCATAGCGCTGCATCAACTGCATGCCGATCTCGATGTGAGTGCCCTCCACCTCGCGGTCGATGGCCTTGCCGATGTCGTGGAAGAGCCCCGCGCGCCGCGCCAGCCGCGCGTCCGAGCCCATCTCCCCGGCCATGTACTCGGCGATGCGGGCCACCTCCTTGGTGTGCTCCAGCACGTTCTGGCCGTAGGAGGTGCGGTAGTTCAGGCGGCCCACCAGCTTCTGCAGCTTGGGGTGCACGTCCGGAAAGCCCAGCTCGATGCAGGCGGCCTCGCCGAGCTCCTTGAGGTGCTGGTCCATGTCCACCTTGACCTTTTCCACCACCTCCTCGATGCGGGCGGGGTGGATGCGGCCATCGGCCAACAGCTTGAGGATGGCCTGCCGGGCCACTTCCCGGCGGATGGGATCGAAGCTCGATACCACGATGCTCTCCGGCGTGTCGTCCACGATGAGGTCGCAGCCCGTGGCCTTTTCCAGGGCCCGGATGTTGCGCCCCTCGCGGCCGATGATGCGGCCCTTGAGGTCGTCGCTGGGCAGCTGCACCGAGCTAACGGACTGCTCGACCACCACGTCCGAGGCCACCCGCTGGATGGCGGCACCGATGGTCCACCGGGCCTTCTTCATGCCCTCTTCCTGGGCTTCCTCTTCGATGCGGCGGATCGTCTTGGCGGCGTCCATCTTGGCGGAGTACTCGAGCTGGGAGATCAGCTCCTTCTTGGCATCCTCCCGGGTGAGGCCGGCGATCTCCTCCAGCCGTTGCGCCTGGGTCAGCACCAGCTGCTTGGCCTCGGCCTGCTGGCCCTCCAGCTTCTCCAGCTCGGCCTTGCGCTTCTCGGTCAGGGTCTCCAGGTCCTTGGCTTTCTGGTCGACCTGCAGCACCTTCTTGTCGAGTCCCTCCTCCTTGGCCAGGAGGCCCTGCTCCTTGGACTGGATCCGCTGCTCCTGTTTCTCCAGGTTGTTCTGGCGCTCGGTGAGTAGCTTCTCCGCCTCCTGCCGGGCCTGGATGGCCTGTTCCTTGGCCTTGAGTTCGGCTTCCTTCCGCACGGACTCGGCGTCCTGGGTCCCGCGCTCCAGGAGCCGCTGGGCTTCCCGCTTCGCCTCGGTCAGCAGCTGTTCCCGCTGGGTCTTGGTATCCGCTTCGGCCTTGGCCTGGGCTTGGGAACTGTCGATGGCGGCCTTCTGGGCCCGCACGGACATGAGGTAGGCGACGGCGCCGGCCGCCAGGGCCAGGGCCAGGAAGATCCAACTGATCAAATTCATGGGCGACTCCAAGGAGAGGATCCAAAGAGCCACCAGCACCAGATTTGAAAATCCCCGCTCAGTCGTGGAGGCTTGCCGAGTTCCCTAGTTTATAGGGGGGAAACCAGAGTCCCTGGCTAAGGCGCGCCGACGCGCGGAACGCACAGGACAGGGGG
>JBBQHW010000098.1:0-8201 GCA_038324335.1 Holophagales bacterium
CGGAACTTCGTTTCGAAGCCCTTGGGTGGCTCGAAGGTCCTCGGAGCCTCCGGCGCAGGCGCAGCCTCAGCCATTGATTCGGGGAGTTCCATGGGCGATTCGGACATGGCTTCATTCTAGCCCGGGACCGAGAGCCGGACACAGCCTCCGGAAAAGCAATCTTAACCACCGATAAACGCCGATGGACACCGATCAAGATGAACTGATTTCTCTGGTTGTCGGCATAGGTCGGCCTAAAAAGACCACCACGAATGGCACGAATACCCCTGCGGGCGCAGGCAGGTCACGAATGCGCCCCTTCGCTCCTTGGGCCATCCCTTTGAGGGCGGCGGCCTGGACGGCTTTTTGGGGGCCACTCGGGCCGCCGCCCACAAAGCCGGTCGCGCCCTGCGCGCCCGGGGACCGAAGGCCCGGATGGCCCGCATCGGCGCGTCCGGACCTTCTTCGTGCCCTTGCTTCTATCCTTGGTGTCCTTCGTGGAGTTCTTGAAGAGCCTGTCGCAGGCTGAACAAGGCCGATAATCGAGACTCATTTTTTTTATGCAGTTATCGGTGTTTATCGGTGTTCATCGGTGGCTAATTGCTTTTCCTTTTGCCTTTGTACTTTGAGTCGATCTGAATCGGTGGCCAATGCGAGACAATGAAATTCTATGGCCCGCCCCCCCGTCCTCCCCGGCCCCCGCCCCGACTGGCTGAAGATCCGCATTCCCGCGCCCGAGGTCATGGCCGAGGTCGAATCCCTGATCCGGGAGCAACGGCTGGTGACAGTCTGCGAGGAGGCCCGCTGCCCGAACCTGCACGAGTGCTGGGGCGTGCACCGCACCGCCACCTTCATGCTCATGGGGGACATCTGCACCCGCCACTGCGGCTTCTGCAACGTGGGCAAGGGCCGGCCTGGCGAGCTGGACCCGGACGAACCCCAGCGGGTGGCCGAGGCGGTGACGCGCCTGGGCCTGAAGTTCGCGGTGGTCACCTCGGTGAACCGCGACGACCTGCCGGATGGCGGCTCCGCGCATTTCGCGACAACCATTGCCTGGATCCGCACCCTGTCGCCCCACAGCGGCGTCGAGGTGCTCATCCCCGATTTCCGGGGCAGCGAGTCGGCTCTCCTCACGGTGCTGGAGGCCCGTCCCGACGTGCTGAACCACAACGTGGAGACCGTGCCCCACCTCTACCGGCGCGTGCGACCGGATGCCGACTACACCCAGAGCCTGGCCCTCCTGAGCCGCACCGCGGACTGGCGGGACCGCCACGCCCCAGCCATGCGCGTCAAGAGCGGCATCATGGTGGGGCTGGGCGAAACGCCCGAGCAGGTGCTGGCATTGATGGCCGATTGGCGGCGCAGCCGAGTGGATATCGCCACCCTCGGCCAGTACCTGCCCCCTTCGGAATCGCACCTGCCCCTGCATCGCTATGTCGAGCCCGCTGAATTCGACATGTACCGGCAGAAGGGACTGGAGATGGGCTTCCAGCGCGTGGAATCAGCACCCCTCGTCCGTTCCAGCTACCACGCCGGAGACGGCTTCCAGGGTTGACCTGGAAGCCGTCTCCTGGCGTGGTCGATCAGACCTTGGCGGGCTCGTTGGCGCCGAGGAACTGCTCCTCGAAGGCTGCCCAATCCAGCGTGCCCGAGGCCTGGGGGCCATTGGGGTTGCGCAGGCGCACGATCTCGTCCTGGTACCAGTCGACGACGGGTTTGCCGATCTTCAGCGAGGACAGTTCCGAAGCCAGGTCACTGGGCGTCATCAGGCACACCCAGCCACGGTCGTAGGGGCTCTGGATCAGTTCGCCCGGATCCGTCTTGAGACCCGCGTTGTCGTGTTCGATGCGGCCGGTGAGGGGTGAAGCCACGTGGACCATGCCCGCGACGCCCTTCAGGGTGAAGAGGGTCTCGCCCTGGCGCACGGTCTTGCCCCGTTCGGGCAGCACCACTTCCTTCACGGTGCCCAGCGCCTTCCGCATGAAGTCGTCGATGCCGATGCGGACCTGGCCTTCGGGCTCGATGCGCACCCAGGCATGGCCCGGGGACAGGAAGGAGCCGCCCGGCACGCAGAACTCGGTGGCGGGCACCACGTCGGCCATTTCCGGGGAGACGAAGCGCACGCCGGGGCGCTGGGCTGCCTGGATGCGGGCTTCACGCTTGATGACCAGCTTCTTCACGAATTCGGCCAGTTCGTCGGCGGTGAAGGGCTTCTGCACGTACTCACAGGCGCCGTGCTGGAGGGAATCGACTGCCGTCTCGATGCTGCCATAGCCGGTGATGACGACCACGTCCACGTCGGGGCGCAGATGCTTCACGGCCTTGACCACTTCCACGCCATCCATGTCGGGCATCTTGAGATCGGTGAAGACGAAGTCGTAATCGTTGCGCTGCACCAGGCCGAGCGCCTCGGGGCCGTGTTCCACGGTATCCACGCTGAAGCCCTCCAGCACGAGGATGCGGCGGAAGGAATCCAGCACCACCGCCTCGTCGTCCACGGCGAGGATCCGGGCCTTGGGGTTCGGCACCGCCACGCGCTTGAGGCTCTTGGCCTCATGGGTGAAGTCCAGGCAGATCGAGGTGTTCAGGACGGCTTCCCGGGCCTGGCGGATACGGGTCTCCTGGGCCCGGCGCAGGCTGGTGCGCACCAGGAAGTCGATGCCTACGAAGGCCACGAACATGAAAAGGATGAGAATGGCGGTCATGACGACCTCCTAGATTGAGGGTGAACTGGATGGGGTAGCGCCGGTGGAACCATGATCGGAAGGCAGGCGCAGGGTGAACCGGGTGCCCTTGCCGGGCTCACTCTGGACTTCCAGCGAGCCGCCATGGGCCTCGATGATGCCCCAGCTGACCGCCAGGCCCAGGCCCGTGCCCTGGTTGCCCTTGGTGGTGAAGAAGGGCTCGAAGATCCGCGGCAGATCTTCCGCCGAGATGCCGCGCCCGCTGTCCTCCATCAGGAACTCGATGGAAGCGGCCGGGCCCCGCCTGGTGATGGCGCGAATGCTGCCGCCATCGGCGCCGATGGCATCCGCGGCATTCAGCAGGAGATTCACGACCACCTGCTGGATCTGGTTGGCATCGGCGGAGACCTCCGGCAGATCCGGCGCCAGATCGAGGGACAGGTTCACCCGGTTCAGCGAGAGCTGGGTCATGACCACGGAGACGGCCCGGCGGATGACTTCGTTCAGATCCATGGGTTTTCGCGCCGGAGTTGCGGGCCGGGCGAAGTCCAGGAGGCCGCGGATGATGCCCCGGCAGCGGACTGTCTCCCGCACGATGACGTCCAGGTCCTCGCAGGCTGGAGGATCGTGCTCCATGCGTTTGCGCAACAGCGAGGCATAGCTCAGCACGCCGGTGAGGGGATTGTTGATCTCATGGGCGACCCCGGCGGCCAGGCGCCCCACGGAGGCCAGCTTGTCCGACTGGGCCAGCTGGCGCTGGGTTTCCGCGAGGGTGCGGATCATGTCATTGAAAGCCTTGGCGAGCTGGCCCAGTTCATGGCGTCCGCTCACCGGAATGGTGACGCTGAGGTCGCCTTCGCTGACCCGTCGGGTGCCTTCCACCAGCGCCGCCACGGGACGCACCACCAACCGGCGGTTGAGCCACCAGAGCATCAGGCTGCCGGCCAGGATCGCGAGAATGGCCGAGACCAGGATCACCCTGCGGCTGTGGGCGATCTCCTTGTCCACCTCGGCCAGGGATACATTGACGTCCAGCACGCCCAGCAGGCTCTGCTTGGCGGTATGGGCATGGCAGGCGGCCGTGGAGCAGGAGGCTTCATTGGGGATGGGATTGATGACGCCCAGGACTCGGGTGCCGTCCGGGCCGCGGAAGGTGCGGGCCCGCGCGTTGATGCCCAGGCGTTCCAGGGGCCGCCCTTCCGCGTGGCAGGCGTAGCAGGCTTCGCCCTTGGGATCGAGGCTGGTGCCGATCTCCGCCTCGTCGGAGGAGAACATGATCCGGCCCTCCTTGTTGAACACCCGCACCTTCCGGATGCCCTTCTCCTGCAAGCCGCCCACGTCCCTGATCTGGCGATGGAGGTACTCCCGCCGGTTCTCGAGCATGTCGTTGTGGGTTGCGCTCTTGATGGTCTCGCTGAGCTGATCGGCGCTGCGGGTCCGTTCGGCCAGAAGCTGGGCTGTCTGGGAACGCAGAACCACCACGGCCATGCCTCCGATCGCCAGCGCCGTGGCCAGGCCAGCGCCGACGATCAGACGGGTGCCGATGTGGGTTCGCATGGGTCAGGCTCCTTCGCCAGTCTCCTTGGCGTCGGACACGGGTCCCTCGGGGAAGATCGGGAAGGTGCGCACCGCGAAGGCGAACACCGCCATGCCCGTGGCCACCAGGCCCACGGAGACGATGATCTCCATGGCTGACGGAATGTAGCGGATCCCGGAGGCGGCCTCCATCCCCGTGACGCTGACGTTGAGACGATTCATGACGAAGCCCAACACGGCCAGGAAGGCTCCGCCCACCAGCCAGTCAGGATCGTTTCGCAGGCGACGGAAGCTCATCAGGAGCACCGGCAGGATCACGCCCAGGATGAACTCCACCAGGAACATCCGGCCCTCATAGCTGAAGTTGAGGATGCTGCCGAAGGCATGGTTGTGATAAATGGACTGCATGCGCATGAGTCCATACATGCCCAGGGCGACCACCATGCCGCGCGCCAGGGGCTCCAGCAGGTCCATCTCCAGGTGGCGATTGAAGGCCCGCTTGCTGAGATAGGATTCCAGGATCACCATGCCGATGCCCGCGCCGATGGCCGAAATGTAGAAGTGCAGCGGCAGCATCGGGGTGTACCAGAGGGGGTGGAGTTTGCTGGGCACGATCAGGTAGACGGTTCCCAGGGAAGACTGATGCAGGGTCGACAGGATCACGCCGAGGACCACCAGCGGCGTGATGAACTTGTGGATGATCCGCGCGGGCGCGTGGAAGCCGAACCGTTCAAAGACGATGGGTGAAAATTCCAGGGCCAGCACTGTGGTATAGAGCATCACGCACCAGGCCACTTCGAACATGACGGAGTGCGGGTTCCAATAGACCATGGCGTGCCAGATGCGCCAGGGCTGTCCCAGATCCAGCAGCAGGGCCACGATCACGAAGCCGTAGCCCAGGAAGCCCGTCAGCAGCGTGGGACGGACGATGGGCTCGAAGCGCTTGAGGTTGAAGAGATGGACGACGGCCGTGAGGGTGAAGGCTCCTGCGGCCAGGCCCACGCCACAGAGCAGATCGAAGCCGATCCAGAGTCCCCAGGGGAACTGGTCGCTCAGGTTGGTCACGGCCCCCAGCCCCTTGGTGAAGCGGAGCACGGTGACCACGGCGAAGGCCAGGAAGGTGACGACGAAGACGGCGGTCCAGAACCCTGGGCGGAAGCGGCGGGAGCCAAGCGTGGCAGTGCTGTTCATGACCGTTCTCCCCGTCCCTTGGTGTGGTCTTCGACCTTGGCCACTTCGTCGCGGCGGGCCGTGATCCAATGAATCCCGAACAGGAAGGCGCCCCAGATCCCAACGAAGCTGGGAATGTTGGAAAGCACCTGCCAGGTGCGCATGGCGGGTGGATCCGTCGGCAGATTGGTCTTCCAGCCCAGCTTCTCGAAGGGAACGCTGGAGAGCATCATCACCGAGGTTCCGCCGGCCTCGGTCAACCCGTAGATCTGATTCTGATAGGCACCTGGCTTCGAACGGAGGCGGGTGCGGGCTTCCCAGATCAGATCCTCCTTCTTGCCGAAGGTCGTGGCATCCACCGGGCAGGCCTCGGCACAGGCCGTGGGCTTGCCATCCTTCACGCGACCCGCGCACATGATGCACTTGCCAACCACGGGCACCGGGCGATCCCACTGGTATTTGGGGATCTCGAAGGGGCAGGCCATCATGCAGTAGCGGCAACCCATGCAGCGTTCGGGATCATAGACCACCGGCCCTTCAGGCGACTTGGTGAGGGCGGCCACCGGACACACCGAGACACAGGTCGGCACCTCGCAGTGCATGCACAGGCGACGCACGTTGAGGCCTTCCTTCGGCTGGACCGTGGTCCAGGTATAGGCCGTCAGCACTTCCTCTACCTTTTCCGGCAGGTGGTTCTGCTCTTTGCAGGCAGAGCTGCAAGCACCGCAACCAATGCAGCGCGTGGCATCGATGAGAAGGCCCATACCCATGGGTTCTCCTTGCTTATCTGTCAGCCTCGGAGGGATTCCCGAGGGCTTCGGGTGGAAGCATGCGCTCTGCATTTAGGATAGTCAACCCCTTGGTGGTTATTAAAAACGATATTGTTGTCATTATTAACAAAAACGCTCTCAAGGTCCATTGAATCTGCGGACCGCGTTATCCCTTGGAATCAAATCACATGTAGGGATCTGACTCAAAACCGCGTTCCCCGCAGGCAAGCCCCAGCAAAAAAAGCGCCCCGCGAAGGCGGGGCGCTTTTGGTGCTGCTAGCTAGTGACGGGTGCTTAGTACATGTCTTCCATGCCGCCCATGCCACCGGGTCCACCCGCGGGGGCAGCCTTGGGCTCGGGGATCTCGGTGATGATGGCTTCGGTGGTCAGCATCATCGACGCCACGGAAGCGGCGTTGCGCAGGGCGGACTTGACCACCTTGGCGGGATCGACCACACCGAAGGCCACCATGTCGCCATAGGCGTCCGTGGCTGCGTTGTAGCCGTAGTTGCCCTTGCCCTCGCGGACGGCATTCACGACCACGGAACCTTCCACGCCGGCGTTGGTGGCGATCTGGCGGAGGGGTTCCTGCAGGGACTTGCGGATGATCTCAACACCGGTGGCCTGGTCGCCGGTGACCTTGAGGTCGGCGAGCTTGACCAGGGCGCGCAGCAAGGCGACTCCGCCGCCAGCCACGATGCCGTCCTCGACGGCGGCCTTGGTGGCGTGCATGGCGTCTTCCACGCGGGCCTTCTTCTCCTTCATTTCGGTCTCGGAAGCCGCGCCCACCTTGATGACGGCGACGCCACCCACGAGCTTGGCCAGACGTTCCTGGAGCTTTTCCTTGTCGTAGTCGCTGGTGGAGGTCTCCACCTGGGCGCGAATCTGCTTCACGCGGCCCTGGATCGCCTCGGTGCTGCCGGCGCCCTCGACGAGGGTGGTGGTCTCCTTGTCGATGACGACCTTCTTGGCGCTGCCGAGGTCAGCCAGCGTGAGGTTCTCGAGCTTGAGGCCCAGGTCCTCGCTGATGGCCTTGCCGCCGGTGAGGGTGGCGATGTCTTCCAGCATGGCCTTGCGGCGATCGCCGAAGCCGGGGGCCTTCACGGCGGCCACGTTGAGGGTGCCGCGGATCTTGTTCACCACCAGGGTGGCCAGCGCTTCGCCGTCCCCGTCCTCGGCGATGATCAGCCGGGGGCGGCGGCTGTTGACGACCTGCTCCAGCAGAGGCAGGAGGTCACGCATGTTGGAGACCTTCTTCTCGTAGGCGAGAATGTAGGGGTTCTCCAGCTCGACCTTCATCTGATCGGGGTTGGTCACGAAGTAGGGGCTGAGGTAGCCGCGGTCGAACTGCATGCCCTCGACCACGTTCAGCTCGGTGTCGCGGCCCTTGGCCTCTTCCACCGTGATGACGCCGTCCTTGCCGACCTTGGCCATGGCCTCGGCGATGATGCGGCCGATCTCTTCGTCGCCGTTGGCGGAGATGGTGCCGACCTGGGCGATGGCGTTGCCTTCAACCGGCTTCTTGATTTCGTCGATGGCGGCCACGACGCATTCCACGGCGAGATCGATGCCCTTCTTGATCTCCATCGTGTTGGCGCCGCTGACCACGGCCTTGATGCCCTCTTTGTAGATGGCGCGGGCCAGCACCGTGGCGGTGGTGGTGCCGTCGCCGGCGATGTCGGAGGTCTTGGAGGCGACTTCACGCACGAGCTGGGCGCCCATGTTCTCGTGGCGATCCTTGAGCTCGATTTCCTTGGCGACGCTGACGCCGTCCTTGGTCATGAGGGGAGAGCCGAACTTCTTTTCGATCAGGACGTTACGACCTTTGGGTCCGAGGGTCACCTGGACCGCGTCGGCGAGCTTGTTCACACCGCGCAGGATGGCCTGACGCGCGTCTTCGGAATAGATAATGGATTTGGCAGCCATTGATTTCTCCTATGGGGGGTATTCCAGGAACGGGGTTCGGGCTGGTTAGCCGACGATGGCCAGGATCTCGTCTTCGCGCACGATGACGTGGTCGATGCCTTCGATTTTCACTTCAGTGCCGGTGTACTTGCCGATG
>JBBQHW010000099.1:0-8153 GCA_038324335.1 Holophagales bacterium
GCACGTGGGCGCCGAGCACCTGCTGCTGGGCATGCTCAAGGAGGAGACCTGCCTGGCGGGCCGCCTGCTGAAGGAAGCCGGCGCGGATCTCATCGCGGCCAAGGAAATCCTGCTGGAGAGCAGCAAGGAAGAGAAGATCGCGAAGAAGAAGAAGGAGCATCCGCTCCTGTCGGAATTCGCCCGCAACCTTTCGGAGATGGCCGAGCGCGGCATCTTCGACAACCTCATCGGCCGGGATTCCGAGGTGGAGCGCATCATCCAGATCCTCAGCCGCCGCCGGAAGAACAATCCGATCCTGCTGGGCGAGGCGGGCGTGGGCAAGACCGCCATCGTGGAGGGCCTGGCCCAGAAGATCCATGAAGGCATCGTGCCCCCGAGCCTGGCGGACAAGCGCATCTACGCACTGGATCTCAGCCTGGTGGTGGCGGGCACCAAGTACCGCGGCCAGTTCGAGGAGCGGCTGAAGTCCATCATCGCGGAGGCCAGCAAGGATCCCAGCGTGGTGCTCTTCATCGACGAGATCCACAGCCTCATCGGCACCGGGGCTGCCGAAGGCAGCCTGGACGCCGCCAACATCCTGAAGCCTGCCCTCAGCCGGGGCGAGATCCAGTGCATCGGCGCCACCACGCACAAGGAATACGCCAAGTACATCGACAAGGACCGCAGCCTGGTGCGGCGCTTCCAGCCCGTGACGGTGAATCCGCCCGACGAGATCGAGAGCCTCCGCATCATCGAGGGCATCCGCGCCCGCTACGAGCTGTTCCACCGGGTCCGCTACACGGCGAAGACCATGGAAGCCTCGGTCTACCTGTCCAACCGCTACATAACCGACCGTTTCCTGCCCGACAAGGCCA
Source organism: Holophagales bacterium (assembly GCA_038324335.1). Classification (GTDB taxonomy): domain Bacteria; phylum Acidobacteriota; class Holophagae; order Holophagales; family Holophagaceae; genus Geothrix. The sequence goes on from JBBQHW010000099.1 coordinate 855, forward strand.
TCGACCTGCTGGACGAGGCCGGCGCCCGCGTGAAGCTGCGGGTAGGCCCGGGCGGCGTCACCCCCGAGGGCAACAGCCACGAGGAGGAACTGCACCGCGTCATCAACGAGATGAACGAGGCCGTCCTCAGCCGCGACTTCGAGAAGGCGGTGCTGCTCCGGCAGAAGGAGCTGCAGCTCCGGGACGAGATCCAGAAGGATCGCACCGAGCTCACCGAAGAGGACTACGCCCGCTTCCCCGAGGTCACCGAATCGGACATCGAGGATGTGGTGGCCAGCTGGACCGGCATCCCCGTGAAGGCCCTCAAGGGCGACGACAAGGCCAACATGGTGAACATGGAGCCCAAGCTCAACGAGCGCGTCATCGGCCAGCCCGAGGCGGTGAGCGCCGTGGTCCGCGCCGTGCGCCGGGCCCGCACGGGCCTCAAGAACCCCAACCGGCCCATGGGCTCCTTCCTCTTCCTGGGCCCCACGGGCGTGGGCAAGACCGAGCTGGCGAAAACGCTGGCCGCCCTGCTCTTCGGGGACGTGAAGAAGATGATCCGCTTCGACATGTCCGAGTACATGGAAAAGCACGAAGTCTCCAAGCTGCTCGGGGCCCCTCCAGGCTACGTGGGCTACGAGGAAGGCGGCCTGTTGACCGATCGCATCCGGCGCAACCCCTATTGCGTGCTGCTCTTCGATGAAATCGAAAAGGCCCATCCCGACTTGATAAACATTCTGTTGTCGATCTTTGACGACGGTCAGGCTTCGGACGCTTTCGGGAACCTGGTGGACTTCAAGAACACCATCATCATCATGACGTCCAATGTGGGTAGCCGGGAGCTGCTGTCGGAGAAGAACCTCGGCTTCGTCGAGCAGGACGGCCGTCCTGACGCCAAGGCCGGCGACGCCATGAAGGTGCTCAAGCGTTCCTTCCCCCCCGAGTTCCTGAACCGTATCGACGAGATCGTCGTCTTCAACCGCCTGGGCGATGACGAATTGCGCAAGATCGTCCGCCTGCTGGTGGAGGATCTCAACGTCACCCTCCTGAAGCACAAGCTCACCGTGACTCTCACGGACGCGGCCTGCGACTGGCTGGTGAAGACCACGCTGCGCGACCGGGCCTACGGCGCCCGGCCCCTGCGGCGGGCCATCCAGAAGCAGGTCGAGGATCCTCTCGCCGAGCTGATGGTCGGCCAGGACATGGTGCTCTCCGGCGCCGTGAACTTTGATCTGGTGGACGAGAAGCTGGTCCCCACCCTGTCTGATTCCGGAGACGTGGCCGCTGGCCAGGAAACCCATCTGGTCGGAGTGCCTGAATGACGCATCAGTACAGCGCCTGGAGCCGGGTCCATTCCCGGTGCCTGCCCTTTGCCATGGTGGCCGGCATCGCCCTGCCCATCGCGGCCCAGGACATCGAGCCCATCGTCGCCATCGAAGTGATCGGCGCCGTAAAGCAGACGGCAGAGACGGTGGTGTTCAAGTCCGGCCTGAAGGTCGGGGATGATCTCCACACCGTGGATTTCAGCGCCGTGCTGGAAAAGCTCTGGGCCAGTGGTTCCTTCGATGACGTCAAGCTGGAACTGGAGGATGCCACCGGCGGCAAGAAGGTGGTGATCCGCATCAAGGAGCGCCCCCTGATCAAGGAGGTGGACTTCCGCGGCGGCACCGAGGTGGGCCTCACCAACATCAAGGACAAGGTCAAGGAGAAGAAGCTCACCATCAATCCCGACACCGTGTACGACCCCGAAGCCGCCCGCAAGATCAAGGACATGATCGTGGATCAGGCGGGCGAGAAGGGCTTCCGAAACCCCATGGTGGACATCACGCTGGAGCCCATGGCCGGGGGCGTGTCCCGCCTGGTGTTCGAGATCAAGGAAGGCGGCAAGGCCAAGATCTACAAGGTGGTCTTCAAGGGCAACCAGGTCTTCACCAGCGGCAAGCTGCGCTCGACCATGGAGAAGACCCGCCAGCACTGGATGTTCAGCTGGCTCACCACCCATGACCTGCTGGTGGACAAGAACCTCCAGGAAGACCTGGAGAACCTCAAGAAGGCCTACTGGAAGCTGGGCTACAAGGACGTCTTCGTGGGCAAGCCCGTGGTCGAGGTCGAGGACCGCACCACGGCCAAGCAGAAACTGAAGAACGAGAAGCTGGTGCGGGACGCCCGGTCGCCCAAGTATGACCTGCGGGCCACCCTGACCATTCCCATCCTGGAGGGCGAGCGCTTCTTCGAGGGCACCTTCCACACCGAGGGCGGCAAGCTATTCAAGGAGCAGTTCTACCTCCAGAAATATGCGGAAGTGAAGCGGGACAACCGGTCCTTCCTGAAGAAATTCTTCAACATCAAGCCCTCGGTGGAAGGTCCCAAGGCCACGGACAAGCAGCCTTTCGATCTGGACGCGGTCAACCAGACCGTGGACAAGCTGAAGGAGGTCTACAGCAACCAGGCCTACGTCATGTTCCGGGCCGAGAAGAAGTACACCATCCGCGAAGAAGGCGGCGTCAAGAAGGTGGACACGGTCCTGAAGTTCGACGAAGGCGAGCCCTATACGGTCCGCAAGATCGAGTTCGAAGGCAACCTCCTGACCAAGGACAAGGTTTTACGCCGCAGCATGCTGATGCGGGAGGGCGATCCCTTCCAGACGGATCGGTTCAAGGACTCCCTGCTGAGCATCAGCCAGCTGAGCTTCTTCGACGTGAAGACCTCCGAGCCGAAGGTCGACCTGGTCCCCGACAAGCCCCAGGTGGATATCGTCATCCGCGGCGAGGAATCGGGCGTCAACGAGGTGCTCTTCCAAGGTGGCTACGGCTCGCTGTTCGGGTTCTCCCTGGGCGTGAGCTTCTCCACCCGGAACCTGGGCGGGGGCGGCGAAACCCTGTCCCTCAGCTACAACGGGGGCAAGTACTCCAAGAGCGCCACCATCGGTTTCACGGAGCCCTTCGTCTTCGACCTGCCCTATTCGTTCTCCACGTCGGTGTCCAATGGCTCCGCCGACTACGACGCCTCCCGGGTGGGCATCCAGAACGCCTACAAGCAGTTCACCCGCAGCCTCGGCCTCTCGGTGGGCGCGCGCCTCAGCAACTGGTTCCCGGACCAGCCCTGGGCCTTCTTCACCACCTACTCCACGGGGTACAGCTTCCGTCTCATCAGCATCGTGGGCGGCCAGAACTACTACTTCCGCGATCTCAACAACCAGCTCAGCTCTTCGTTCAGCCAGAGCCTCGCCTACAGCACGGTGAACCACCAGTTCAAGCCCACGGCGGGCACCCGCGTGTCCTTCGGCCTGGAATACGGGGGCTGGCAGTTCGGCGGCGACAAGCCCTTCCTGCGCGCTACTTGGGACTTCGCCAAGTTCGCCAACGTGGCCGAGCGGCACATCTTCGCCATGAACCTCAGCTATGGCTACCTGCAGAACCTGGGCAACGAGGAGTTGCCACTCTACGATCTCTACCGTCCCGGGGGCGAGAACAGCATCCGCGGCTACCGCTTCGGGCAGGTGGGTTCGGTGCTCCTCGACAACAGCGGCCGGGCCGTGGTGGTGGGCGGCAACAAGCAGTTCATCGCGAACCTCGAGTACCAGTTCAAGATCGCGGACCAGTTCCGGCTGGTGTTCTTCCATGACGCCGGCAATGCCTGGGGGTCTGGCACCAAGGTCTTCAGCCGCGATCCAGTGACCTATCTGGGTGCCGACAATGCCACCTACTACACCTACAAGAACCCCAGCCTGGTGCGGTCCATGGGCATCGAATTCCGCTTCTTCCTGCCCATCAGCCCCGCCCCCCTGCGCCTGATCTGGTCCCGGAAGATCAATCCCTATCCCTTCGATACGGAATCGAAAACCGACTTCCAGTTCTCCATCGGCACCACGTTCTAAATCCAGGCAAGTTCCTGTCCTTTGGCTACAATAGCTGTTCCGTTCTGGAGTCTTCCATGCGCCTGCTCACCCCCTCCCTGGCTGCCCTTTGCCTGTCTTCCGCCCTGTCCCTTCCGGCAGTGGCCCAGGAGGCGCCACCGCCCCGTTTCGCCTTCTTCAGCATCAACCAGCTGGTGCGCACCTCCAAGAAGGCGGGCGCGCTCTTCTCCGAGCTCGAGATCACCGGCAAGGGCCTGCAGGAGAAACTCCAGGCCAAGGGCCAGGAGTTGCAGACGCTCCAGCAGCAGTTGAACTCGCCCAGCCTCGACCCCGACAAGAAGGAGGCCCTGGCCAAGAAGTTCCGCGACGCGGAATTCGAGGGCAAGAAGCTGCAGACGGACAGCCAGGAGGAGTACCAGCGCACCGAGAAAAAGGTGGGTGAGTCCATCTCCAAGATCGCCGCTCCCGTTGTCGAGCAGCTGGCCAAGGAAATGAAGCTGCAGGTGATCTTTTCCGATCAGGCCATGCAGCTCATCTCCTGGGGCGACGTGGACTGGATGAAGGCCTTCACGATCGAAGTGGCCAAGCGCCTGGACGCCACCGACTCCAGTGCCCCCGCCGCTGCACCGAAGCCGGCGGCCGCCAAGCCCGCCGCCAAGCCCGCCGCGCCCAAGAAGTAGTCCCGGCCCGTCGCGCACCGACGAAAGCCCCATCGTGACCGCCGCCCGACGGCTGCTCCTGCTTCTCACCGGGATCAACCTGGTGAACTACCTGGACCGGTACGTCGTGGCGGCGATCATGGAGCCGCTGGGGCGGGAGCTGGCCCTGTCCGATGCCCAGCGCGGTCGCATGACCTTCGTGTTCATCGTGGTCTATATGTGCTCCGCGCCGCTCTTCGGCTACCTGGCGGACCGCCTGCACCGTCCGCGGCTCGTGGCCGCCGGGGTGATCCTCTGGAGCCTGGCCACCCTCGGCGCGGCCTTCGTCCATAGCTATGGGGCCCTGCTGCTGACCCGCTCCCTGGTGGGCGTGGGCGAGGCGGCCTACGCCACCCTGGGCCCGGCCATGTTGGCGGATGGTTTCCCCGAGGCCGAACGGGCCAAGAAATTCACCTGGTTCTACCTGGCCATCCCCGTGGGCAGCGCCTTTGGCTATGGGCTCGGCGGCCTGGTGGCAGGCGTCTGGGGCTGGCGGGCCTCCTTCCTGGTGGCTGGCCTGCCCGGCCTGGCCCTGGCCCTCTGGATGGCCTTCCAGGACGATCCCCAGCGGGGCGGCATGGACACCACCCCTGACACCGATGCGGCCTTGCCCTACCTGCAACGGCTCCGGCACGTGTTCCTCAACCGAATCTGGCTGGCCTGCACCGCCAGCTACGTGGCCTACACCTTCGCCATGGGCGGTCTCAGCATGTGGGGGCCCACCCTATTGCAGCGCCGCTTCGCGGTCAGCACCACCCAGGCGGGCCTCGCCTTCGGCGCCATGGCCGTCGTGACCGGCATTCTCGGCACCTTCCTGGGCGGGTACCTGACGGACCGCTGGCAGGGCCGCTGGCCCGATGCGGGGGCCCTGCTGTCGGGGATCACCCTCATCGCCGCCGCGCCGGTGGTGGCCTGGGCCCTGGGCACCCAGCACCTGGGCATGGCCTACGCCTTGTTCGTGCTGGGGATGTTCCTGCTCTTCGTGAACACCAGTCCCGTGAATGCGATGACCGTGAGCTGCCTGCCCGCCAGCGTCCGCGCCACGGGGGTGGGGTTGAACGTGCTCTTCATCCACCTCCTCGGCGATGCCATCAGCCCCGAGCTCGTGGGCCGCAGCGCCGATCGCCTCCATGCCGCGGGGATGCCGGGTGGGGATGCCCTGGCCCAGGGCCTGCTCCTGGTGGTGCCCGCCATCGTGCTCAGCGGCGTGGCGCTCTGGTGGGCCCGGCACCGGCCTGTGGCCGCCTGAGATCAAGGATGAGACTGACAAATTCACCACGGAGACACGGAGATCACGGAGGAAATCACGGAGAACAATTGAGCGGTCTTTCTACCTCCGTGTTCTTTTCTCGGTGTCTTCTGTGTCTCCGTGGCGGATCTTGCAAGTTTGAAAGCCGGAGGAACTGACATGGCCGCCAGCCGCACCGCACGCCTCCTGGGCCGGCTCTGGTTCCGGGCCCGACGCTGCGAGGGGCCGCAGTTGCCGCCGGGCCCTTGTCTGATCCTGCTGAACCACCCCAACGGGCTGCTGGATCCCCTCGCCGCCGCGGCGCTGCTGGATCGCCGCGCGGGCTGGCTGGCCAAGGCCACCCTCTGGAAGCTGGCGCCCCTGCGGCCCTTCCTGGCGGCTTTCCGGGCCATCCCCGTCACCCGGCCCAAGGATGGTGGGGCCACGCCCGAATCCATCCAGCAGAGCTTTCGCCAGGTGCACGCGGTGCTGGGCCGGGGGGGGTCCGTGGCCATGTTTCCCGAGGGTGTGAGCCACACCGGCGCGGACCTGGCGCCCCTCAAGACTGGCGCGGCCCGCATCGCCCTGTCCAGTCCGGTGCCCCTTGCCCTCATCCCCGCCGGGCTGGTCTACGGCGACCGTGGCGCCTTCCGGAATAGCGTTCTGCTGAAGCTGGGCGCGCCGATTCCCTTCGCTGATCTTGGTGGTCCGGAGCCCGGCGCAGTGCTCGAATTGACCGCGCGGATCCGCGCCGCGCTCAAGCCCCTGACGCTGCATGACACGGACGCGCGCCGCCTCGCCCTGGCCCAGGAGGTAGCTTGGTTGCTGGCGAAGGCCCCTGGCAGCCGAGTGGATCTGGCGGCCCTGCAGGCCCGGGTCCAGGCCCTCCTGCCGCACCTGGCAGCGCTGCCGGAAGCGGACTTCACCCGGGTGGAAGACCGCGTCGCTGAGGCCCAGGCCTGGTTGCGGGCCAAGGGCCTGCGGCCCGACCAGGTGGGCCATCCCTATCCGCTGGCCGAAGTGGGCCGCTGGTTGCCGGGGGCGACCCTGCGCCTGGGCCTGGCGCTCCTGCTGCTGCCGGCCGCGATGCTGTACGCGCCTCCCTACCTGGTGGTGGACTGGGCGGCCCGGCGCTTCGCCCTGGAAGGAGATCTCACCGCCACGCTGAAGCTGCTGGGCGGGGTGCTGCTCCATCCCCTGTGGGGCGCCCTGCTGGCGGGCGTGGCGGGTTGGCGCTGCGGCTGGCCCTGGGCGCTGGTGCCCCCGGTGGCCCTGCTCCTGCTCGTCTTGGCCCTGCCCATGCTCGAGCGGGTGGGGGAGGATCTGCAGGCCATCCGCGGCTTCCTCCGGCGCCGCGATCCCGCCGTCGCCGACCTGCTCGAGGCCCGCCGGCAATTGCTGGCGGCCTTCCCGGAATTGGATAGTTGAACCCTGGACAGAAAAGCGGCCCCCCCAAGGGGGGGGCGGTTTTGTGAGCACCAGGCGATTTCAGGGGGGGGGGGGGGGCGTGGGTTGTGCGGGGCACGGGGCCCCAA
>JBBQHW010000100.1:0-8149 GCA_038324335.1 Holophagales bacterium
CTTCATGCTGGCGGACATGGCCAAGAAGATCGAGGCCAGCCGCCTGCTCACCTGGCAGGCCGCCTGGATGACCGACAACGGCATCAAGAACTCCAAGCAGAGCGCCATCGCCAAGACCTTCGCCACGGACACCGCCATGGAGGTCACCACGGACGCCGTGCAGATCCTGGGCGGCAACGGCTACAGCCGCGACTACCTCGTGGAGAAGTGCATGCGCGACGCCAAGCTCCTGCAGATCTATGAAGGGACGAACCAGATTCAGCGGCTGGTGATCGCAAAAGAGATTCAGCAGGGCAACTAGCCGCTGAAGCGTCCGGGTCGCGAGCGGACAGCGCATAGGCGCTGTCCCGAGTGGGGACCCGGCGTTCGTCCATAACCAGATTCAGCGGCTGGTGATCGCCAAGGAGATTCAGCAAGGGAACTAGCCGCTGAAGCGTCCGGGTCGCGAGCGGACAGCGCGTAGGCGCTGTCCCGAGCGGGGACCCGGCGTTCGTCCATAACCAGATTCAGCGGCTGGTGATCGCAAAAGAGATTCAGCAAGGGAACTAATTCGAAGTCCTCTCTCCACGAAGCGCCCAGGCGCTTCCGTGGGACATACTGGTGCCATGTGGAAGGCCCCGATGAGTACCTGGTTCGTCCTGGCCCTGCTGGTGGTCCTGGTCTTCCTGGGATTGGAGCGGGCGGGCGGGCCCCAGCCCTCCTGGACCGGCTGGGCCCTGGCGGGGGCGATCCTCCTGGGCGCCTGGTGCGGCTGGGCCTTTCGCCAGGCCTGGCTCTATCCGGCCCTGCTAGGCAAGGCCGAGGCTCTCTGGGCCGAGGGTGCGCCGGCCTCCAAGGTGGCCGAGTGCCTGGCCCGGGCCCCCCTCGCCACGGGCGAGCTGGGTTATCGGATCCATCTGCTTCAGGCCATGGCTCACTTGTCCCTGGGCTATCAGGACCGGGCCTGGCTCGATTCCCTGCAGGCGCAGCTGGCCCGCCTGCCCGCCTGGAAGCGCCTGCTGGTGGGCCGCGCTTTCCGGAAGGTGCCGGACGCGCCCTCGCCGCGGCGCCTCGCCTGGGGCGAGCGCCTGATCCGACTGGCCCCCCGCATGGCGCGTCTGCGCCACCTGCAGGGCATCCTGCGTCTCCGGGCTGGTACGCCCGAGGCCATGCACGCGGCCTGGGATCACTTCGCGGCCGCCTTGCCCCTGGCCTGGGATGATCCGCTGGTCCTGGAGGACCTGATGCTCGCGGGGCTCCAACATGGACAGGAACACCTGGCCGAGGGCGCCCTGGCGATCTTGCGTACCCGGCACGGGGACCCCAGGCTGCCCTGGGACCGCGGCGCCGCCGGCCTGTTCCTGCTGCGGAACGAGCGCTACGTCGAGGCCCTGGCCCTGGTGCAGGGGCTGCCCCCGGAACGCCGGACCCAACCCCTGCTGTGGCTGTGCGAAAGCGTCGCCCGTCGCCAACTGGGGGATCGGGAGGGAGCCTGGCGGGTGGCCGAAGCCGCGGTCCAGCAGTTGCCCGAGGCCTTCCGGCTCTGGATGGAACGCTACCAGATCGCCTTGGACCTGCATCGCGACTCGGAGGCACTGCAGAGCCTGGACCGGGCCTGGCAGACCATCCCCGGCGGCCCAGACAGCGACTCATTGCGCCAGGAATGGCGCCTCCGCAGGGCGGAATTCGCCCTCTGGTGGGAGGATCAGCCGGACTTCGCCCAGGAACTCCTGGCAGCGGTTCCCCGGGAGCAACAAGGCGACCATCAGCCGCCCCTGCGCCTGCAGATCCTGGTGGCCCAGGGCAGCTACGAGCCAGCCTACCAGGAGGTGGTGCAGCTGCTTGAAAAGGAACCCGGAGATGTGGATCTGCTGCTGCTTCAGGCCGACTGCCTGGCAGGCATGGAGGCCTGGGAGGCCCTGCTGCCGTACCTGGATGGCCTCAGCGAGGACTGCCGCGAACGGTCGGCCTTCTGGCATCTGCGCGGCCTGGCCCAGGCCAACCTGGGCGAGCCAATGCCCGCCCGCCTCGACCTGGAGCGGGCGGTCCGCATGGATTCCCGCTGCCTGAGGTACCTGCTGGATGCGGGCCATGGTTGCTCAGAACTGGGTGATTGGGACCGGGCCGAAGGCCACTGGCGGCAGGCCCTCCAGCTCGATCCCCAGGCCGAGGAGGCCCTCATTCATCTGGCCGAGGCGCGGCAGGGGCTGGCGGATCTAGAGGGCGCCCGCCGCTACCTGCGGGAGTGCCTCCTGCATCATCCCGACAGCCAGGATGCCCAGGCCCGCCTCGCGGAGCTGGAGGCGAACTAGCTCTGGGCCTGATGCTAGTTCGGCGTCTCGCCCTTCAGCAGCGCCAACTTGGAGTCGAAGCGGGCCTGCATCTCGGGCATGGCCCATTTCCGGGCCCTTTCCAGCGCCTTGATGGCCTCCTTGCGATGGCCCTGGGCCAGGCTGATACGGGCCTGGACCAGATGGAAATCAGGTTCCTGGGGGAAGAGCTTGATGGCCTGTTTGATGCGCTTTTCGGCCTCCTCCCACTGGCCTTCCTGCAGGGCTTCTTCGGCCAGGAAGGCATTGAAGAAGGGATCCTTCTTCCGGATGTCCAGGCCTCGTTCCCGATAGATCCTGGCTTCGTCTTCCCGCCCCTGGGCCCGGAGCAGGTTCTCGAGGTTGCCACAGGGGGCGCCATCCCGGGGATCCGCTGCCAGAGCCTTGAGGAAGGAGGCTTCGGCTTCAGCGTCCTGACCCTCGCTCCGCTGGACGACGCCCAGAATGTTCCAGCCCACGCCCAGGCTGGGATCGACGCGGATGGATTTCTGGGCGAATTCGAGCGCTTCGGCGGGGCGGGACTCCGCCAGCAGTTCCACCGCCCGGTTGCTATGGAATAGGGCCAGCACCCGCTTGGGGGTGAGGGTGGTGATAAGTTGCGAATCCCGACGAATCTCGGGCAGGAAATCGGCCACCAGTTCCTGCCCGATGTTACCGGTGGGCACCACCGCAACCACGTGCCGCTCGTAGCGGACGGTATTGCCCACCCGGCGCCACCGGCTGATCCGGAGGGATTCGCCATAGTGGGCCTCGAAACCGATGGACTTGCAGGCGGCCACGTAGAGGGCCGTCAAGGTCAGGCAGTTGGCCTTGCGGTCGCGCCAGGCCTCGATGGGGGTCCGGGTGTAGGCATTGTCATAGACGATGCCCAACCCGCCTTCCTGCGCGGGAGCGAAGAAGGCCTTGAGCAAGGCACCGAGCTTCCCCGTGACACTCTGTTGGCTCAGGGTGTGCTGGCGACTGAACTCTTTCAACTCAGGCGGCGCCTCGAAGGGATCCTCACCCGCAACCAGTAGGGCCGCGCCGAGCAGGAAGGGCAGGATTCGCAGGCGCACGGGGGACTCCCGAATCATCATGGGTCTACGGACAGGTGTTGCAATGGATTATGCGATCCTTGCTAGCTGTGGAGGGAAACCATGTCCAAACCGACGGCGGTGGTCTGTGCCTATTCCAGCGTGGGCACCGCGGCCCTGGAGGGACTGTTGGAGGCCGGCGTGGACGTTCGTGCCCTTTACACCTATGCCCAGGGGCCCGAGGAGCGCTGGTTCACGCCCCCAGAGGCAGTGGCCCGAAGGCTGGGCATCCCGGTGCACCTGGCCCAGGCCTTCAACGAGGACGCGGTCTACGAAGCCATTCGCGCTCACCAGCCGGACTTCCTCTTCAGCTTCTATTTCCGGGAGATGATCCAGGCCCGCTTCCTGGAGCTGCCCCGCCTCGGCGCCTACAACCTCCATGGCAGCCTGTTGCCAAAGTACCGCGGCCGGGCGCCCATCAACTGGGTGCTGGTGAAGGGTGAGGCGGAAACGGGCATCACCCTCCATGCCATGACCCCCAAACCCGACGATGGCCACATCGTAGCCCAGGCGCGTCTGCCCATGGCCTGGGACGAGACGGCCCTCAGCCTCACGGACAAGGCCGCCGTCGCCGGGCGCAATCTGGTGCGCGACGCCATGCCTGGCCTGGTGGATGGGTCCGCCCAGCGCCTCGACCAGCGGACCCTGGGACCATCCACCTATTTCGGCGGGCGCAAGCCCGCGGACTCCAGGCTCGACTTCGGCATGTCCGTGCAGGAGGCCTTCAACCAGCTTCGCGCGGTCGCCGATCCCTGGCCCAACGCCTTCCTGGAAACGGCGAAGGGGACCCTGAAGGTGGCCTGGGCCCTGCCCAGCGCCGCTGCCTGCCCTCCTGGTACCTTCCTGCAAACCGGTGAGGGTGTCCTCCTGGGCTTCGCGGATGGCGCCCTGCGGTTGCATGCGCTCCGCCGGGACGCTGTCCGCAGCGAGCGCCCCTCGGATCACGTCGCGTGGCTGCTGGACCTGGACATCCCGGGCTCGGCAGGTTGAACCTTCCGAGCCCGGGCATTCAGCTTACGGCCAGTGTTAATTCCAGAAAGAACACCCTAGACATGGGTGGCCAGGCTGGGCGCCACTCCTGACGGCTCCGTGGTCGCCGCTTCGATGGGGAGGTAGACCGGATTCCACATGGCCGCCGCGACGGCCATGGGGATCTCCGCGTCGGTCATGACCCGATTCGCCAACCCCTGGTCCCGGGCCGCCTGGACCACCGCCTCGGCCACCTTCGCCGTGACGGCCCTGATCTGGCTGGTGGAGGGGAACAGGCTGCCCGCGTCCATGTCCTTCTGGTGGACCTCCTCCGCCAGGCGGCGGGCGGCGGCGACGAACATCCCCTCGGTCACTTCCCGCGCCTCGGCCACCATGAGGCCCAGGCCCACGCCCGGGAAGATGAAGGCGTTGTTGCCCTGACCGATGACGTGGGTCTTGCCCAGGTGCGTCACCGGGGCGAAGGGGCTGCCGGTGGCAATGAGGGCGTGGCCGTCGGTCCAGTTCAGGATGTCGGCGGGAACCGCTTCGGACTTGCTGGTCGGGTTGGACATGGGGAAGATCAGCGGGCGCTTGGTGTGCTTGGCCATTTCCCGGATGACATCCTCCGTGAAGGCACCGGGTTCGCCCGAAGTGCCGATGAGCATGGTGGGCTTGAGGGCGCGCACCACCGCCAGCAGATCCCGGGGCTTGCCCGTGCCCAGGCCGTGCTTTTCGGCGAGGGCGACAGGCCAGGCGAAGGGGCGCTTGTGGACGTCCGAGATGGGCTTGTCATCGACCAGGAGTCCGTGACTGTCCAGGTTGGCGATGGCCGAAGTGAGCGCCTCGCCTTCGAGCCCGGCGGTCTGGAGCGCATCCCGCAGCAGACGGGCGATGCCGACACCGGCGGCCCCGGCCCCGAGGATGACGATCCGCTGTTCCTTCAGCGGAATGCCCGTGGCCCGGGAACCGGCGATCATGCCGGCGACCGCGACCGCGGAGGTGCCCTGAATGTCATCGTTGAAGCTGGTCAGCACCTTGCGATAGCGGTCCAGGAGGGTGAAGGCCGTGACCTTCTTGAAGTCCTCCCACTGCAGGATGGCCTTGGGGAAGCGCCGCTTCACGGCGTGGACGAACTCGTCCACCAGCGCATCGTACTCGGCGCCGCGCAGGCGGGGGGCGCGCCAGCCGAGGTACAGCTCGTCCTCGATCAGGGCCTTGTTGTCCGTGCCCACGTCCAGGCTGATGGGCAGCGTCTGCCAGGGGGGGATGCCGGCTGCGGCCGTGTAAAGCGCCAGCTTCCCGATGGGGATGCCCATGCCGCCCGCGCCCTGGTCGCCCAAGCCGAGGATGCGTTCATTGTCGGTGACCACGATCAGGCGCACATCATCGAAAGGCGCGTTGCCGAGCACTTCATGGATGTGGCCCCGGTGTTCCGGCGTGATCCAGATGCCCCGGGCCCGGCGGAAGATATGGCTGAATTCCTGGCAGGCCTGCCCCACCGTGGGGGTGTACACGATGGGCAGGAACTCCTCGATGTGATCGATGAGCAGGCGATAGAAGAGGTGCTCATTCCGGTCCTGCAGGGCCGCCAGTCCGATGAACTTTTCGAGGGGATCCTGCTTCCGGCTGATGTTGGCGTAGATCCGCTCGGTCTGCTGTTCCAGGGTGCTCACCGAATGGGGGAGCAGGCCCTCCAGCCCCAGGGCCTTGCGTTCCTCCTGGGTGAAGGCGGTTCCCTTCGTGTACATCGGATGCCGCAGGAGCCGGGCACCGCGATAGGGCACCGCGAGGCGGGTCTTGCCCCCGATTTCAAATCTCAGTCCGTAGCGTTCCATGGTGGGTTCTCCTTGTTGCTGGTGGGTAGTGATTGCTCGGGATTCCGTCCGCTATTCGAGGACGTGGACGGTCTTTTTTGCGCAGATCTCCTTCAGGCCGGGTAGGTCTGCGGTCTTGTCGGACATAGAACTGCCTCCTCCGCGTGGCACAGGGGTGGCGTCGCGCACCGAATCATTGCGGGGTGACCGTGACCGTCCCCGAAACGCACGCTGAGGGTAGTCTCGGTCCCTGCGGATGGCAAGGTAAAGAAAGAAATTTCTCATTCTCCCTGAGGATCCATTGTCTTTATTCGACAGCCCTGAATCAGACCCCTTGCGGCTATCCTGATCCCCCGCCCCTACCCGGAGTAACCATGCGCAGCGTCATTACCGGAACCGGCATTGGCCTGCCTCCGAACGTCGTCACGAACGAGGCGTTGTCCAAGCTCATGGACACCTCGGACGAATGGATTCGCGTGCGCAGCGGCATCCAGGAACGGCGCTACGCCGAGCCGGGCCAGGGCTCCACGGCGCTGGGCGTCATCGCGGCCGGCAACGCCATCGCCGATGCGGGGCTGCAACCCGGGGACATCGACGTGGTCATTTTTGCAACCATGACGCCAGACCACGTGCTGCCGGGCAACGGCCCCCTGCTCCAGGTGGCCCTGGGCCTCGGGGACATCCCCACCTTCGACATCCGGCAGCAGTGCAGTGGCTTCCTCTACGGCCTGGAACTGGCGGACCTGTTCATTCAGAGCGGCCGCTACCGCCGGGTCCTGCTGGTGGGGGCCGAGGTCCATACGGCCTTCATGCCCTGGCACCTGGGCTGGGATACCCTCATCGGCCGCTCGACGCGGGACATCACCGAAGCCGAACGCGCCGAGAATACCAACAGCCGGGACCGGACCGTGCTGTTCGGCGATGGCGCCGGGGCCGCAGTGATCGAACCCGGCGAAGGCCCGGCCGGCCTGGGGACCATCCGCCTCCACACGGACGGCCGGGGCGCGGGCGTGCTCACCATGCATGGCGCCAGCTTCAAGCGCCGCCCCTTCGTCACGCATGAACAGATCCAGGCGGGCGAGACCCTGCCGGTCATGTCCGGCAAAGAGGTCTTCCGCTCGGCCGTGACCCTGATGCCGCAGGCCGTCCGCGAAGTCTGCGAGGCCTCGGGCCTCCAGGTGGAGGACCTGGACCTGGTGCTGGTCCACCAGGCCAACCTCCGCATCATCGAGGGCGTGCAGAAGGCCCTGGGCCTGCCGCCGGAGAAGGTGCCCCACAACGTGGAGCGCTATGGCAACACCACCGCCGCCACCCTGCCCATCCTCTTCCATGAATGCCGCACCCAGGGCCTGATCCACCCCGGCATGAACATCGTCTTTACGGCCCTTGGGTCCGGCCTGCACTGGGGGGCAGCCCTTTACCGTACCTAAAAAGTGTTGTCTGGCTGTCCAGACAAGGTCTAGAATTCCGGTCACCTTTCCGGAGTCCCCATGCGCACAGCCTCACTGGCCCTGGCCCTGCTCGTCCCCGCCCTTGTCCTCACCGCTGGTACTACGAAATCCCGCAAGCACGGCTCAGGACCGGTTAAATCCGCCAAGGAAGCCAAGGCCATCGCCGAGCAGGAGACTGGCGGCAGGGCCACCAGTGCCAGGCGCGTCCCCTTGAATGGCGCTTCCGGCGGCTGGGAAGTGGACGTGCGGATGCCCCGAGAGGCCAAGGGCTGGCGCTGCATCATCGACTCGGATACCCGCCTGGTCGCCACCAAGACCCGCATCGACCAGCCCGGGGCCAAGGGCAAGGCGGAAGGGCCGGTGCGGATGGTCAAAGGCACCCAATAGCACGACGGCCGGCAGCCGCCGACCGTTCACCGGTTTTTCCCACCGGAAGCCCCGCCAGACTTGCCAATCGGCCTAGAATCATACCCGTGGCCGCTGCCACTAGGAGAACAACCCATGGCGCTGATGGACTGGGGCAAAGCCCAATT
>JBBQHW010000101.1:0-8097 GCA_038324335.1 Holophagales bacterium
GCGCCGACCAGGAAGCCAAGCTCCTCGCCGCCTGGCGCGAAGCCTCCAAAACCAAAGGCTGATCGACGCTACTTCTCCGGCGCCCAGGCCTTCAGCACGAAGAGATAGCGGTCGATGGTCTGGTCCTGGGCGGCCTTGGGGGGGGGCGTCTTGGCGGTGCTGGTGACGGTGGCGTGGCCCACGGACAGCTTGGACAGGTCGCTGGAGAGCACCGTGGGGCCTGATTCCGCGGCCTTGGGCTGCTTCTTCTTCTGCTCCTGGAGGACGCCCCGGAACCAGGCCGCGAACTGCTTCTTATCCGCGAAGACGTCCTGGTAGGCCCGGCTCAACTCTGCGTCGGGCTGGACGAACTGCAGCAGGGCCTGCTTGATCTGGGTGGGGAAGCGGTAGCCGGGCTCCAGCAGCTGGAAACCCGGGGGCGTAGCGTAGGTCCAGATGATCCCGGGGACCGGCTTGGCCACCGGTCTTTTGGGCGGCAGAGAGGCCTGAAAAAACATTAGTGCTCGTGCCTCTCGTCACGCCGCTCTTCCCGGTGCTCTTTCCTGCGCTCATCCCGGCGCTCTTCCCTTCGCTCTTCTTTCCGAAGGTCACGGCGCTCTTCCCGGCGCCCCTCCCGACGATGCTCTTCGCGACGCTCTTCACGGCGCCGGGTCTCCCAGCGTTCGACGGGGCGATCATGATGCCAGTTCCGGTAGTGACCCATGGGTGCCCGGACCAGCACGCCTGGCACCCGCCGCTCCTCCACCCAGCCGAACCGGGCCCGGGGGGACCGGGCGCGGTACCAGCCGTCGGGCCGGCGGCACCAGTACCACCCGTTGTGGAAGAACACTTCCTCCCCGAAGCCCTCCACCACCTGCACACCGGGCTGGACCAGCACCAGCGGCGGTGCCACGGGCAGGCCGAGTTCGATCCGCAAACGCACCTGCGCGCCAGCGTTCGTGGCGCCCAGGGACAACAGAAGGGCCATGGCGAGGAGGGGCTTGTTCATGGTGGCTGCTCCGTGTCAGTTCTGGATGTAGTGCACCAACTGCTCGATGGTGAACTTCTGCTGGGAGATCGTTTCCTTCACCAGATCGCCGATGGAGAGAATGCTCAGCACCTCCTCGTTGGCCCCGAGCACCGGCAGGTGGCGGATGTGCTTGTCGGTCATCAGGGCCATGCACTCCTCGACGGTCTGGGCCAGGGTCACGCAGCTCAGCTTCTCGCTCATGATCTCCCGCACCGGAGTGTCCTTGGAGGCCTTGCCCTTGAGGACGATCTTGCGGGCATAGTCGCGCTCGGAAAAGATGCCTACCAGCTTGCCCTGCTCCAGCACCAGGAGGGCGCCGATCTCGAACTGGGCCATCAGCGTCAGAGCGTGGAAGACCGAATCATCGGGCCCCACTGTCACCATGGGCGGCTTGCCCTCAATCAGTTGTTTTAGTGGCCGCATGGCGCCTCCTCTTTGCTCAGCCGCATTTGCCCAGCCCCATGGGTCGGGTGTGGATCCGTGGCCCTGACTATAGGCGAACCCGGGGCATCCGGACCAGGGAATGAAACACCGGGACGCCACCACGGTGCCCGTGACTCCGGCAGAACCTGTCCTGGTCTAATCCCGATGAGTATGTCATCTTTTACAACGGCCTTGCCTCGACGCCGCCGTTCCTGCACAGTCATCCCCCGAGGATCCCAAGCATGTCCATGCCCAAGAAGATGAAGGACCACGCCGCCAAGCACGCCGAAGCCACGGAGCCCGACCCGCAAGCCGCAGCGAAACAGGCCGCCCAGGGCAAGCTGCAGGCCCGGGAGCGCATCACGGCCATCCTGGACCAGGATTCCTTCCACGAATACGACCTCTTCGTGGAACACAAGTGCTCTGACTTCGGCATGGAGAAGAAGCAGCTGCCCGGGGACGGCGTCATCACCGGCACCGGGACCATCCTGGGCCACTCGGTGGCCATCTTCGCCCAGGACTTCACTGTGGCGGGCGGCTCCCTGGGCCTGGCCCACGCCCGGAAGATCACCAAGATCATGGATCACGCCATCAAGCTGGGCATCCCTCTCATCGGCATCAACGATTCCGGTGGGGCGCGCATCCAGGAAGGCGTCAACTCCCTGGCTGGCTACGGCGAGATCTTCTACCGCAACACCCTGGCCTCCGGGGTCATCCCCCAGATCTCCATCATCCTGGGTCCCTGCGCCGGCGGCGCCGTGTACTCGCCGGCCCTCACGGATTTCGTCTTCGTCGTGGACAAGATCTCCAAGATGTTCATCACCGGGCCCGAGGTCATCAAGACCGTGCTGGGCGAGGAGATCTCCATGGAGGCCCTGGGCGGCGCCCGGGTGCAATCCGAGATCTCGGGCAACGCCCACTTCTACGCCCACAGCGAGGCCGAGTGCTTCGAGCAGGTGAAGCGGCTGGTCACCTACATTCCCTGGAACAACCGCAAGAAGGCTGATTCGGTTAATCCCATCCCGCCCCGCACCCAGCTCGGCCTGGAGCAGATCATCCCCGCCGAGTCCAACAAGCCCTACGACGTGCGGGACGTGCTGCGGGCCGTGGCGGACGGCTCGGACTTCATGGAAGTCCAGGCCATGTGGGCCGCCAACATCGTGGTGGGCTTCGCGCGCATGGACGGCCGCACCGTGGGCATGGTGGCCAACCAGCCCATGGTGCTGGCGGGCGTGCTGGACGTGGACAGCTCCGACAAGGCGGCCCGCTTCATCCGCTTCTGCGATGCCTTCAACATCCCGCTGGTGACCTTCGTGGATCTGCCCGGCTACCTCCCGGGCGTGGACCAGGAACATGCCGGCGTCATCCGCCATGGCGCCAAACTGCTCTACGCCTACAGCGAAGCCTCCGTGCCCAAGCTCACCGTGATCCTTCGGAAGGCCTACGGCGGCGGCTACATCGCCATGTGCTCGCGGCACCTGGGCGCCGATTTCGTCTTCGCCTGGCCCTGCGCCGAGATCGCCGTCATGGGCCCGGAGGGTGCGGCCAACATCATCTTCAAGGGCGAGATCGCCGCCGCCGCGGATCCCGATGCCTTCCGCCGGGAGAAGGTCCGCGAGTACACCGAGAAGTTCGCCAGCCCCTACGTGGCAGCCGCCAACGGCCACGTGGATGCGGTCATCGCGCCCCACCAGACCCGCGACTTCCTGCTGCACGCCCTGGAGATCTCCGAGGACAAGTGCGAACTGCGGCCCACCCGGAAACACGGCGTGCCGCCCTTCTGAGGCGACTCCCACTCCGCTGCTCCACCTCTGCACGAGGCCCCATGATCGCTGCAAGAAAATTGACCCGCCAAACGCTCACCCTGGACGGCACGGTCTACGAGACGACCTTCACACGGAACTTCATCCACCGGAAACCCTACCTGCCGAAGGATCCCAAGCGCCTCGTGGCCATCATTCCCGGCCTCATCCTCGAGGTGCTGGTGAACCCCGGCGACCGGGTGCGGCCCGGCCAGAGCCTCCTGGTGCTGGAAGCCATGAAGATGCAGAACCACATCGCCAATCACGACCACGGCACCGTCAAGGCCCTCCATGCGGCACCTGGCGACATGGTCACCAAGGGGCAGCTGCTGGTGGAGTTCGAGTAGGTTTCCGCGTGGCTTTCCGCGTCAGCCTTGCCCAGACTCTGGCCTGGCCCGGAGTGGGATGGCCTCGACCAGGCGGATCAGATCTCCGGCAGGGTACGGCTTCTGCAGAAAGCCGGCGAGGGCCATGCCCCGGAGCTGGCCCGTGGCCTCTTCTTTGGCGAAGCCCGAACTGAGCACCACTGGTATGCCCGGCGCCACTTCCTGCAGCCGCCGACAGGTCTCCACCCCTCCCAGCCCTGGCATGGTCAGATCCAACAGGACGAGATCGATGCGCTGCCGATGGTGCTGGAGGAACTCGATCCCCTCCTCCCCGCTCTGGGCCAGCAGGCAGGTATGGCCGCGCCTCTCCAGGGTGTCGCGGACCACCTCGAGCATGTAGTCCTCGTCATCGATGACCAGCACCTCGCGCTTTCCCAGTTGAGCGGCGTCGGGAGAGGTGGCCTGGGGGAAGCCAGGCTCTGGAGCCCCGGCAGGGAGGAGGATGCGGAAGGTCGTTCCCCGACCCAGTTCGCTTTCCACGCCCAGCCCGCCGCGATGGGCCCGGATGATCCCCTGCACCGCCGAAAGCCCCAGGCCATGGCCTTTCGGCTTGGTACTGAAAAAGGGGTCGAATACCCTGGACCGGACTTCCTCGCTCATGCCGCTGCCCGTATCCGTCACGGCAATCCAGAGGTAGTCACCCGGCACCAGGGTGTTGCCGCTGAGGGGCCACTGGGCTCCGTCCACCTGGTCGAGGTGCACGAAGCGGGTCCGGATGGTGATGGTGCCCGGGGCTTCACCGATGGCTTCGGCACCATTGATCACCAGATTCATGATCACCTGCTGAAGCTGGCCGAGGTCGCCGGTAACCAGGGGAACCCCCGGCTCCAGGTCCAGCACGAAGGCCACCTGCTTGGGCAGGGCCGTGGCCAGGAACTGGATGTTGTCCTGGATGGTGCCGTTGATGGACACGGGTTGGATGTTGAACTTGCCCCGCCCGGAATAGGCCAGCATCTGCTGGGTGAGGGTGGCCGCCTTGCTGGCGGCGTTCAGGGCCTTCTCGAGGTGCTCGCGGCCCTCCTCCTTCACCTCCATCAGATCCAGGGCGATGCCCGTCTGACCCATGATCGCCGTGAGCAGGTTGTTGAAGTCATGGGCGATGCCGCCGGCCAGGACGCCCACGCTCTCGGCTCGTTGCGTCCTGAGCAGGGCCTGTTCGGCCACTTTCCGCCCGGTGATGTCCCGCGAAAACCCCAGGACGTACTGGCGTCCCTGGATGCGGATCAGGGTTCCGATGGCCTCCACTGGAAAGGTCGAGCCGTCCTTCCGGCGGTGGATCAGTTCCTCCTGGACAGTCTCCCCCGGCCGCAGGCGCCAGATCCGGCCTTCGAAGGACTCCAGGCGCGGGCCTGGCCCCGGCGCGTTGAGGGCCTCGATATCCAGCTGCTTCAGCTCTGCCAATGTGTAGCCGTGCATGGCGGCGGCGGTCTCATTGGCATCCTCGATGCGGCCGAAGCTGCCTTCATCGTCGGCATCCACCAGCAGGACGCCATCCGGCACGTGATCGAACAGGGTCCGGTACCGCTCCTCGCTGAGCCGAAGGGACTCATTCCGCTCCATCACATCCAGGTCCAGGTTCATGTTCAGTCGCTGCAGCTTTGCAATGAGCGTCTGGTTGTCCAGCCGTGCCTGCGTGAGTTCCGCCACCCGTTCGAGCAGCGGCAACACGGACAGGAGCTCGTCAGGGGAACGGCCATCGTCGGCGAACAGGAAGCAGCCCACGCGGTCCGCACTGCAGCGAAGCGGGATCAACGCCACCGCGGAAGGTGCGGCCATCGCGCCCTGGAGGGTGAACTGCTCGAACAGTTTTCCAAGCTCATCCGGATTCAGCACCGTGGCCTGGGCCAGGGGCCAGGCGCCCGGCTCGCGCAGACGGAACGGATCGCGCTCGGCCGTCTCCGGGCACCGGAAATGGTAGACCGCCACGGGCCTGAGCAGCGGGCCCCAGGGCTCCAGACAGGCCCCATAGGGGATCGCCTTCAGGATGCAGACCCGCTCGAGCACGGCGGTCAGAAGTTCCCAAGGGTCGCTTTCCGTCCCGGTCTGCTCTGCCACCAGGCCCAGCAAGGAGATATCCTCCGCCCGTTCCGCCAGCAGCTCGTTCTCCTTCTCGAGCATCCGCAGCCGCTCCCTCAGGGTCTCCAGGCTCTCGGCATCGGGGGTCACGACTCAGGTCTCCAGGAAGGCATTCAATTCCGCCACCAGCCGCTCGGGCTGATCCACCTGGATGAAGTGACCCGCTTCAGTCACTTCCACGAGGCGGCTGCCGGGGATCTCCTGATGCAGGCGATGCGAGATCTCGGCGCTGAGGTAGACATCGTCCGTGCCGCGAATGATCAGGAAGGGGACCCGGGTGTGGCGGAGTCCGTCACTGATGGACATCAGGTCGCGGTTGTCCAGGGACTCGGCGAAGTGCAGGAACGCCTTGCGGCCCTCACGGGTCTCCAGGGGCTTCCAGAATTGGGTCATGAGCTCCGGCGTGACGCGGTCCCGGTGGAACACGCCTCGTTTGACGATCAGTTTGAGGGCCCCCAGATCCAGCGTGGCCATGGCGAGCTGCCGGATGATGGGCGTCCGCATGGTGAGGATGGGCTGGACGGGCCAGAAGTCATAGGCCACCCCATTGAGCACGGCCACGTGGGTCACGCGGTGGGGATGCATGACCGCGAAGCGCTGGGCCATGCCCCCGCCGATGTCGTGCCCGATGAAGCTGAAGGGACCGAAGCCCAGGGCCTGGGTGAAGGCTTCGAGGCGCTCCACCTGGCTGGCGACTCCATAACTCACATCCAGGGGCTTGTCCGAAGCGCCGCAGCCGAGCAGGTCCACCGCCACCACGTCGTGGTTCCGGGCCAGCCCATCCATCAGGTTCTCCCAGATGAAGGAATGGGTGGTGATGCCATGCACCAGCAGCACCGGGTCCCCCTGTCCCTGCCGATGGAAGGCCAGGTCGTGACCGTGGATCCGGATTTTCTGAGGGGCGGCATCGTGCATGGGATGCACCGGGTGGATGAGGGCGACTATTGCATACTTGGAGGTAATTTGTATGGGTCTTCTCTGGCTTGGGCTTCCCCTTTTCATCGGCACCCGCGCAATCCAGTCAAGATCCGGGGGGCCCCTCCCGGATGACACTCTGTCAAGCCGCCATGGGATCTGCCCGTTTGGAGACACTGGATGCAGGGCTCAGCGCTAACATGAGGCCCTGTTTTTGTCTCGGAGGACGCCATGGCCGTCAACCTCAAGGGTCGCAGTTTTCTCACCCTGATGGATTTCTCCCCGGAGGAGGTGCGCTACCTCCTGGATCTGGCGCGTGATCTCAAGGCCAAACGGCGCATGGGCATCTTCAACTTCCTGCTCAAGGGCAAGAACATCGTGCTGCTCTTCGAGAAGGCCAGCACGCGCACCCGCTGCGCCTTCGAGGTGGGCGCGCTGGAGGAGGGCGCGCACGTGACCTTCCTGGATTCCGGCAGCTCCCAGGTGGGCAAGAAGGAATCCATCGAGGACAGCGCCAAGGTGCTGGGCCGCTTCTACGACGGCATCGAGTACCGCGGCTACAAGCAGGAAGTGGTGGAAGCGCTCGCGAAGCACAGCGGCGTGCCCGTGTGGAATGGCCTCACGGACACCGACCATCCCACCCAGATCCTCGCCGACTTCCTCACCATCGAAGAGCATGTGGCCAAGCCCCTGCACAAGGTGAAGCTGGTGTTCTGCGGCGACATCCGCAACAACATGAGCTACGCCCTCATGTACGGCGCCGCCAAGACCGGCATGCACATGGTGGCCCTGGGCCCGAAAGAGCTGGCGCCGGACCCGAAGGTGCTCGCCGCCGCCCGGGAAGCCGCGAAGCTCATGGGCGCCACCATCGAAGTGACGGACGACGTGGACGCGGCCGTGCAGGGCGCCGACGTGCTCTACACCGACGTGTGGGCCAGCATGGGCGAAGAGGACCAGATCCCCGCCCGGGTGAAACTGCTCACGCCTTTCAAGGTCACCATGGACATGGTGCAGAAGACCGGCAACCCCGACCTGAAGTTCCTCCACTGCCTCCCCGCCTTCCACGACTTCGAGACCAAGCTGGCCAAGGAACAGCAGGCGCTCGGCTTCGACATTCGCGAAGTCACGGACGAGGTCTTCCGCTCCCGGCACAGCGTCGTCTTCGACGAAGCCGAGAACCGCATGCACACCATCAAGGCCGTGATGGTCGCCACCATGGGCTGAGCGTCGGCCCACTCGATCGGTTCATTCACCGCAGAGAACACAAGGCCGGGCCATGGCTTCGGCCAGTTCCTGGTGGAAAAGAATTTCTAACCACCGATGAACACCGATTCACACCCATAACAGAATGAAAACTGCAATGCAGCTTCAAGCGCTCGGCTGCACGCGCACGGGCCCGCCGAAGGCGGCTTCCGGCGCAGCCGGAAGGGATCCCGGGGGCGCCGGGGACCGCGTCCCAGAAAGCGCAGCCCCGGCGCCCCCGGGA
>JBBQHW010000102.1:0-8087 GCA_038324335.1 Holophagales bacterium
CCGAGATGGCCCTTCCCGAGCACGCCCACGCCATCGCCCTGCTCGCCGTCCTCTCCCGCCATAGCAACTTCTCCGTGGGCTGCTACTGCGAGGACGAGGCGCACTGCCACCGCTCGGTGCTGCGCGAACTCCTGCTCGCGCAGGGGGCCCAGGTGGCCGCCGACTGAACCTGCCAGGCCAGTCCAGTAGCTGGCTTGCCGACCTGAAGGAGGGCTCCAATGCGCCTGACCTACGCCATCATCTTCGTGAGCGACATGCAGCGCTCGGTGGTCTTCTACCAGGATGTGCTGGGCCTGCCCCTGCGCTTCGAGTCCCCGGGCTGGACCGAGTTCGCCACGGAGGGGGCGACCCTGGCCCTCCATGGGGGCGAGGGCACCGAGTCACCCCGGGACCCGGCGCTGGCGGAAGCCGCCGGGCGCTGCCGACCGGGCCTGAGCGTGCCGGACCTGGACGCCTTCCACCGGCGCATGGTCGAGCAGGGGGTGCCCTGCCTGCAGGAACCCCAAGACATCTTCGGCGACCGGATCGCCCAGTACGCGGACCCCGACGGCCTGGTGCTCGCCGTGAGCGAGGAGCGGCATGGGCACTGAACCGAACCCGGACCCGCGCTTTGCCACCTTCCGGGCCTTCTACCCGTACTACCTCGGGGAGCACGCAAACCGGACCTGCCGGCGCTTGCATTGCGTGGGCACCAGCCTGGCCCTCCTGTGGCTGGTCGCCGCGCTGCTCACGGGCCGCTGGTGGCTGCTCGCGGTGGCGCTGGTCCAGGGCTATGCCTTCGCCTGGATCGGACACTTCTGCTTCGAACACAACCGGCCCGCCACCTTCCGGCATCCGCTCTACAGCCTGATGGGCGATTGGCGGATGTGGTGGGAGATGCTCTCCGGCCGGATCCGGTTCTGATGGCCAGGCAGCGGGTCTTCATCGCGCAGCACCCCAGCCCCAGGATCCGCGAGGCCGGTCCGGCAGACATCCCGGAAATCGTCCGGGTCACCAACCAGGCCTACGTGGTCGAGCAGTTCTGCATCCAGGGGCAGCGGACCGATGCCGACGACGTGCAGGCGCGGATGGAGAGCGGCCGGTTCCTGGTAGTCGAGGACGAGGCCGGGCGGAGCACCCTGTGCGGCTCGGTGTACCTGGCCATCACCGATGAACGGGGCTACCTCGGCACCCTGGCGGTGGATCCCATTCATCAGGGGACCGGCCTGGCCAAGGCCCTGGTGGTCGCCGTGGAGGTGCGGTGTCGGCTGGCGGGCTGCACCCAACTGGATCTCTCCGTAGTGAACCTCCGCGAGGAGCTGTTCCCCTTCTACGCGAGGCTCGGCTTCGTGCCGACGGCCACACTGCCCTTCCCGCAACCGGACAAGGCCCTGCGGCCCCTGCACCTCGTCCAGATGTCCAAGACCTTGCACCCCACCCAGGAGGCTTCATGAACCGGCTCTGGCAGTCCTTCACCACGCCTATCCGGCTCCTCTACGGGGCCTTCTGGCTGCTGGTCATCATCGCCCCCTTCCTCACCGGCAAGGGCATCCCCGCGCAGACCCTGCCGGCGGCGAAAGCCCTGTGGGAGGGCCTGGAGGCCAGCCGTTTCATGATCCCCCTGCTCGGCACCTGCTATGGCCTCGGCGGTCTCCTGGTCCTGTTCCGGCGCACGGCGCCCCTGGGACTGCTCATCCTCTCGCCGCCGCTGCTGGTGATCGTGCTCTTCAACGCGCTGCTCATCCGCACGGCCTCGGCCTGGGTGGTCCTGGCCCCGGTCCACGCGCTGCTGCTCTGGCAGTATCGCGGGGACTTCAGGTCGCTCTGGAACGGTGGACGGAGCGGCTAGAGCGTCTTCATGTCCAGCACGAAGCGATAGCGGACGTCGTTCTTCAGCATGCGCTCATAGGCCACGTTCACTTGCTGGACGGGAATGAGCTCGATGTCGGAGACGATGCCGTGCTCGGCGCAGAAGTCGAGCATCTCTTGGGTCTCTGCGATGCCGCCGATGAGCGAGCCGCTGAGGCTGCGGCGGCCCATGATCAGGGGGAAGGCCGATACGGGCGTGGGTTCGGGGGGGACGCCCAGCAGCACCATGGTGCCTTCCACGCGGAGCAGGCCCAGGTACTTGTTGTAGTCGTGGGGCGCGGAGATGGTGTCGATGAGCAGGTCGAACTGGCCCGCCAGCTTCTTGAAAGTGGCGTCGTCCGACGTGAGGCCGAAGTGGTGGGCGCCCAGTTTGCGGGCATCGGCCTCCTTCGACTTGGAGGTGCTCAGCATGGTGACCTCGGCGCCCATGGCGGCGGCGATCTTCACGGCCATGTGACCCAGCCCGCCCAGACCCACGACGCCCACCTTGTCGCCCTTCTTCGTGTTCCAGTGGCGCAGGGGGGAATAGGTGGTGATGCCAGCACACAGCAGGGGCGCGGCGGCGGCCAGGTCGAGCTTGGGTGAGATCTTCAGGACGAAGGCCTCGTCCGTCACGATGCTCGAGGAATAGCCGCCCTGGGTGATGGTCTTGCGGTCCATCTCGGTGCCGTTGTAGCTGAAGGCGGCCCCCTTTTCGCAGAACTGTTCCAGGTTCCGCTGGCAGCTGGGGCAGGTGCGGCAGCTGTCCACAAGGCAGCCCACGCCCGCCGGATCGCCCACCTTGAAGCCCTTCACGTGAGCGCCCACGGCCGTGACCTTGCCCACGATCTCGTGGCCGGGAACCATGGGATAGCTGCTGTTGCCCCACTCGTTGCGCACCTGGTGGAGGTCCGAATGGCAGATGCCGCAGTAGGCGATCTCGATCTGGACGTCGTGGGGGCCGGCGGCCCGGCGTTCGAACTGGTAGGGGGCGAGGGGGGCGGTGGCGGAGGTGGCGGCGTAGGCCTTGGCGGTGGTCATGGAAGCTCCTTGGCGTGAAGCTACCACTCTAGACCCGAAGCCCAGAAGGCACCTCTTGGTTCGTGGCGACGGGCCCTCCCCCAGGTGTAGGACGGGTGTAGGATGCCTAGCCAGCCTGGAGGACCCATGCCCCGCCCCGCCACCCTGCCCACCATCGACTGGAAGGCCGTCTTCGAGTCTGGTCGGGACTACGCCGGCTGGCTGGCCGCGGCGGAGGCCGCCGGGCAGCGCGACCAACTGGAGGCCCAGCGCGTGGGCCTGGCACTGGAACCTGCCGTGGCTGGCTTTCTGGCAGCCCTGCCCCGACCCGTGCACGTCGTCGCCATCGCCGAGGACTGGTGTGGCGACGTGGTGCGCCACGTGCCCGTGCTCCAGCGCATGGCCGAGGCCGGGCCGCTGCTGAAGGTCAGCTACATCAGTCGCGAGCAGCATCCGGAAGTGTTTGTCCGCTTCCTCACGCATGGTGGCGAAGCCATTCCCAAGTTCATCTTCCTCAGCGACCGCTTCGTGGAATGCGGCAGCTGGGGACCCATGCCGGACGCCTGCCGCGAGCTCATCGCCCGGGGCAAGGCCTGCGGTGACGTGGCCGCCGCCCGCCAGAAGATCTCCGTCCGCTACGAACTGGACAAGAGTCGCCGCGAGGTGGTGACGGAGCTGCTGCGGCTCGTGGACATCGCGATCAGCCGGGAGCCCTAGCAGAGCATCCGGAACATCAGGATGGCCCCGGCAGCGGCCACGTTCAGGCTGTCCATGCCCGAGGCCATGG
The DNA here is from genome assembly GCA_038324335.1 of Holophagales bacterium. Lineage (GTDB taxonomy): Bacteria > Acidobacteriota > Holophagae > Holophagales > Holophagaceae > Geothrix. The sequence goes on from JBBQHW010000102.1 coordinate 3,635, forward strand.
GGATGGCCACGGCGCGGTCGCAGCGGGTCAGCGCATCGGCATCGAGGCCCGTGTCCTCGGGCCCCAGCACCAGGGCGCAGCGGGGCGCGGGGCGCCAGGTGTGGGCGTCCTCCGCGCCGGGCACCAGGGCCGCCGCGATGATCTCCGAGGCCGGTGCCACGGCCTTCCAGTCCGCCAGCAGTTCCCAGGGCTGCTCGCTGCGCCACACCGGAATGCGCCACACGGCGCCCATGGAGACCCGCACGGTGCGCCGGGTCCACTGGCCGGGTCCCGGCCCCGCCAGCACCCCGTCCAGCCCCAGGGCGGCGGCGCTGCGCAGCAGCAGCCCCAGGTTCTCGCTGTCGTAGAGGCGCGGCAGCACCAGCAGGCGCCGGGCCGCGCCCAGGGCCGCTGCGGGCGGGGGCGGGGGCACCTGGGCGCAAGCCATGAGGCCGCGGTGGAAGGGGAAGCCCGCCAGTGCTGACAACGCAGCGGGTTCTGCCGTCAACAGCTCGGTGCCCTCCGGCAGGCGGTTCCGGAGTGCCACCGCGGCGGTGGTGGTGGCGGCCACGGAGATGACCTTCACCCGCCCTGAGCGACCCGCCTCCAGCAAATCCTCGACAAGGATCCGGCCCTCAGCGATGAAGCAGGTGCCGTGCTCCGGATGTTCCCGGGTGCCGGCGAAGCGCAGGTCGCGGTAGGGGTCCCAGGGATCGAAGTCGGCCATGGGAACAGCGTAGCCCGGAGCCCCGACAATCTCGCGGTTAGGAAGGCCAGGCATTGATTTCAGATTAAACTCCTATGATGCCCGAGGCCTTCCTGCCCCCCTCCCCCACCCGGCGCGCCATCGAGCGGCTGCCCGCCCACCTGCGCCGCTTCGTGGTAGACCAGGATCACGAGGCCTACACACCCAGGGATCATGCCGTGTGGCGGCACATCATGCACCGCCTCGTGGAACGCCTGAAGGACACGGCCCACGGCAGCTACCTGGCCGGGCTGGCGGCCACGGGCATCGGGCTGGAGCGCATCCCCAGCCTGGACGAGATGAACGCGAAACTGGAGGTTCTGGGCTGGTCCGCTGTGGGGGTGCGGGGCTTCATCCCTCCGGCGGTGTTCACGGAGCTGCAGTCCCTGGGCGTACTGGCCATCGCTGCGGACATCCGCAGCCACGAGCACATCGAGTACACCCCCGCACCCGACATCGTCCACGAGAGCGCGGGCCACGCGCCCATCCTCGGGGACCGGCGCTACGCGGACTACGTCAGGCGCTGTGGCGAAGCGGGCTTCCGCGCCATCGCCTCCGTGGAGGATCAGGCCGTGTACGAGGCCATCCGCAACCTCAGCGTGGTGAAGGAGGATCCCACCGCCACGGAGGAGGAAACCCGGCTCGGCGAGGAGCGCCTGCGGGCCGCCTCAGCCAGCCGCCGCTACGTGAGCGAAAGTACCAAGGCCAGCCGCCTCTATTGGTGGACGGCAGAATACGGGCTCGTGGGCGAGTTGGCTGAACCGAAGCTCTACGGCGCGGGGCTGCTCAGCAGCCTGGGCGAGGCGGAGCACTGCCTCACGGCGGCGGTGCGGAAGGTGTCCCTGAGCCTGCTCTGCGCCGACACCGAGTACGACATCACGCGCATGCAGCCCCAGCTCTTCGTGGCCCGGGACTTCGACCACCTGTTCGAGGTGCTGGAGGCCTTCGAGGCCACCCTGGGCTGGCGGCGCGGCGGTGATCACGGCCTGGAGGAGGCCCGGCGCGCCCGCACCGTGAACCACCTGGTGCTGGACGACGGCCTGGAACTCACGGGCAAGGTGGTGGCGCGCATCCCCGCCCGGGGCGAGCTGGCACCGGGCCTGGCCACGGCCCTGGCCCGGCTGGAGGGCCCCGTCCAGATCTCCCGGAACGGCAAGGCCGCGGAGCGCCCCTGGCCGGGCGAGGCCCTGGTGGCCTTTGGCAGCGGGGCCCTGCCCGACCGGGGCGCCTTCAGCCTGGACCTGCCCTCGGGCCTGTTCCTCACGGGCTTCCGTGTGGGCGAACAGGAGGTCATCAACCTGCGCGGCCACCAGGATGGCCGCCCCCTGGACCTGCCCAGCTGGGCCCTGCTCTTTCTGAGCGCCAGCCTGCCTTCCGTGGCTGGCGGCCCGGCGGATCCCGGCGCCTGGGATTCCTGGTTCGGTGATCAGGCCGCCCTGGCCGAAGGGGAGGCCGAAACCCAGGCCCGCTCCCGCAAGGCGGCGGCCCTGCCCCAGGCGCTCGCGGAGCTCTACGCCGAGGCAAGGGCCCTGAGAACCGCCGGCACCCTCGCGCCGGACCAGGTGAGGGACTTGAAGGCCCGGGCGGCGAAGCATCCCGATGAGTGGCTGTTGCAATTGGAACTGGCAGAACTGGAGGCGCTGACATGAGCATTGACATGAACTGGACCGAAACGAACGGCACCCTGGTGCGGACCTTCAAGACGCCCGACTTTCTGACGGCCTTCAACCTGGTGAGCGCGGTGGTGAGCCCTGCCCAGGCCTTGGACCATCATCCGGACATCGCCTTCGGCTGGGGTCATGTGCGGATCACCCTCACCACCCATGACGCGGGCGGCATCACAGAGCTGGATCGGCGCCTAGCCAAGGCCATCGACCTGGCCGTTAAGCCTTTTGGCTTGTGAGACTTGCAAGATTCGGGCCTATTCAATCACGAGAAGGTCAGGTATTCTGGAATGTCCATCGAGGAGTCCCTTGCTGAATCCGCCAAACCCCCTCCACCGCTCCTTCCTGTGGCCGTTCCGGACCCCTGTGTTAATCGTTGTCGGGCTGCTGGGCCTCGTCGGCTGCAACTCGGATCGAATCGCCCACTACCGTGTGCCCAAAGAGGCGCCCTTCGCCCCGTCGGCCCCCCGGCCGGCGATGCCGCCCATGCCCAAGGGCGAAAAGACCGGGGCGCCTGCCCCCGGGGAGGCCCCGACCCCGAACGTGCCACCCCCCGCGTCGCCCCAGGGTGCGCTGAAGTGGTCCCTGCCCAAGGGCTGGAGCGAGGCCCCGGGTGGCGGCACCATGCGCTTCGCCACCTTCAAGGCGCCCTACCCCGGCAAGCTGGAGGCCACCGTGGTGGTCCTGCCCGGCCCTGCGGGCGGCGAGCTGGCCAACGTGAACCGCTGGCGCGGCCAGATCAGCCTGCCCGCCCTCGCCGACGAGGCCAGCCTCGCCAAGAGCCGCGCGGTGCTCAAGACCCGGGCCGGTGCCCTGAACGTCTACGACTTCACCAGCGACGGCCAAGCCAAGAGCCGACTGGTGGCGGGTTCCATCTCGACGCCCGATGGGAACACCTGGTTCCTGAAACTGACGGGCGACGCGGACGCCGTGGCCAAGGCCAAGCCGGACTTCATGACCATCCTGGGGAGCCTCCACCTTGATTAAAGATCTCGCTTCCCGCACCTGGGCTCTTCTGAAGTCCTTCAAGCTCACCGTGGTCCTGCTGGCCCTCCTGATGGTGCTCGTGGTGCTCTGCACCCTGGCCCAGGTGGATCTGGGCACGGCCGGCGCCGTGAACGCCTACATGCGCAGCTTCTTTGTCATGCGGCACTTCTCCTTCCTGCCCTTCGCCATCCCCACGTTCCCGGGGGGCGCCCTGGTGGGTCTGCTGCTCACCCTCAACCTCATCGCCAAGACCCTGGATATCAAGCTCACCTGGTCCAAGGCAGGCATGTGGCTGGTCCACACGGGCCTGGTGGTGCTGTTCGCGGGCGAGTTCGTGGCCGGCATGATGCAGGTGGACACCAACCTGTCCATCGAGGTAGGCCAGACGGTCAACTTCGTGCAGAGCTACAAGAACACGGAACTCGCCATCATTGACGTCACCGATCCCACCTGGGACGAGGTCTACTCCGTACCCGACACCCTGCTGGCCAAGGGCGGCGCCATCGCCATTCCCGGCACGCCCATCACCCTGAACGTGAAGCGCTACTTCGCCAACGCCGAGCTCACGAATCTGGACCCCGCCGCGCCGCCCTCCCTGGCCACCGCTGGCGTCGGCACCAGCGCCTCCGTGGTCGAGCGGCCCCTGGTTTCCGATGACAAGGAGATGAACCAGACCTCGGCTTTCGTGGAGCTCTTAGCCGGGGGCCGCAGCTACGGCACCTGGCTCACTTCCGTGGCCATCGGCGCGCCCCAGTCCTTCAGCCACGAGGGACACACCTACGTCCTGACCATGCGCCTGCGCCGCCAGTACCTGCCCTACGCCTTCACCCTGAAACAATTCCGGCACGACGTGTACCCCGGCACCGACATTCCCAAGAACTTCTCCAGCCTGGTCCAGGTGGTGAACCCCTCGCAGAAGGAATCGCGGGAGGTGCTGATCTACATGAACCAGCCGCTGCGGTACGAGGGCAAGACCTTCTACCAGGCGAGCTTTGGCAAGAACGACACCCTGTCCGTCCTTTCCGTGGTTGAAAATCCCGGCTGGCTGCTCCCGTATGTGTCCTGCGTGCTGGTCGCC
>JBBQHW010000103.1:0-7982 GCA_038324335.1 Holophagales bacterium
GAGGCGGCGGCCAAGGTGAAGGTGGAGTACGAGGTGCTGCCGCCGGTCACCGACATCTTCGAGGCGCTTCAGCCCGATTCGCCCCGGGTGAACGTCGCGGGCAACGTGCTGCACCGGGCCGAGGTGAAGGTGGGGGACGCCGAAGAGGGCCTGGACCGCTCGGCCCACGTCACCCGCAACCGCTTCGTCACCCAGCGGGTGGAGCATGCCTTCCTCGAGCCCGAGGCCACCCTGGCCCTGTCCTGGCAGAAGGAGGGCCAGCCGGGGGTCAAGGTCTACAGCTGCAGCCAGGGCGTCTACGAGGACCGCCACCAGCTGGCGCTCCTCCTCGACCTCCCCAAGGCGCGGGTGAACGTGGTGCAGGTGCAGAACGGTGGCGGCTTCGGCGGCAAGGAGGACATCACCACCCAGAGCCACGCGGTCCTGCTGGCCTGGCTCACGGGCCGGCCTGCCATGGTGAAGCTGACCCGCAAGGAATCGCTGAGCATGCACACCAAGCGCCACCCCATCGTCATGGATTATGCCGTGGGTTGCGATAAGGACGGGCTGCTGACCGGCATGGTGGTGACCATGCACTCGGACAGCGGCGCCTATTCGAGCGTGGGGCTGGCGGTGATCGAGCGGGCGGTGTCCCATTCGGCCGCGGCTTATTTCGTGCCCAACGTGCAGGTGAACGGCACCGCGGTGGTCACCAACAATGCTCCCTGCGGGGCCTTCCGGGGCTTCGGCGTCAACCAGTCGAATTTCGCCTTCGAGTCATGCCTGGACGAGCTCTGCAAGCTCGGCGGCTTCGACCGCTGGCAGTTCCGCTGGGATAATGCCCTGACCGAAGGACGGACCATCGCCACCGGGCAGACCCTCACCGCCGGCGTTGGCGTCCGCAAGTGCCTGGAGGCCCTCAAGGACCGCTTCTACGCGGCCAAGTGCGCGGGCATCGCGGCGGGCATGAAGAACACCGGCATCGGCTGCGGCCTGGCCGACTTCGGCCACGCCAAGATCATCATCAAGGCCGCGGACCGGGTGGAACTCCACCATGGCTGGTGCGAGATGGGGCAGGGCAACTTCACCATGGGCGTGCAGACCCTGGTGGAGGAGACCGGCATCAATCCGGATTTCATCGAAGTGCTCGTAGAGACCAATGAGGAAGCGGAAGCCGGCATGACCACCGGCTCCCGTGGCACTTCCCTCCTGGCCAACTCCGTCATCGCCGCCTGCAAGGACCTCAAGCAGGACCTGGCCTCGGGCCTCACCCTGAAGGATCTGGTGGGGAAGGAATACCGGGGCAGCTGGATCTGCGACTGGACGGTGCCGCCGGGCAAGCCGCCCAAGCCCGGCTACGACATCATCACCCACTACTCCTTCGGCTATGCCGCGCAGCTGGTGGAACTGGACGAGACCGGGAAGATCACCCGGATCACCGCGGCCCACGATGCGGGCCGCATCATGAATCCCACGCTCTACGAAGGCCAGATCGAAGGCTCCCTGCACATGGGCCTGGGCTACGCCGTGAGCGAGGAGTTCCCCTACAAGGATGGCCGCCCGGTCTCGCTCAAGATGGCCGATCTGGGCCTCATCCGGGCCAAGGACATGCCGCCCATGGAGATCATCGGCATCGAAGTGCCGGACGCCGTCGGACCCTACGGGGCCAAGGGGGTGGGCGAGATAGGTCTGGTCCCCACCGCGGGCGCCGTGGCCAATGCCCTCTGCCAATTCGATGGCATCCGCCGGACGACCCTGCCGCTCAAGGAAATGAAACTGCTCGGCAAGAAGAACAAGAGCTGAATACGAATTCCCTTTCTCTCCGCCGGGCCCCGCGCCGGAGTCCGTCCAACCATTCCACCTGGAGTCGTCCCATGTCCAACCTTGATGCCCGCATCGCGGAACTGGCAGCCAAATACCTGCCCCTCGCCTCGGAGATGCTGAAGGAGGCCATCCGGATCCCAGCGGACTACGTGGACAAGCCCGTGGATCAGGGCGGCGATCCCGCCTGCGGAACCTCCAACCACGAGCTGCCCCGCATCGACTACCTCCGGAAGAAGATCATCGAGATCAAGGCCGTCCGTCGTCCCGAGGACGCCTATTTCGACGATTTCGGCAACCTGGTGTGGCGGGTGGAAGATCCCACCGACGGCATCCCCTCGGACCAGAAGAAGGTGATCTACATCGACGGCCACACGGACACCGTGAAGCCCCTGCGGGCCCAGTGGCTCCAGAACACCGGCGGCATCGACTGCTTCGACGGCATCATCGACGCCACGAAGGTCAACAAGGCCTTCCTCAACAAGGAGCTGGGCTACCTGCCGCCCGAGAGCGAGTGGAACCACCTCATCTTCGGCCGCGGCTCCGCGGACCAGCTTGGGGGGGTGATCTCCGCCGCCATCGCCACCAAGATCATGCTGGAGCTGGAGGCCGAGGGTGCCCTCAAGGGCGTGATCGTGTACTCCTACGCCACGGTCTGCGAGGAGGACAACGATGGTGCCGGCCCCATGTACCTCAACCGCGACGTGTTCCCCACCGCCCCTCCCGCTGTGGTGCCCGATGTGGTGATCCTCACCGACAGCTCCGGCTGCTCCAAGAACGGCGCCCTGGGCATCTACCGCGGCCAGCGCGGCCGCATGCAGATCGAGGTCTCGGTCAAGGGCAAGTCCTGCCACGGTTCCATGCCCTGGGAAGGCAAGAACCCCCTGGAGTTCGGCGGCGCCATCGTCAAAGAGGCCGCCGACAAGTACGACGCGCGCATCGGCTTCAAGGACGACAAGTTCCTCGGCCACGGCACCCGCACCGCCTCCTGGGCCAAGCTCGACACGCCCAGCGACTGCGCCGTGCCTGAGAAGTTCACCTTCCGCTTCGACCGCCGCCTCACGATCGGTGAGACGCCAGAGCAGTCCTGCGCGGACGTGGAAGCCCTCGACACCGTGGCCGCCGCCCGCAAGGCCGGCCTCACCGTAGAGGTCACCATCCCCACCTATACCGACGCCTCCTGGAAGGGCTACGTCCTCAACAATCCCCAGGTCTACCTCGGCTGGCTCACCCCCGAGGAGCATCCCGCGGTGCAGGCGGCCGTGAGCGCTTACAGGAAGGTCATCTCCCCCAACGTGGATGGCAAGGTGGGTACCGGTGGCGTCCTCACCAAGGAGCCCCGTGTGGATCGCTGGGTCTTCAGCACGGACGGCGTGGGCTACCCCATCCCCAAGGACGCCAGCGTCCCCGGCGCTGCCACGAAGCAGTGGGTGAACAACGGGGTCTACAAGCACCCCGCCATGATCGGGTTCGGCACGGGCATCGAGCAGAACACCCACAAGATCGGCGAGTGCCTTGACGAGCGCGAGTTGCAGCACAGCGCGGCCTTCCTCGCCCGCTTCCCCAGCGTCTACGCGGGCAACGTCTAGTTCGCGATCCCCGCACTACCCTGGCCAGCTCGCTCCTGCCTTGAGGAATTCGGTCCCATGGAAAAGCCCTTCCGCTCCGCCTCCCTCGAGCTGCTCAGCAGCTGGATCTTCAGTGACCTCGACACTCGGGATGCCGTGCTCGGCATCCCGAAACAGAATTTCCAGATTCCCCACGCCAAGCTCGCCCGGGAGATGTTCGGCCACACCGTGGCCGCGCCCCTGGGCGTGGCGGCGGGCCCCCATTCCCAGCTGTCACAAAACATCGTGGCCAGCTGGTTATGCGGGGCCCGCTTCATCGAACTGAAAACGGTCCAGATCCTCGACGAGATCGACGTGGCCCGGCCCTGCATCGATGCGGCCGACGAGACCTACAACTGCGAATGGTCCCAGGAGCTGAAGCTCGAGGAATCCTTCACGGAGTATCTCAACGGGTGGGTGCTCATTCATGCCCTGGCCCACAAACTGGGGCTCCAGGATCCCGGCACCCACTTCAGCATGAGCGTGGGCTACAACCTTGAAGGCATCCAGCATCCCCGAGTGCAGAAATACCTCGCCGACATGCGGAACGCCGGCCCGGCCTTGACCGCCGCCATCGACACCGTGGCAAAGGTCTACCCGGGCGTGCGGGACATTGCCATCCCCAGCGAAATCTCCAACCAGATCACCCTCTCCACCATGCATGGCTGCCCCCCGGCGGAGATCGAGCGCATCGCCAAGTTCCTGCTCACCGAGCTGGGCGTGCACACCTGGGTGAAGCTGAATCCCACGCTGCTCGGCCCCGAGCGGCTCCGGGGCCTTCTGAATGACACCCTGGGCTTCGACATCACCGTGCCCGACGAGGCCTTCGGCCACGATCCCAAGTGGGACGATGCCATGGCCATGGTGAAGCGGCTGGCCGCAGTCGCCGAAGGCCGGGAGAACAGCTTCGGGCTCAAGCTCACCAACACCCTGGAAGTGGTGAACCACCGCCCCGTCTTCCCGACCAGCGAGAAGATGATGTACCTGTCGGGCCGGGCCCTGCATCCGCTCACCCTCACGCTGGCAGAGCTGGTGGTCGAGGAAACGGACGGCAAGGTGCCCATCAGCTTCTGCGGCGGCGCCGATGCCCTCAACTTCGCCGACTTGGTGGCCGATGGCCTCGGTCCGGTTACAGTCTGCACGGACCTGCTGAAACCTGGCGGCTACGCGCGCCTCCAGCAGTACCTGGTCAACCTCGAGAGCGCCATGGACGCGGTCGGGGCGGACAGCCTGGATGCCTTCATTCTGGCCACCTCTGGCGGCCACGGCGCCCGCTTCAACCTGGCCCGGAATGCCGTGAAGGCCGTGGGCGATGACGCCTACGCACGCCGCATCCGGCCCCTGGAATTCAAGAGCGACCGGCCCCTGGGCCATTTCGACTGCATCAATGCGCCCTGCGTGGATGCCTGTCCCACGAACCAGAACATCCCCGATTACCTCTGGCTGGTGGCCCATGGCAAGCCTCGCGAGGCCATGGAAGTCATCCTCCGGACCAATCCCCAGCCCGGCATCACGGGCAGCGTCTGCGACCATCCCTGCACCGAGCGCTGTGTCCGCAATTTCTACGATGCGCCCCTGGCCATCCGGGAGATCAAGCGCTTCGCCTTCGAGAACGCCGGCCCTCTTCCCGCGGAAACGCGGGGCAAGGCTCTCGGCGTGAAGGTGGCCATCGTGGGCGCCGGCCCCGCCGGCCTCAGCGCTGCCTACTTCCTGGCCAAGCTGGGTTTCGAGCCGGAAGTCTTCGAAGCCAAGCAGGAGCTGGGTGGCATGGTGGGCGGGCTTATCCCGGCCTACCGGCTCCCCAACGCAACCCTGGAGGGCGATCTGGTCCGCTTGCGGGAACTGGGCGTGCCCATCCACCTGGGCCAGGTCCTGGGCCGGGATTTCACCCTGGCAGAACTGCGCCGCGATTATTCCGAAGTCTTCCTGGCCATAGGGGCCCAGCAGGGCAAGCGCCTGGGCATCCCCGGGGAGGGTTCAACCGGCGTCATGGACGCCCTGGACTTCCTGGACAAGGTGCGGGCGGGCACGCCCATGGACCTGGGCCAGCGCATTCTCGTCATCGGCGCCGGCAACTCCGCCATGGATGCCGTGCGTTCCGCAATCCGGCTGGTGCCAGGCGGCGAGGTGACCATCGTGTACCGCCGCACCCGCGCCCAGATGCCGGCGGACCCGGCCGAGGTCCACGACTGCATCGAGGAGGGCATCCAGATCCGCGACCTGCTGGCCCCGGCCGCCGTGGTCGCAGAGAACGGCAGGGTCAAGGCCCTCGCCTGCACGCGCATGCGCCTGGGCGAGCGCGATGCCTCGGGTCGGCCCCGCCCTGTTCCTGTCGAAGGCAGCGAGGTGCTGCTGCCCGCCGACACCATCATCTCGGCCATCAGCCAGGAAGCGGTGTTGGACTTCCTCGATGGCATGGAGATCCAGCGGAACAGCAATGGCTACCTGGTGGTGGATCCCCGCACCCGGGAAACCTCGGTGCCCGGCCTCTTCGCAGGAGGGGACGTGGTGCACGGCGCCTCCTCGGTGATCCTGGCCATCGCTGATGGGCGGGCCGTGGCCGAGGGCATTGCCGGCCGCCACGGCCTGGTGCTACCGCCCGAACCGCTGTTGGAGAAGGGTCAGGCCGACGCGGCCCTCATGGAAAAGAAGGGCCGCCTGGTGGGAGCCCAGAAGGTGCCCGTGCTGCCCCTGACAGACCGGCATGGCTTCGACGAAGTGCTCAAGCCCTTCACGGCGGAATCCGCGGCGCTGGAGGCCAGCCGCTGCCTGGACTGTGATGATCTGTGCAGCCTCTGCGTCACCGTCTGTCCCAACCGGGCCAACCAGGCCTACGACATCGAACCCTTCAGCATGACCTTGCCGCTGCTGGTCCAGAAGCAAGGTCGGCTGGTGGCCGAGGGCGCCAAGGCCTTCCGGGTGGACCAGCGGGTCCAGACCCTCAACATCGCCGACTTCTGCAACGACTGCGGAAATTGCGACACATTCTGTCCAGCGGCTGGGGCGCCCTACAAGGACAAGCCCCGTTTCTGGATCGACGAGGAGGGCTACCGCGAAGCCAAGGGCGATGCCTTCCGGCTGGCACGGAATTCTACCGGCCTCCAGATCGAAGCCCGCCTTGGTGGGCAGACCCATAGCCTGGAAGTGCAGGGGGATCTGGCTCAGTATCGCAGCGGGCAGTTGACGGCCCGTTTGCGCGCCGGAACCTGGGCCCTGCTGGATTGGGAGGCCCGGACCATGCTCCCCGAAGGCACCCAGATCGACCTCACCGCCTGTGCCACCCTCGTGGCGCTGTTGAGTGTGGAAAAAGCCTTGCCAACCCTGGTCACAACCCATGGATAAAAATTTTCCCCAGGTGGTATTTTTTTATTGACCCTTGGGTTTTCTATCATAACCTTGACTCGAAATTACCGAAATTTCTGAGCCTTCAGCATGACGGTTCAGGCTTGACCCTCCCCTCCCCCCACCCGAGGTCCAGGGATTCCTGGCCACCTCCACCACGGAGCAAGACATGAAGAAACTCACCGCCACCGCCCTGGGTCTCATCGCCCTGGCCGCCCTTCCCGTCAGCGCCGCTGACTGGAGCGATACCTCCTTCCAGTATCGCAACGGCAGCAATTTCCAGGAGCCCGCCAACCCCGACAAGCTGAAGAAGGACATCTTCAACCTGACGCATGTCTCCGGCTACTCCCTGGGCGGAAACTTCTTCAGCGTGGACATGCTCACCTCCGAGCGCAAGGACCACGCGAACACCGCTGGCAGCTTCAGCGGCGCCGGCTCTGAGGGCGCCCATGAAGTGTACGTGGCCTACCGCCACGACCTGAACCTGGCTAAGGTGTTCGGCACCAAGATCGACTTCGGTCCCGTGCGCGGCATGAGCTTCACCGCTGGCTTTGACTATGCGGCGAAGAACACCACCTTCGCCCCCGCCGTGTACAAGATCCTCGCCGGCCCCACCTTCAACTTCAAGGTCCCCGGCTTCCTGAACGTCGGCGTCCTGTACTACAAGGAAAAGAACCACAACGCCTATGGCGCTTCCAAGGTTCCGCAGGGCGGCGGCCTCGATGTCTCCTTCGACCCCACCTACCAGGTCGCGGCCGCCTGGGGCATCCCCGTGGCCCTCGGCCAGGTCAATACTTCGGTGAAGGGCTTCGCCACCTACACCGGCACCAAGGGCAAGGACGGCTCCGCCGTCGAGACCAAGCCCGAGACTCTGGCCCGCATCTACTGGATGGCTGACATCAGCCCCCTGCTCGGCTGCAAGAAGGGTGTCTGGCAGATCGGCCCCGGCTTCGAATACTGGGACAACAAGTTCGGTGATCCCACCTTCGCCACCGCCGCAGAAGCCTCTGCCTCCGGCACCGGCGGCGGCGTGAACCCCAAGACCACCGGCCTGATGTTCGCCATTGAAGTCCACTTCTAGATCGCAAGGAGACCCCGCGCGGAGGGCAACTTCCGCGCGGGTTTCTTCGTTTCCAGGGACCGCTTCATGACCCCCTTTTCCTATCGCTGCACGGATTGCGGACGTTCCTACGGCAGGGACGAGGTGCGCTATCTCTGCCCCGAATGTGGAAA
>JBBQHW010000104.1:0-7817 GCA_038324335.1 Holophagales bacterium
AAAGGGTTTCGGCTTCATCACCCCCGATGAGGGCGGTGCCGATCTCTTCGTCCACCACACCGCGATTCAGGGCGGCGGCTTCCGCACCCTGGACGAGAACCAGCGCGTCAGCTTCGAAGTCGCCCAGGGCCAGAAGGGCCCTCAGGCCACCAACGTCCAGAAGGTTTAAGCCTCTAGCGCCTCTAGCGCTGACAGCCTTCATCGCAGCAGAAAAGGCGGCCCCTCCGGGCCGCCTTTTCGTATGGTCCGGGCCGAATTAGTGGTGCCCGTGGCCGTGGTCGTCCGCCACGGCGGGCTTGCCCATGAATTCGGGCTTGCGGCCCAGGAAGACGATCCACAACCCGTAGAGGGAGAGAAGGACCAGGCCCAGACCCAAGGCGGCCGGCCGAAGGGCCGCGAAGGCCGGGGAACGGAAGCCCAAGAGGCCCAAGATGGCGCCCAGGAACCCGGCCAGGATCAGAACCACGCCCCAGCGGGCCGCGGCGACCGGGTTCTGGCTGACCTCTTCCGGCAGGGTGCCCAGCGGCGTCCTGACCTCCCCGGCGATGTGGGTGCCCTGGAAGACCAGGACCGTGCAGAGGATGAAATAGAAGACCAGAAAGAGCATTGGGTGACTCCGTGGGGATTCAGGATCGCATAAAGGGAGAACAGGGGCGATGGCGGGGCCGGGAAATTCGGAGTTGACAGAATCAATCGTTTGATTAATTCTTCAATTCAGGGTTAATCACTCGATTGATTCAACCCGAAAAGGCCCACCATGACACCTCCCAACCTTCCCCAAGACAGCCGAACGCGCCTTCTCGAGTCGGCCATCCTCCACTTCGCGGCCAAGGGTTTCGATGGGGCGGGCATTCGCGAGATCGCCAAGAGCGCCCATGCCAACTCGGCCCTGGTGGCCTACCACTTCTGCGGCAAGGAGGGTCTGTATACCGAAACCCTCCGGGCGATCTTCTCCCGGAAGGTCTCTCCGGTTTCGCTGTTGGCGGCCCTGCCACCGGCCGAGTCGCCTGGAGCTCGAAAGGCCGCCCTGCAGGGGCTCCAGGATTACGTCCGCGCCTTCACCACCGAGATCATGTCCTGCCAGGAGGCCGACCCCATCGACGAGGCGGCCATGATCCTCATGACCCGGGAGATGCAGTCCCCCCGCCCGGCCTCGGCGACCCTGCTCATGGAGCACATCCGGCCCTATGTCACCTACCTGACGAACTGCCTCCAGATCCTCCGGCCCGACCTGGACGAGGGCGCGCTCTTCGCCATGGGCGTGAGCATCCAGGGGCTGGTCATCCACTTCCGCAACTCACTCGGGATCATCCGCCTCATCCGGGGCAACCCGGCCTATCCCGAGGACGCGGAGAAGCTCATCCAGCACTTCATCGACTTCAGCCTCCGGGGCCTTGGCGTCCCCGAGGCCTTCCCGCAGGCGAGGAACTGACCATGCTCCTGATCTCCCCACCAGTCCTCCAGGCGCCGGTCCTGACGCCGCCCCCGACCGGGACACCCGCGCGCCCCGAGCCGCTCACCCTGGACCTGCCCGGAGTCCTGGCCCGCGCCCGGAATGAGAACCCCATGCTGAGGGCCGCCAAGGCCCGCGTGGAGGAACGCCAGGGCCTCATCACCAGCACCCGCGCCGACGCCCTGCCGCAGCTGACCCTCATGAGTGACTTCACGCGCATGCGCGATGTCTCCATGCTCAACAGCAGCTTTGCGGACCTGGCGCCTTCCTTTGGCTTCCCGGCGAGCAGTCTCGTGGGCACCCGCAGCATCTACACCAGCCAGGCCAACCTGACCCAGCCCCTTTTCTACTGGGGCAAGCTGGGGACGGCCGTGGATATCGCCAAGATGGGCGCCCATGAAGCCGCGCTGGCCTACACGACCTCCGAGTTGGACATCCTCCACGGCGTCGCCAAGGCCTATCTGGCCGTCCTGTCAGCCCAGGCGGAACAGGAAGTCATCGAGACCCGGCGGAAGACCGCGGAGCAGTTCGTCTCCGACGTGAAGGCCAAGCTGGAGGCCCAGTCGGCCACCGAATTGGACCGCCTCCGGGCCGAAAGCGAATGGCTGGCCGTCATCCCCGAAGCCCTGCAAGCCGATGCCCAGGTGAAGCGGGCCATGGAAGTGCTGAACGGGCAGCTGGGTCTGGATCCCAAGACGCCCATCGTGCTCGCGAACCTGGGCCTGCCCGAGGCCGCGGCCCGGCCCGCGGGCGCCGAACGCAGTGAAGTCGCCCAGCTGAAGCAGCAGGAGGCCATGTACCGGGCCAACGAAAAGATCATCACGTCAGACCTGCGCCCCAAGTTCGACCTCAGTGCCAGCTATGGGTACCAGGCCGGCAAGTCCGACCTCTTGTTCCACGAACCCTACGACACCTGGAAAGTCAGCGTCACCATGAAGTTCCCCATCTTCGACGGGCTGCGCAGCTCGGGCAAGCGGGCCCAGAATACGGCCCAGCTCGAGCAGGTGAAGCAGTCCCGCATCGATCGGGAACGCACCGTGGCCATCGAGCAGAATAGCGCCGAGCGGGATCTGGAGAAGGCCGTCGCCCTCAATGAGGCCGCGGGCCGCGCCCACGATGCCGCCCTGGAGGCGCTGCGCATGAGCCGCGAGTCCTACGAGCAGGGCCTCATCACCTCGCTGGACCTGCTGCAGGCGGAGCGGGCCGAACGCCAGGCCGAAAGCCAGCGCCGCCGGGCCCAGCTGGGCCTCTGGTCCGCCCGTTTCGACCAGCGCCGGTCGTTGGGATTGCCCCCTCTTTGATTTGAACCGGCTCGCATCAGGCCATGCCTGATGCGAGGTGAGGAAATGATTTTCTGGAGTTGAACATGAACCGCAAAGCCCTCCTTCTCTACGTCGCCGTGCCCGTGGCCGTGATCGCCGGCGCGGCAACCTGGCACCGCAGCCAGCGCAACAGCGAGCTGAACCACCAGGTCACGGTGAAGACCGAAGGCACCGTGGCGGTCACCCTGGTGCCCATTCAGGAACGCACCTTCCGTCCCGCCGTGGCCTTCACCGGCACGCTGCTGGCCGTGAACCGGGCGGAGCTCAAGGCGGAAGTGACCGGCCGGGTCACCCGCGTGCTGGTGCAGGAGGGCGACAGCGTCGCCGCCGGTGCCCTGCTGGGCGCCCAGGACGAGGACGAAAACGCCCTGGGCGTGCAGGCGGCCGAGGCCCAGCTGGCCCAGACCAGGGCCCAGGCTCTGCAGGCCCAGCGCGACAATGACCGGTCCGTGGCGTTGCTGGAGAAACGGAGCATCACCCGGCAGGCGGCCCAGGTGGCGGAGACCTCCTTCAATGCCACCCACGCGGCCATGCAGGCCTCCCAGAGCAACCTGGGCCTGGCCCATCTCCGGCTGAAGAAAGGCCGTCTGGTGGCCCCCTTCGCGGGGCAGGTCTCCCGCCGCCTGGTGCAGCCCGGCGAGATGCTGAGTCCGGGGCAGACCGCCTTCGAAGTGGTGGACAACCGCAAGCTGGAGATCCGCGCGGACCTGCCCACCGAGGCCATGTCCCAGATCAAGGTCGGCCAGCGGGCCACCTTCCGCGCCATCGGCCTGGACGGTCTCGTCGAAGGACGGGTCGCCCAGGTGAGTCCCAGCCTTTCGCAGGACGGCCGCACCCTGCGCGTGCGGGTGGAAGTACCCAATCCCACGGGCCTTTTGAAGGGTGGCCTCTTCGTGGAGGGCGTCATCCTCGGCGAAGGCGAAACCAAGAGCCCGGCCCTGCCGGCCACGCTGCTGAAGGCCCAGGACCGCGATGCGGAACTGTTCATCGCGGACCAGGCCGTGGCCCGCCGCCGCAAAGTGGTGCTGGGTCCCGAACAGGACGGCTACCGGCCCCTGAGTGGCCTGGCCGTGGGCGTCCAGGTCATCGACAACGGCAAGGATCTGGTGTCGGACGGCACCAAGCTCCGGGTCATCAGCGGCGCCCCCGCGGCCGGGAAGTGAACCATGTTCCTGTCTGACTTCTCCATCCGCCGGCCCGTCTTCACCGTCTGCATCATGCTGGCCCTGGTGGTGCTGGGCCTCTTCTCCGTGAAGAGCCTGGGCATCGACCAGTACCCCAACACTGACATCCCCACCGTCACCGTCTCCGTCATCTACCCCGGCGCCAGCCCCGAGTCCGTCAAGCAGGATGTGGTCCGGAAGATCGAGGAGGCCGTCAATCCCATCGAGAAGATCAAGGAGATCAGCTCCACCAGCCAGGAGGGCCTGGGCACGCTCGTGATCCAGTTCCACCTGGGCCGCAACGTCGACAACGCGCTCAACGACGTGCGCACCAAGATCGGCCAGATCCGCCGCAACCTGCCCAACAACATCGAAGAACCGGTCATCTCCAAGTTCGATCCGGCCCAGCTGCCGGTGCTGTCCCTGGTGCTGAAGCCGGATGCCCAGCATGCGGGCATGAACGACCGGGAATTGACCCGCATCGCGGAGGACTTCCTCAAGCGGCGCATCGAGAACATCAACGGTGTGGGCAAGGTGGATCCCGCGGGCGTCAGCACCCGCGAGATCCTCGTCAACATCGATCCACAGAAACTCGAAGCCCAGGGCCTAGCCCTGCAGGCCGTGAAGAACGCCCTAGCCAACGACACCCTGGCTATCCCCAGTGGCAACCTGCTCCAGGGCAACCGCGAAGTGTCCGTGAAGGTGGATGCCAAGGCAAGGTCCGTAGCCGACTTCAATCACGTGGTCGTGGGCAACAAGGGCGGCCGGCCCATCGAGCTGCAGGAAGTCGCCACCATCGTGGATGGCATCAAGGAGCGGCGCAGCCTCGCCCGTCTCGACGGCAAGGACGTGGTGGCGCTGGAGATCCAGCGGCAGACCGGGGGCAACACCGTGGCCATGGTGACCGCGGTGGAGAGGGCGTTGGAGGAATTGAAGCCTGAGCTGCATAAGCAGGGCGTCGAGGTGGTCACCGCCAAGGACAACGCCCGGTTCATCATCGACAACGTGGACGACGTGAACGTCTCCATCTACGTGGGCGGCCTGCTCACCGTGATCATCGTCTTCTTCTTCCTGAAGAGCTGGCGCTCCACGCTCATCACCAGCCTCACGCTGCCCGTGTCCGTGATCTCGACCTTCATCATCATGCGGGTGCTGGATTTCACGCTCAACACCATGACCCTCATGGGCCTCAGTCTGGCCATCGGCATCCTCATCGACGACGCCATCGTGGTCCGGGAGAACATCACGCGTCACGCGGAAATGGGCAAGGACCACGTGACCGCAGCCCGGGAAGGGACGGCCGAGATCGGCCCCGCGGTCATCGCCACCACCCTGTCCATCCTGGCGGTGTTCGTGCCCGTGGCCTTCATGGGCGGCATCGTGGGCAAGTTCTTCTTCCCCTTCGGCATCGTGGTGGCCTTCGCCGTGGCGATCTCGCTATTCGTGAGCTTCACGCTGGATCCCATGCTCAGCTCCGTGTGGCCCGATCCCGAACACGAGAAGAGCAGTGACGGCCACGTCCATTACCAGGGGCGCAACCTGATCATGCGGAGCGTGGAGGCCTTCAGCCGTGTGCTCGACCGCTGGGAGGCCTTCTACAAGACGGCCATCGAATGGTCCCTGAACCACCGCTGGACGGTGATGCTTTCCGGCGCGGGCAGCTTTGTGCTCGCCATGGGCCTCATGGGCCTGCTCGGCAACAACTTCATGCCCGACTATGACCGGGGCGACCTGCAGGTGACCTTCAAGGCGGAGCCCGGCTCCAGCCTGGCCGCCACCCGCGAGAAGGCCCAGGCCATGGAGACCAGGATCAAGGCAGTGCCCGGCGTGGCTTTCACCTACACCACCATCGGCACGGGCCTCAACGGCACCGTGGATGCCGGCAGCATCTATGTGAAATTGAAGGAGGGGCGCCGCCCCAACCAGGTGAAGATCCGCCGCCAGATCCGCGAAGGGTTTCGCTCCATGCCCGGTGTCGATGCTGCCGTGGGGCCCGTGAACGACTGGGGCGTGGCCTATCCCATCATGGTGGCCGTGCAGGCGCCAGAGCGGGACGCGGTCATCCAGGCCGTGCCGTTGGTGAAAGAAGCCCTGCGCAGCGTGCCCGGCGCCGTGGACGTCACCACCAGCCTCGACAGCGGCAAACCGGAATTGAAGCTCGTGGTCGACCGCCAGGCCGCCTCGGACCTCGGCGTGAGCCCGGCCCTGGTAGCCCAGATGGTGCGGCCCCTAGTGGATGGCGAGAAGGTGGCCAAGTACGAGGACGAGAAGGGCGAACAGCGCGACGTCCGCGTCCGCCTCGCGGATCAGCAGCGCCGCTTCACCACCCAGCTCGCCAACATGAGCGTGGAAAGCACCAAAGACATCGGCGGCGGCAAGCATCCGTTGGTCCGCCTCAACCAGGCGGTGCGCTTCGAGGAGGGCATCGCCCCCGCCAAGCTCCAGCGCCACGACCTGATGGAAGAAGTGGAAGTGAACGCCAACTTCGATGGTTCCACCCTGGGCGAAGTCAGTGCCGCCGCCGCCAAGAAAGTGGCGGAGCTGAAGGCCAGCGGGCAGCTGCCGGAAGGCGTGCGCGTGGAGTTCCTGGGCCAGACCCGGGACCAGAAGGAAACCGCCGGCTACATGGTGACCTCGCTGCTACTGGCGGTGTTCTTCATCTACTTCGTGCTGGCCAGCCAGTTCGAAAGCTTCAAGCTGCCCATCGCCATCATGGCCAGCCTGCCGCTCTCCATGGTGGGCATGGTGCTCATGCTGCTCATCACCGGCGACTCCATGTCCATGATGACCAGCATCGGCATGATCCTGCTCATGGGCCTGGTGACCAAGAATGCCATCCTGCTGGTGGACCACGCGCTGCACCTGGAACGGGAGGAAGGCATCTCCCGGCGCCAGGCCATCATCAGGGCTGGCACCGTGCGGCTGCGGCCCATCCTCATGACCACCTTCGCCATGATCGGCGGCATGCTGCCGCTCTTCCTGGCCCTGGGCGCGGGGGCGGAAATGCGCGCGCCCATGGCGCGGGCCGTGGTGGGCGGGCTCATCACTTCCACGATGCTGACGCTGATCGTGGTGCCGGTCTTCTTCGAGATCATCGAGGAGACGAGCCTGGCCAAGACCTGGGCCTGGCTGCGCCGGCGCCTGGGCCTGCCGACCCCTGAACCTGGAATCGATGCACCACTGGTGGAGGCCCCCGATGCCTGATTCAACCTTCTCGGTCGCCGTGACCTCCCGGCGCACCGTGCGGGACTTCCTACCGGAACCCGTGCCGCAGGAAGTGTTGGATCGCTGCTTCGACGCGGCGCGCCTGGCCCCCAGCTCCAGCAACCTGCAGCCATGGGAATTCGTGGTCATCCGCGATCCCCATGCCCGGCAGCTGGCCAATGCCGCCTGCCTGGACCAGCAGCCGGCCAAGACCGCGCCTGTGCTCATCGCCCTGGTCACGCACTGCGATACCTGGCGGCGGAACCGGGACGAGATCCTCCGCATCTTCGAAAGCCGCGGCCCGCTGCGGCCCAGCCAGGTTACCTACTACCGGAAGATCATCCCCCTGATCTACACCGTGGGGCCTTTCGGCGTCCTGGGGCCGGTGAAGCGCCTGTTCAGCCGCGTCGCCTCGCTGTTCAAGCCCACGCCGAACCTCATGGCCCGGGAGGACGTGCGGATCATGGCCCACAAGAGCACCGCCCTGGCCGCGGCCACCTTCATGCTCGCCCTGCGGGCGGAGGGCTATGACACCTGCCCCATGGAGGGCTTCGACCCCTGGCGGGCCAAGGCCCTGCTGGACCTGCCCCGGGGCGCCGAGGTGAACATGTTCCTGGCCGTGGGCAAGCGCAGCGACAAGGGCGTCTGGTGGGACCGCGTGCTCATGCCGAGGGA
>JBBQHW010000105.1:0-7335 GCA_038324335.1 Holophagales bacterium
CCTGGCGGATTTCATCGGCCTGGACACCTGTCTCTCCATCCTGAACGTGCTCCACGAGGGCCTCGGCGATCCCAAGTACCGCCCCTGCCCCCTGCTCATCAAGTACGTGGACGCGGGCTGGCTCGGCAAGAAGAGCGGCCGCGGTTTCTATGATTACAGCAAGGTCTGAAACGGGCAGATAGACTACCTGCAGCACCCTTCACGAGGAGACTTCCATGGCCACGGCAAGAGTCCGCGAAATCCTATCCTGGTATTCGTCCGAGAACCCGGGCGTGAAGGCCAACCTGGCCCGGCTCATGAACACGGGACGCCTCGCCGGCACTGGCAAGTTCGTGATTCTCCCCGTGGATCAGGGTTTCGAGCACGGGCCGGCCCGCAGCTTCGCCCCGAACCCCGCAGGCTACGATCCCCGCTATCACGTGGAATTGGCCATCGAGGCGGGCTGCAACGCCTACGCCGCGCCCCTGGGCTTCATCGAGCACGTGGCTTCCGACTATGCCGGAGACATCCCCCTCATCCTCAAGCTCAACAACAGCGACGGCCTCAGCAAGGGCATCGAGCCCTGCAGCGCCATCACCGGCAGCGTGGAGGACGCCCTGCGCCTGGGCTGCGCCGCCATCGGCTACACCATCTACCCCGGCAGCGGGGCCCGCAATGAGCAGTACGAGGCGCTGCGGGAACTCATCCTCGAAGCCAAGGCCGTGGGCCTGCCCTCGGTGGTCTGGTCCTACCCCCGGGGCTCCGGCCTCAGCAAGGAGGGTGAGACCGCCCTGGACGTGGCGGGCTATGCCGCCCAGATCGCGGCCCAGCTGGGGGCCCACATCATCAAGGTGAAGCCCCCCAAGGCCAACCTGGAGCAGGCCGAAGCCAAGAAGGTCTACGAGAAGTACGGCATCCCCCTGGCGACGCTGAAGGAGCGCGTGGCCCACGTGGTGCAGTGCGCCTTCAACGGCCGCCGCATCGTGATCTTCAGCGGCGGGGAGGCCAAGGGCACCGAGGAAGTCCTGAAGGAAGTGGCCGAGATCGCGGCGGGCGGGGCCTTTGGTTCCATCATGGGCCGCAACGCCTTCCAGCGCCCCAAGGCCGAGGCGATCCAGTTGCTGCATGCGGTGATGGATCTGCACAAGAACGCGAAGTAGTCATCGCTCGGAACGCTGCGCGTTCCGAGATAGGAAGAGCGGCGCATTCGCGCCGCTCTTCTGTTTGGTTGTCTTCTGATTTTCTATCTCGGAATGCGCAGCATTCCGAGCCGGGACGCTCACTTCGGTGGATGCTCCAGGAACGCGAGCTCCGGGCTCTTCTCCGCAGTGGTCCTGCGCTGCCAGTCATTCTCGAAGAGGATGGCGGGGTTGCCCTCCACGTCCTCCACCAACTCACCCCAATAGCGGCTGGGCTCGGGCCAGCCGCCCGTGATCCAGCGGGCCATCTGGAAGCCGCGCTGCTCCAGCAGCACCGGGCAGGCGTACTCCTCTTTGAGACGGTGCTGGAGCACTTCGAATTGCAGGCGGCCGATGGCGCCGAGGATGGGCAGGGGCGCGCCGCCCTTGGGCCAAAATACCTGCACCACGCCCTCTTCGGCGATCTGGCCCAGACCTTTCAGGAAGCCCTTGCGGGCGCCGGGATCCGCCAGGCGCACCGAGGCGAACTGCTCAGGCGCGAAGCGGGGCACCGCGTGGAACTCGATGGCCCCGGTGGCGCTCAGTACGTCGCCGATGCGGAAGAGGCCGGGGTTGATGAGGCCCAGGATGTCGCCAGGATAGGCCTCATCGACAATCTGCCGCTCGCGGCCGAAGAACATGTGGGGGTAGTTCAGCTTGATGGATTTCTTCTCGCGCACGTGGAGGGCGTCCATGCCGCGCTCGAAGCGCCCGGACACGATGCGCGCGAAGGCCACGCGGTCGCGGTGGGCCTTGTTCATGTTGGCCTGCACCTTGAACACGAAGGCCGTGAAGGGCTGCTCCGGCTCGATCTCGCCGCCGTTCATGAGGGGCCGGGCTCCCGGCGCCGGGGCTAGTTCCAGGAACTCCTCCAGGAACTCGGCCACGCCGAAGTTGTTCACGGCGGAGCCGAAGAACATGGGCGACTGTTCGCCCCGCAGGAAGGCCTCGCAGTCGAAGGGGGGCAGCACGTGGTCCATGAGGTCCACGTCATCCTTCAACTGCTGCAACTCGGCTGGCGACAGCAGGGCCGCGATCTCGGGATCGTTCAGGCCGCCCTTCCCGGCTACACGGGCTTTGCGGCCCGCCTTGGCCCGCTCGAAGACCTGGATTTGGCCCGTGGCGCGTACGTAGACGCCCTTGAAGTCGGTGCCGGAGCCGATGGGCCAGGTCATGGGAACGGCGTGGAGGCCGAACAGTTCCTCCACCTCGTCGATGAGTTCGATGGGATCCCGGCCGGGGCGGTCCAACTTGTTCACGAAGGTAAATATTGGGAGTTTGCGCTCGCTGGCCACGCGAAACAGCTTCTTGGTCTGCTCCTCCACGCCCTTGGCGCAGTCCAGCAGCATCACCACGGAGTCGGCAGCGGTGAGGGCCCGGTAGGTGTCCTCGCTGAAATCCTGGTGGCCCGGGGTGTCCAGCAGGTTGATGGCCTTGCCCTGGTACTCGAACTGCATGGCCGCCGAGGTGACGCTGATGCCGCGCTCCTGCTCGATGCTCATCCAGTCCGAGTGGGCCGCGGCGCCGCCTTCCCGGGCCTTCACGCTGCCCGCCCGGTCGATGGCGCCGCCATAAAGCAGCAGCTTCTCCGTCAGCGTGGTCTTGCCCGCGTCGGGGTGGCTGATGATGGCGAAGGTCCGTCGCCGCTGGATTTCTTCAACAAGACTCATGGTGTTCCAGACATAACAAAAGCGCGACGGTTAGCCGCGCCCTTGTATTGTCTCGTGTCGGGGGCCCGGACTCAACCCCGCGCCGCCATGCGCCGCTGGATCTCGGCTTCGTCCACGTCCTCGACGTGGGTGGCGATCCACCAGTTGTTGCCCCAGGGATCCTGCACGCCGGCATTGCGGTCCCCGTAGAACTGGTCGGCGGGTTCCATCGTCGAAACCCCACCCGCCGCCAGGGCGGCCTGGTAGACCGCGTCGGTGTCCGGCACGTAGAGGTAGAAGCCTGAGGGCATGGGCTTCCACGGGTCCTTGGCCTGGGCCACCATCAGCATGGAATCGCCGATTTGGACCTCCGCGTTGGCGATGGTCCCGTCGGGACGCAGGGTCTGGCTCTTCTCCACGGCCCCGAAGGCCTTTTCGATGAAGGCCAGGAAGGCCAAACCATTCGGCACGACCAGATAGGGCGTGACCCTGTGATACCCCTCGGGCACGGGTGAAACGACCATCATCCAACTCCTTTCTTGCTATCTCCAAAAGGCGCGAACGCGCCCTTTGGAGCCGTGCACTACTACTTGGTAATGCCCACCTGACTGAGCATCCACGCCGTCTCGAAGGCCTTGTCCTTCAGGGCGTCGTAGCGGCCCGAGGCGCCGCCGTGGCCCGCGGGCTCCATTTTCATCTTCAGCAGCAGGGGGTTGGCATCGGTCTTGAGGGTGCGCAGCCTGGCCACATACTTGGCCGGCTCCCAGTACATCACCTGGCTGTCGTTGAAGCTGGAGGTGACCAGCATGGCCGGGTAGGCCTTGTTCGCCAGGTTGTCGTAGGGGCTGTAGGCACGCATGTAGTCGAAGGCGGCCTTCTCATTGGGATTGCCCCATTCGAGATACTCGCCCACGGTGAGCGGCAGGCTGGCGTCCAGCATGGTGTTCATCACGTCCACGAAGGGCACGGCGCTGTGCACGGCCTTGAAAAGGTCGGGGCGCAGGTTGGTGACGGCCCCCATGAGCAGGCCCCCGGCGCTGCCGCCCTCGATGACGAGGCGGTCCTTGGCGGTCCACCGTTCCTTCACCAGGAAGTCGGCGGCATCGATGAAGTCGGTGAAGGTGTTCATTTTCTTCATGAGCATGCCGTCGTCGTGCCAGCCCTCGCCCATCTCGTTGCCGCCGCGGATGTGGGCGATGACGTAGACCATGCCGCGGTCCAGCAGGCTGAGACGGGGGATCGAAAAGCTGGCGGACATGCCGATGCCGTACGAGCCGTAGGCATAGAGGAAGAGCGGCGCGTGGCCGTCCCGCTTCACGCCCTTCTTGTAGACCACGGACAGCGGAACTTTCGCGCCATCCCGGGCCGTGGCCCAGAGGCGCTCTGTGACGTAGCGCGACTTGTCATAGCCGCCCAGAACTTCCGTTTGCTTGAGCAGGGTCTGCTTGCCCGTGGCCATGTCGCAGTCGTAGACGCTGGCCGGCGTCACCATGGACTGGTAGCTGATCCGATAGGCCGTGGCGGTGTATTCCGGCGTGCCACCGGGGTGGGCGGCATAGACCGACTCGGGGAAGGTAACATCCCGCCAGGTGTTGGCCTTCACGTCGAAGATCCGGAACCGGTCCAGGCCCTGGCTCTTCTCGTTCACCACGAGGAAGTCCTGGAAGGGATCAACTCCTTCCAGCAGCACATCCGGACGAGCGGGCAACAGCTCGGTCCAGTGCCTGGGATCCGGCGTCGCCACGGGAGCCGTCACGAGGCGGAAATTCTTGGCGCCCTTGTTCGTGCGGATGTAGAAGAGCCCTTCCCGGTGTTCAAGGTCGTACTTGTGCCCCTTCTCCCGGGCCAGAAGCGTCCTGAAGGTCCCCTTGGGCGCAGTGGTGGCGAGGTACCGCGCTTCCCAGGTATCCGTGGACTGGCATTCCAGGACCAGGAACTGGTGGTCTCTCGTCCGGCTCACGTGAATGCGGAAGAGCTCGTCCTTCTCCTCGAAGATCACCTCGGGCTTGCCGCCCTTCAGGTCCAGGCGCCAGAGCAGGTTCGATCGCTTGGTGACGTCGTCCTCAGTCACGAAGAACACGTGGCGGTCATCCCCGGCCCAGGTGAAGGAGGTCACCCGTTCGGCGAGGGGGGCACTGACCGCGCCAGTGGCCAGGTCCTTGGTGAAGAGCTTGTACTGCCGGAACCCAGTGATGTCCGTGCTGAAGAGCAGGGTGCGATCGTCGTCGCTCACGGCCATGCCGCCCAGGCTCAGGAACTTCAGCCCTTTGGCCAGTTCGTTCTGGTCCAGCAGGACTTCCTCGGCAGCCTTGGCATCATAGGCGCCGCCCTTGGCAGCCTTCCGGCGGCACTGGATGGGGTACTGCTTGCCTTCTTCGGTGCGGGAGTAGTAGTTGAAGGCGCCGCGGCGGACGGGAACGCTCAGGTCCGTCTGCTTGATGCGGCCCAGCATCTCCTTGTAGAGGGCTTCCGAAAAGGGCTTGAGGCCCGCCGTCTGGCCTTCGGTATAGGCATTCTCGGCGTTGAGGTAGGCCACCACTTCGGGATTGGTCTTTTCGCGCAGCCAGAACCAGGGATCGTTCACCTTTTCACCGTGCCAGATGGACACGTGCTCGACCTGCCTGGCCACGGGGGGCGCGGCATTCTGGGCAGCCAGGCCCAGGGCGGCGCTCATGAGAGAGACCAGGCCCGCAAGGCGGAGGGGACGGAAGGGCATGGGGAGCTCCTGTGGGACATGGTGTCCACCGTACCACGAAAAAACGGGCCCCTCAGTTTAGGGGCCCGGCTGAAAAGGTTCGAAATCGGTGGACTAGCTTTCCTTGAGCAGGGGAATGCGCATGCCGTAGAAGGAGCGCCAGACGAAGACGGTGGAAATGAGGAAGAAGACCAGGGCCCAGATGTGGGCGGTGACCGGGTTCAGCTCGATGGCCAGCTCCACGGCCAGGAGGCCGAAGAGGGTGGTGAACTTGATGACGGGATTCAGGGCCACCGAGGAGGTGTCCTTGAAGGGGTCGCCCACGGTGTCGCCCACGACGCAGGCATCGTGGAGGGGGGTGCCCTTGGCCTTCAGCTCGGTCTCCACCAGCTTCTTCGCGTTGTCCCAGGCGCCGCCGGCGTTGGCCATGAAGATGGCCTGGTAGAGGCCGAAGACGGCGATGGAGATCAGGTACCCGATGAAGAAGAAGTGGTTGGCGCAGGCGAAGGCGAGGGTGGAGAAGAACACCGCCAGGAAGATGTTGAACATGCCCTTCTGGGCGTACTGGGTGCAGATCTCCACGACCTTCTTGGAGTCCTCCACGGAGGCCTTAGTGGCGCCCGAATCCAGGTTGATGTTCTGCTTGATGAATTCCACGGCCCGGTAGGCGCCGGTGGCCACGGCCTGGCAGGCCGCGCCGGAGAACCAGAAGATGATGGCGCCGCCGGTGATGAGGCCCAGCAGGAAGAGGGGGTTGATGATGGACAGCCCCTCGACCACCTTCAGGACGCCGAACTTGCCGTTGAGCAGCTGGATGATGGAGAAGATCAGGGTGGTGGCACCCACGACCGCCGTGCCGATGAGCACGGGCTTGGCCGTAGCCTTGAAGGTGTTGCCGGCGCCGTCATTCTCTTCCAGATACATCTTGCCGTTCTCGAAGTCGGGCTTGAAGCCGAAGTCCTTCTGGATCTCCGCCTCGATGCCGGGGATCTCCTCGATGGTGGACAACTCATAGACGGACTGGGCGTTGTCGGTCACGGGGCCGTAGGAGTCCACGGCGATGGTGACGGGGCCCATACCCAGGAAGCCGAAGGCCACGAGGCCGAAGGAGAAGATGGCCGGGGCATCCATGAAGCCGGCCAGGCCGAAGGTGGACACGTAGTAGGCGGCACCCATGAGGGCCACGATGGTGAGGCCCATCCAGTAGGCAGAGAAGTAGCCCGCCACGAGGCCGGAGATGATGTTGAGGGAAGCGCCGCCCTCCTGGGAGGCCGTCACGACCTCACGGACGTGGCCGGAGTTGGTGGAGGTGAAGGCCTTCACCAGTTCGGGGATCAAGGCGCCGGCCAGGGTGCCGCAGGTGATGATCGTGGAGAGCTTGCACCAGAGGTGGGCGGGCAGGTTGCCGATGAGCAGGTAGGAGAGGACGTAGGTCACCACGATCGACAGGATCGAGGTCAGCCACACCAGGGTGGTGAGCGGCGTCTCGAAGTCGAACTTCAGCAGGGCGCCGAAGCGCGCCTTGGACCAGAGGCCATTGAGCCAGTAGGAGGCGGCCGAGGTCACGACCATGCCCACGCGCATGACGAAGATCCACACCAGCAGGGCCACCTGGATTTCCTGATACCCAGGCCCGGCACTCAGAGGATTGACCGCCAGGAGGATGAAGGTGATGAGCGCGACGCCGGTGACGCCGTAGGTTTCGAAGCCGTCCGCCGTGGGGCCCACGGAATCGCCGGCGTTGTCGCCCACGCAGTCGGCGATGACGCCGGGGTTGCGGGCATCGTCTTCCTTGATCTTGAAGACGATCTTCATGAGGTCGGAGCCGATGTCG
>JBBQHW010000106.1:0-7304 GCA_038324335.1 Holophagales bacterium
CCTCGCCGAGTTCCAGTGGCGCTTCAACCGCCGCTTCGACCTGGAGGTCATCCTTCTACGACTGCTCCATGCCGCCGTCAGAACCCCACCTCTCCCTCAAAGCCTTCTGCTTTTGGCGGAGACAAGCCGCTAATCAGGAAAGTATTTATAAACGGAGGAGAGCCGTCGGGCTGAGGACAAACCTGGTCGCTTAAGGGCGCTGGATCGTTGTATTCAAATGCTGGCGCAAAGTATCGCCGGGAACGTTCCAGCCACTCCGTCCTGACTGACTCCCAGTGGGGCCCCGCTTCGCAGGCTGCCCCGCAGCCCGCTACACGACCTAATTGGTCGTCATCCCATCGGCTCTTCGTGTTTGCAGGCGGGGCAGACGAGGACCTGGATGGGATCCTTGCCCCGGGGCTTCTTGGTTTTCTCGCCCATGGTGGGGTTCTTGCAGGCGGGGCAGGTGACGGGGACGGGCTTGTCCCAGGCGGTGTAGTCGCACTTGGGGTAGTTGGTGCAGCCGTAGAAGACCTTGCCGAAGCGGGTCTTGCGGGGGCTGAGGCCGCCGCCGCACTTGGGGCAGGGCACGGCGAGAATTTCCTTCTTCACGGTCTTGCAGGCGGGGTAGTCCACACAGCAGACGAACTCGCCGTAGCGGCCGTGCCGCTTCACGAAGCCTTTGCCGCAGTTGGGGCACTTCTCCCCCGTGGGCTCGTCCGGGGGCACGGGGATGCCCTTGGGATCAGCCTTCACGATGCCCTTGCACTTGGGGTAGTTGGGGCAGGCCCAGAAGGGCCCCCACTGGCCCTTGCGCAGGTTCATGGGCGTGGTGCCGCAGAGCGGGCACTCCGGCGCGTCGCCGGGCTCCTCCATCTTTTCGAGATCCGCCGTGTAGTCGCACTGGTCCTTCTCGGCCTCGGCGCCGTAGTTGGTGCAACCCACGAAGAGCCCGTTACGGCCGATGCGCTTCAGCAGCATGCCCGGGTGCTTCTTGCGGTCGCCGCATTTGGGGCACTTCTCCCCCGTGGGCACGCCGGCCTTGAGGTTCTGCATGTCCTTGCCGGCGGCCACCAGGGACTGTTCGAAGGGGCCGTAGAAATCCGTCATGGCCTTCTTGAAGGTGAGCTTGCCCTCCTCGATGCGGTCGAGGTTGCCCTCCATGCCCGAGGTGTACTTGGGATCCATGAGGTCGACGAACCCTTGCAGCAGCAGCTCCGTGACCGTCATACCGAGATCCGTGGGCTTGAAGCGGCCCTCGTACTTCTTCACGTAGTCGCGATCCACGATGGTGCTGATGATGCTGGCGTAGGTCGACGGCCGGCCGATGCCGTCCTCCTCTAGCTCCTTCACCAGCGTGGCTTCGTTGAAGCGGGCCGGGGGTTTGGTGAACTGCTGGTCCGCGTCCAGCTGCTGCAGCTTCAGCGCCTCGCCCAGCTTCAGGGCGGGCAGCAAAGCATCATCCTCGTCCTCTTCGTCGGGGCCCTTGGTGGCGTCGGCGATGGCCTCCGCATCGACTTCCGTCTTGTCCGTGCGGTACACCGCCAGCCAGCCGGCGAAGCGCTCGATCTCGCCCTTGGCCTCGAAGACGGCCACGTCCTTGCTCACTTCCGCTTCCGTCTGGACTACCGTCTCGTCGAAGCGCGCGGCCTCCATCTGCGAAGCCATGGTGCGCCGCCAGATGAGGGCATAGAGGCGGAACTGGTCGGGCTCCAGGTGCCCGCGCAGGCTCTCGGGCGTGCGGGTGATGTCCGTGGGACGGATGGCCTCGTGGGCGTCCTGCGCCCCGGCCTTGCCCACGTAGACGCGGGCCTTGGCGGGCAGGAAGTCCTTCCCGTACTTCGCCGCGATGAAGTCGCGGGTGGCCTCCACGGCCTCGGGGGCCATGCGGGGTGAATCCGTGCGCATGTAGGTGATGAGGCCCACGGGGCCCTCGCCGAAGTCCGCACCTTCATATAAACGCTGGGCGTTCTGCATGGTGCGGCTCACGCTCATCTTCAGCTTCTGGGCCGATTCCTGCTGTAGCTTGGCGGTGGTGAAGGGCGCGGCGGGGTTGCGCTTCTTCTCCTTGGTTTCCAGCCCTGTCACCGTGTAGGCGGCCTTCTCCAGCTTCGCCTTCAGGTCCTTGGCCTGGACGGCGTCGGCCACCCGGCGCTTGGTCTCCTTGTTGCCCAGCTGGAGCGGCTGCCCGCCCAGTTTGACGAGCTTCATCCAGAAGGCGGGCGGCAGCTTGGCGTTGAATTTCGCCTTCAGCACCCAGTACTCCACGGGGTTGAAAGCCAGGATCTCCTTCTCGCGATCCACGATGATGCGCACGGCCACGCTCTGCACGCGGCCCGCGGAAAGCCCGCGGCGCACCTTGTCCCAGAGCACCTGGCTCACCTTGTAGCCCACCAGGCGATCCAGCACGCGGCGGGCCCGCTGGGCGTCCACCAGCTTCTTATTAATGACCGTGGGTGCGGCCATGGCTTTGGCGATGCCCGCGGGGGTGATCTCGTTGAAGAGGACACGGCTCACGGGCAGGCTCTTGGGCGGCCGAATGGCCTCCAGCAGGTGCCAGCTGATGGCCTCCCCCTCGCGGTCAGGGTCGGTGGCGAGCACCAGCTCGGAGGCGGTCCTGGCGGCGGCGCGCAACTCCCGCACCACCTTTTCCTTGGCCGGGCTGATCTCGTATTCCTCCTGAAAGCCGTTCTCGATGTCCACGCCCAGCTTGCGGGGCAGGTCCCGGATGTGGCCCACGGAGGCCATGACCTTGTAGCCCTTGCCCAGGTATTTGGTGATGGTCTTGGCCTTGGAGGGGCTTTCGACGATCACCAGCTTCGGCCCCTTCGCGGAAGGTTCAGCTGCACTCGTGGAACTGGCAACATCGGCACTGGGCTTTCTGGTCACTGGGCACACCCCTGGGGCCTAAGGATGGAACCTAGACCGGTCAGGTTGTCAAGCCCTCAGGTTCAGGCCGAGGTCCTCTAAAAGATCCGCCGGAGATAGGCAAATCCGTGCGGCACCTTCCCTTAAAAGAAAATTAGGCCCCTCCGCGGAAGGATCTTCCGGGGACCCGGGGCAGACCCAGAGTTCCTTGCCCAGGTCCAGGGCCAGGCGGGCCGTGACCAGGGAACCGGACTTCAGCCGAGCCTCGGTGACCAGCACGCCGTCCACCCAGGCCGCCAGCAGCCAGTTGCGCCGGGGGAAGTGCCATTTCCGGGGCGGGGCCTCGGGGGGAAAAGGAGTGAGGACGCCGCCCCCGGCGGCCACCATGCGATCCATGAGGGGGCGGTGTTCAGGCGGATAGGGGTGGTCCAGGCCCGAGCCCAGGACGCCCCAGGTCGAACCGGTGGCGGCGCCAGTGTCGCTGCCTGCTTCCAGGGCGCCCAGGTGGGCCGCGGCGTCGATGCCCCGGGCCAGCCCCGATAGCACCGCCACGCCCGCCTCTGTGAGCGCCTTCGCCCAGGCCCGGGTGCGGGCCCGCCCCCGCGAGCTGGATTGGCGGCTGCCCACGATGGCGATACGCGGGCCTTCCGCTGGTGGCAGCCTCCCTCGCACCCACAGGGCCACGGGGTAGGGCAGGGGCGCCAACAGGGCGTCCACGCCCGCGTCGCCGGGCAGCAGCAGGTTCGCGCCCCGATCGCGGGCCTCCTGCTGGCGGCGCGGCAGGTCGCTTGCGAGGTGCGCCAACGCCTCGGCCTGTTCAGTGGACAGGTTGGGCGTGGCTCCGGCCTGCAGGGCCGCCCAGCACTCGGCCTTCTGGCGCTCGGGCCAGTCCAGCACGGTGAAGGCAAGGGCCCAGACATGAAGGTCCATGGGGATTCCGGGGGTAACGGCTCCCATCCTGGGTGGTCAAAGCCCAGAAAGGCAACCGCGAAAATGCGCGCAGCGCCCTTCGAGCGCGCGAAAGGGGCATGGCCTGACCTGGAGGGCCCGACGGTCCTGGTTTCGCGCCCTTTCGCGTCTTTCGCGGTTCCAGTCTGGGGCCCTTTCCCCTTGCGTTTCGGGGCTGCTTGGCTAAACTGGTTCTCTTGGTTGTTTTCACCTTTGGTTCGTGAGGTTCCCATGTCCCGTCAGTGCGAAATTTGTGGCAAGAAGCCCCAGTTCGGCAACAACGTCTCCCACTCGAACAACATCACCAAGCGCCGGTGGAATCCCAACATCCAGCGCGTCCGCGCCCTGGTGAGCGGCGCCCCCAAGCGCCTGCGCGTCTGCACCTCCTGCATCCAGGCCGGCAAGGTCATCAAGGCCTGCTAGCTTTCAAATTCCCAGATGAGATGGCGGCCCCAGTGGCCGCCTTTTCATTGGCTGGGTTTCCCCTACCTTCCTTGACGGCGAACCCACCGGGAGCAGGCTCGTGACCTACATGGAATGGCACTCAGCCCTGGAAGTTGGCCATGAGCTGATCGATGCGGATCACCGCGCCCTGGTGGCGGCCCTGAACCAGCTGCATGCGGCCATGGACCAGGGGCAGGACCAGGCGGAGATCCTCAAAGTCCTGAACTTCCTCCGGGACTACACGGTCACCCATTTCCAGGCCGAAGAAGCCCTCATGTTCCAGCAGCATTATCCGGGCGCCTCGGCGCACTTCTCGGCCCATGCGGAACTGGTCCTGCAGGTGAGCGACTTCATCGGTGACTATCGGTCCGGCAAGACCATGCTCACCGTCGACATCCTGGCCTTTCTCGAATCCTGGCTGATGGACCACATCCTGGGCCTGGACAAGGAATTTGGCGGGTTCCTGAGGAACCAAGGCGCGAAGGGCTAGGGCGCCCAGGCTGGAGGTACCAACGCAGAGCGGCGGCCGAATGGCCGCCGCTCTGCGTTGGCGAGACTGGAGGCAGGAGGTTGGTTTCGGCGGAACCGGCGGTACCTCCCATCCCGAACGCATCAAAGGCAGATAATGGATGCGGCCAGCAGGGCCGGCTCAGGAAGCAGTACCTCCAGTCTCCAGCCTCCAGACTCGTCTCTCCAGCCAGCCACGGAACCCGCCAGACAACGCGCCCTAGAGCTTGAACCCCCCCACGGCGGCGCGCAGTCCCTCGGCCACCTGGGCCAGATCCGAGGCCGTGTGGGTGATCTCCACCACCGTCGCCGAAAGCTCATGGGTGGCGGAGGCGTTCTGGGTCAGCTGGGCATGGTTCTCCTCCACCAAGCCGTTCACTTCGCGGCTGGTGTCGGTCTGGGCCTTGGCGGCCGCGCCGATCTGCTGGAAGCGGCCCGCGACGTCCGCGATGCGCGCCCGGATGTCCTCCAGGCTGTGGAGGGTGGTATCCACGCCGTGGACGCCCGCTTCCACGGCCTCCTGGGTGCGCTGGATGAGCTGTTCGATCTCGCCCGCGGCGGCCCGGGAGCGGTCGGCCAGCTTGCGGACCTCTTCGGCCACCACGGCGAAACCCTTCCCCATGCTGCCGGCCTTGGCGGCCTCGATGGCGGCGTTCAGGCTGAGCAGGTTGGTCTGCCGGGCGATGTCCTGGATGACCGTGACGGCCTTCACCATCTGGCCCGTGGCCTCGCGGATGTCGGAGATGCCGGCGACGGCCGCCTGGCCGGCCTGGCTGCTGTGCTCCGTGGCGGTCACGGCGGCCTTGGTCTCCTTGGCGGAGGCCTCCAGATGCGCCGACACGTCCGCCGAGCGGCCCGTGAGCAGGCCCATGGCGCCGGTCACCTGCTCGCCGGAGTTCCGCAGGTTCTCGCTCACCTGGGCGATCTGGGCGACGGCCCTGGACATCTCCTCCGAGGAAGCCGCCAGCTCCGTGGAGCCCGCGGCCACCCGCTCGCTGTAGGTCACAAATTCCTTCACGGTCTCGTGGAGGTGGGCGTTGTAGGCATTGAAGGCCTGGGCCACCTCGCCGACTTCGTCCTGGGTGAGCACCGGCAGGCGCAGGGTGAGGTCCGAGGCGCGGAGGCCCTGGGCCAGGGCCAGGATGGGCCTGGCGATGCCCCGGGCCACCGAGAGGCTCACGACGATGATCAGCCCCGCCAATACGGCGAGGGGAATGCCCGTGGTCCAGGCCAGGGCGCGGATCTGGGACTGCACGTCATCCACGTAGACACCCGTGGCGAGATCCCAACTCCAGGGCTGGAAGCGGCGGATGTAGCTGACCTTCGGGCGCACCTTGCCATCGGGCAGCAGCTGATCGTAGTCCACGAAGCCGCCCTCCGGCTTCTGGGCCAACTGGTCCATGGCCTGCCAGTGGAACTTGCCGTTCGCATCCTTGCTGGCGCTCATGTCCTTCCCGGCCAGCTCCATCTTGATGGGATGGCCCACGATGCGGGCCCCGGGGCTGGCGATCCACAGGTAGTTGTTGTCCTCGTAACGCATGGAAAGGATGGCCGCCCGGCCCTGGGCCTGGGCCTGCTCCAGACTCAACTCCCCCTTCTGCACCCGCGAATCCAGGGAGGCGAGGAGGGAATAGCCCATGTCGACCACGTTCCGGGCCCCCTGCTGCTTCGCCCCCATATAGCGGGCGCCGAAGGCCGGGAGCAGGTAGGCGAAGAAGAGGACCAAAAAGAGCGTCAAAGGCACCAGGCCAAGGAATTGGATTTTTCTGGCTACGGATAGCCGGCTGAACATTGGAAACTCCCTGGACCGCGCGGTCTCCCTTGCATCGGCCTTTGCGTTGATTTGTCTGAGTTTTATCGACAATCCGGGAGGTCCTCCGAGGGCTCTGGCTCTTCCGATCCTCCGGGGCACTAAGGTCATCAGGGCCTGTTCGGCGGTAGGTTCCAACGCAAAGCGGCGGCCTGAGGGCCGCCGCTTTGCGTTGGCTTGGCTGTAGGCTGTGGGAACTGCTTTCTGTGGCGGCCCTGCGGGCCGCATCCTTGTTTACCTTCGGGCCGTCCCGAGTGCTGGATGGTGCCGAGCCCCATCTTGTCCCATAGCCCATGGCCAACAGCCCACAGCCCAACATGCTCCTCGCCCTCGACACCACCACGGAATTCCTGCACCTCGCGCTGTTACGGGGGGAGCGGGTGTGGACGCGGCGGGTGGTGTCCGGCGTGGGGCGCGGGCACAGTGAGCACCTGCTCCCCACCCTGGATGCGCTCATGGCCGAGGCCGGGGCCGCGCCGCGGGACCTGTCGGGCGTGGCGGCCTGCGTGGGTCCCGGCGGCTTCACCAGCCTGCGCATCGGCGTGGCCACGGCCGAGGGCTTCGGCCTCACGGGGCTGCCCACCTGGGGCTTTTCGGCCTTCGCCCTGCGGGCCGCGGCCCTGCGGCAGACCGGCGTGGCGGGGCCCTGCTGGATCCTGCTGGACGGTCAGCGCGGCGAGGCCTTCCACCAGCGCTGGTTGGAGGGCCCTACGGCTCCCGCCGCCAAGCAGCTCCTGGCGACCCTTCC
>JBBQHW010000107.1:0-7273 GCA_038324335.1 Holophagales bacterium
GATCACGGGCCTCGCAGGGAAATCAGTCTCCGTCCTCGTCGAGGAGTGGCACGGGGGCGGAAGGTTCGTCCGGAACATCGTTCAACAGCTTGGAGAGGGTCTGTTCCAGGTTGTGGGTGTGCTGGTTGGCTTCCTGTTCCAAACGCACCACACGGTGCGCCAGGTTCAGGGCGGCCAGGAGGTACCAGGACGGAGTGTCGAGGCCCTTCGGGACGCTCCCCCATCTTAGCTGGCATTGGGAGTCCATGTCCTGAAAGGTGGTCTCCAGGGTCGCCACCGCCGCGGCCAGGGTCTCGGGGTGCTCCGTCTGGACCTGGAGGGGCCGCCCCTGGACCGTCACCGAGACAGGCTGGGTGCCCGGCAACGGGACCGGTGGCCTCATCCCAGGGCCTCCATGGCCCGGAGAATGGCTGCCACCTGCTCCTTCACGGCCTCCCGGTCCTGCTCCAGGGCGGTCTTCTCGGCCAGGGCTGCCGCCAGGCTGGCCTTGAGGGCCTGCGCCTCCTGGGCCCCCGCCGTACCGGCAGCCTTCAGGGCGTCCAGCTCTTCCTTCAACTGGTTGCGTTGCTGGACCAGGGCCTGCATTTTCGATTCGAGTTGCTTCAGCAAATCCATGGACGGGCTCCTACGGTCATCTTAAACCCGGAGCTTCGCCCCGAGCGATTCCGCCGCGGCCAGGGCGGCCGCCACCCAGGCGTCCACTTCCTCGCCCACGAGGGTGCGCTCCGCCTGGAACCGCAGGCGCATGAGCCAGGCCTGGCGACCCTCGGCCAGGCTCTTGGGGCGGAATACGTCCACGCAGCGCAGGTCCTGGAGTGCGTCCGCGGGCAGGGCGGCCCGCATGGCCGCCGCCAGGGCCGCGTGGGACTGGCCCAGGTCCACCAGCAGCGATAGATCCCGTTCCACGGCGGGGAAGCGGCTGAAGGGCCGGAAGGCGGGAATGACCCGGGCCTCTGGTGGGGGCAATTCCGCCACGGAAAGTTCGAAGCCGAACAGCCCTTCGCCCAGGGAGCGCACCTCCGGGAGGCGCACCCAGCCGAGATCCCGGGCGACACCGCTGAGATCCGCCTCCCGGACCGGGCGGGCCGGACTCAGGTAGTCCTCGCCGCCCAGGGTGCCGCCCCAGACCACGCCGAGCGTGAACTGCTCGACTGGGCCCTTGGACCTGCTGACGTAGACGGGCGCCAGCTCGAAGAGGCGGACCTGCCGGGCCCCCTGACGAAGGTTCTGCTCCGCGGCGGCCCGGAGGCTCGGCAGGAGCGAGCCGCGCAGCACCGAATACTCCTGCCCCAGCGGGTTGGCCAGGGTGCGCCCCTCGGGGGCATTCCCCGGGGCGGCGAAGGCCTGATCCAGCTCGGGGCTGATGAAGCCATAGGTCACGGTCTGGTGGAAGCCCAGGTGGGCCAGGCGCCTGGACAGGTACTGTCGCTGCAGGTAGGTCGGGGACAGCGGTTCGGGCGGACCTTCCAGGGGCGGCAGCACCGATGGGATGTGCTCGTAACCCCGCAGCCGCAGCACCTCCTCGGCCAGATCCTCGGGAATGGCGAGATCGTGGCGCCAGGTGGGCGGCACCACCACGAGGCGGTCGCCCTGGAGTTCCACGCCGCAGCCCAGGCGTTGGAGCGAATCAGCGGCTTCCGTCAGCGACAGGGTTTCACCGGCCACGCGATCGAGGAGGGTGGTGGTCAACGCCACGGCCGCCGCGGTGGGTGGTACCGCGCCGACGGTCCAGGCGGCGATCAGCCGGGCGCCACACCAGGCCTGCAGCCGCTGCACCAGCAGGTCCCGGGCGACGGTGGCCATGGCGGGATCCGCGCCGCGCCCGAAGCGATGCGAGGCATCCGTGTGCAGGCTGTGGCGGCGGGCCGTGGCGCGCACGGTCTTGGGATCGAAATAGGCGCTTTCCAGCAGCACCCGGCGCGTGGCTGCCGTGACCTTGGTGCCGTCGCCGCCCATGACGCCAGCCAGGGCGATGGGGCCGACTTCGTCGGCGATGACGAGGTCCTGCGCCGTGAGGATGCGGGTGATGCCGTCGAGGGTCATCAGGGTTTCGCCGGCCCGGGCCCAGCGGATGGCGACAGCGCCCCGGAGGCGCGCGGCGTCGAAGGCGTGGGTGGGATGGCCGTAGCGGTGCAGCAGTTCGTTGGAGGCATCCACGGCGGCCAGGAGCTTCGGCGTGGACTCCAGGGCCCGCAATAGGGCCTGGGCCTCCGGAGGTGTGGCCCCCGTTCCGAGTTCCAGCACGGCGGTGCTATAGAGCGGGCAGGCGGGACTTTCCAGCCGCACCGTCACCGCCGGGGCGCCTTCGATTGCAGCGACCACCGCGATGGGTGCCAGGGGCTGGCGCAGTTTCGCGGCGAGCTCCCGGGCCAGGCCCCGGTGCGACATGGCATCACCGCGATTCGCGGTGATGTCCACATCCAGCACGTCGGAGCCTTCGCGGGTGGCGACGCCATCCACGGGGAAACCCAGGGCGGCCAGCAGCTCGCAGAGCTGACGCGTTTCCAGGCTGGCAGCAGCGGGTACTTCAGCGGCCAGGGCCTTGCGTTCGATCCACATCAGTCCAGCCCTCCCATGGCCTTGAGGAAGCGCTGATCATTCTCGAAGAACAGCCGCAGATCGGGCGTCTGGCTCAGCATCATCGACATGCGCTCCACGCCCATGCCGAAGGCCCAGCCGGACCAGACAGCAGGATCGATGCCGGCATAGGTGAGCACGTTCGGATGGATGAGGCCCGCGCCCAGGATCTCTACCCAGCCCGAGCCCTTGCATACGCGGCAGCCCTGGGCGCCGCAGAGGGGGCAGCTCACGTCCACCTCGCAGCCCGGCTCCACGAATGG
Source organism: Holophagales bacterium (assembly GCA_038324335.1). Taxonomy (GTDB): domain Bacteria; phylum Acidobacteriota; class Holophagae; order Holophagales; family Holophagaceae; genus Geothrix. The sequence goes on from JBBQHW010000107.1 coordinate 2,841, forward strand.
GAAGTACGAGGGCCGCAGACGGATCTCTGTGTGCGGGCCGAAGAGCGCCCGCAGCGCGTATTCCAGCGTGCCCTTGAGGTGCTGCATGCCGATGCCACGGCCCACCAGCATGCCCTCCACCTGGTGGAACATGGGGCTGTGGGTGGGATCGATCTCGTCCTTGCGGTAGACGCGGCCCGGGGCCAGGAAGCGGATGCCGCCGCGCTGTTCCAGCTCTGGCGCCACGCGCAGGAGCGTGCGTACCTGCACGGGGCTGGTGTGCGTGCGCAGCAGCAGTTCCGGATGCGCCGCCAGGTAGAAGGTGTCCGACGACGCCTTGGCCGGGTGGTCTTCGGGGATGTTCAGGCCATCGAAATTGTGGGCCTCGGTTTCCACCTCGGGGCCTTCTTCCACATGGAAGCCCAGGGGCCGGAAGACCTCCACCAGCCGGTCCATGAGGCGGTTCAGGGGGTTCATGGCGCCCATGGCCGGCACGGGTGGCGGCAGAGAGGGATCCCAGCGGTCGGCGGCAGCGTTCTGCTGCTTCTTCGCAGTCTCCAGCTCGGCCTGGCGGGCCTTCAGGCCCTCCTCCCACTGCTGCTTCAGGCCGTTGATGGCCGCGCCCAGGTCGCGCTTCTGCTCCTTGGGGGCAGCCTTCAGGAGTTCCATGAGCCGCGCGGCGTGGCTGCCCTCGCGGCCCACGTAGGCGCCCTTGAGGCGCAGCAGGGCGTCCAGGTCCCCGCAGGCGGCCAGCGCCGCCGGGAAGACGCGTCCCGCCTCGATGATCTCCGGCGGCAGCAGGTGGTCCATGGGTCCCTCGAGGCTGGTTCAAAACAAGGAAAGGCCGCTTGCGCGGCCTTTCGGGTATCGGCGATGTGCTGCGTTCGCGATCAGCCCTTGGCCACGGCCACGAGCTTGGTAAAGGCTTCCGGATTGCGCACGGCGAGATCCGCGAGAATCTTGCGGTCGAGGTCCACGGAGGCCTTCTTCAGACCGCCCATGAACTTGGAGTAGCTGGTGCCATTCTGCGCGCAGGCGGCGTTGATGCGCACCACCCAGAGGCGACGGAAGTCGCGCTTCTTGACCTTGCGATCGCGGTAGGCGTAGCCGAGGGCCTTCTCGACGGCTTCCTTGGCGGAGCGGTACAGGCGGGACTTGGCGCCGTAGAAGCCCTTGGCGAACTTCATCATGCGCTTGCGGCGCTGGGCGCGCTTAAAGCCACGTTTTACGCGAGTCATGTTGCTTCCTTTCCTCGAGGCAGCGCGGCCGGGAATCGGCGAGCTTTGAAGGCCTCATCGGGGGTGGCCTCAGCCACCGGGTTGAACCTTCAATCCTAGGATCTCAGGCCTTGGAGAACAAGCGCCGAACAGGCTTTGCCTGAGAGGCGCGCGGGGGTCCGGGGGTGTGCGCGCAAGCGCGGAACCCCCGGAGAGAATTCACGCATAAGGCAGCATGGCGGCAACGGCCTTGGAATCGGCCTTCGACACCAGGCGGCCCATGTCCAGCTGGCGCTTCCGCTTGGCAGTCTTCTTGGTCAGGATGTGGCGCTGGTGGGAGCAGCCGCGCTTGAACTTGCCGCTGGCGGTCTTCTTGAAGCGCTTCTGGGCGCCCTTGTGGGTCTTGATCTTGTAGGTGCTCATGGGTTCCTCACTGAGTCGGGGCTGATGGTGCTTCGGTGACGGCTGTTGCGGTGACAGGTGCTTCGATGACGGCTGCTTTGGGGACTGGTGCTGCGCTATCGGTGGTCTCGGGTTTGGCAGTCTTGGGTTTCTTCGGGGCCTTCGGGACTTCGATGATCCGGGGTGCCAGGATGGCGTGCATGTCGCGACCATCAATGCCGGCACCCTTTTCCACAATGGCCTTGTCGCCGATGCGCTGGATGACTTCCTCGATGATCCGGTAGCCGATGTCGCGGTGGACGACTTCGCGCCCGCGGAACATGACCACCACTTTGACTTTGTCTTCCTCCTCCAGGAACCGCAGGATGTGCTTCACCTTGAAATCAAAATCGTGATCGTCGGTCTTGGGCCTGAACTTCACTTCCTTGACCACGATGTTCTTCTGCTTCGCGCGGGCGGCGTGCTCCCGCTTGGCTTCCATGAATTTGTACTTGCCGTAGTCCATGATCCGGCATACGGGTGGCTGGGCGTTTCCGGCCACTTCCACCAGGTCGAGGCCACGTTCTTCCGCGATCCGGATGGCCTGGTGGGGAGGCATCAAGCCTAGCTGTTCGCCATCTTCTGAGATGACGCGGACCTCTTGGGCCCGGATGCCGTCGTTGATGCGGGTCTCGTTAGGACGAATGGTTCCTCCCTCAGTTGCACAAGGACACAAAGTCTATCACTTGTGTGGATTCAGGCCAAGCATGGAAAACAGGGTCAGCGCTGGCGGCTCTGGACTTCCTGGGCCAGGGTGGCCAGGAAGGTGTCCAGGGCCTGGACGCCCAGGTCACCCCGATGGCGATGCCGCACGGATACGGTGCCCGCCTCGGCCTCGCGATCGCCGATGACCAGCATGTAGGGGACCTTGGCCAGCTGGGCGTCGCGGATCTTGGCCTTCAGGCTTTCATTCCGCGCGTCCAGTTCGGCGCGCAGACCCAGCGACTTGGCGCGGGCTGCGACCTCGGTGGCAAAGGCGTTGGCCCGGTCGGTGATGGGCAGGATGGCCACCTGGGTGGGGGCCAGCCAGGCGGGGAAGGCCCCGGCGGTGTGCTCGACGAGGATGCCCATGAAGCGTTCGAGGCTGCCCAGGATGGCCCGGTGCAGCATGATGGGACGTCCCTCGGTACCGTCCGGCCGGGTGTAGTTCAGATCGAAGCGCTCCGGCAGCATGTAGTCCACCTGCAGGGTCCCCAGCTGCCAGGGGCGCTTGAGGGCATCCAGGAGCTGGAATTCGATCTTGGGACCGTAGAAGGCGCCCTCGCCAGGGTTGAGCGTGTAGGGCAGTCCGGCCTCGTCCAGGGCCTCGCCCAGGGCGTGTTCGGCGGCATCCCAGATCTCGTCGGAGCCCAGGCGCTTCTCGGGCCGGGTGCTGAGCGCCACCCGCATGCCCTCGAAGCCGAAGGTGTCATAGACCTCTTTCAGCAGGGAGAGGAAGGAGGCCATCTCGGGCTTGATCTGCTCGGGCGTGCAGTAGATGTGGGCATCGTCCTGGCAGAAGGTGCGCACCCGGGTGAGGCCGTGGGTGACGCCACTGCGTTCGTAGCGGTGCAGGCGGCCGAAATCCGCGAAGCGGATGGGCAGGTCCCGGTAGCTGTGCTTCTGGACACCGAACATGAGGCAGTGGCCCGGGCAGTTCATGGGCTTCAGTGCGTATTCCCGCTCCTCGGCGGTGGTGAAGTACATGCTCTCCGCAAAGTTCTCGTAGTGCCCGCTGGTCTTCCAGAGCGCCACGTCGAGGATCTGCGGGGTGATGACCTCGCTGTAACCGTACTTGAAGTAAAGCTCGCGGATGTAGGTGACCAGCTCGTTGTAGACCAGGGTGCCCTTGGGATGGAAGAAGGGCGAGGCTGGCGCTTCCGGATGGAAGGAATAGAGACCCAGTTCCTTGCCCAGCTTGCGGTGATCCCGGGTCTTGGCTTCCTCCAGGCGGCTCAGATGCTCGTCCAGTTCCTTCTGGGAGTGGAAGGCGGTGCCGTAGATGCGGCTGAGCATCTGGTTCCGTTCGTCGCCGCGCCAGTAGGCGCCGGCGATGCTGAGCAGCTTGAAGGCCTTCAGCTTGGAGGTGCTGGGCACGTGGGGCCCGCGGCAGAGATCGTAGAAGTCGCCCTGGCGGTAGCCGCTGATCTGCTCGCCGGCCGGGAGGCCCGCCACGATCTCGACCTTGAGCGGTTCGCCCATGGCCTGGAACCGGGCCACGGCCACGTCCCGATCGAGGTCTTCCCGCACCACCTCGACGCCTTCGGCCACGATCTTCTTCATCTCCGCCTCGATGACCGGGAGGTCCTCGGGCGTGAAGGGCTTGTCCATCCAGAAGTCGTAGTAGAAACCGTCCTCGATGGTGGGGCCGATGCCCACCCGGGCGTTCGGATAGAGCCGCTTGACCGCGTGGGCCAGGAGGTGGGCCGTGGAATGGCGGATCAGTTCCAGGCTTTCGGGGGTCTTGTTGGTGACGATCTCGACCTTGACCCCATTCACCAGGGGGGCCTTCAGATCCGCCAGGCGCCCATCCACCTTGACGGCCAGGGCCGCCTCGAGCAGGCGCGCACCGATGCCACCGGCCAGGTCGGCTCCAGTGGCACCCTCGGCCAGCTGCCGCAGGGAGTCGTCTGGAAGTCGGACTTCGATGGACATGATCGCCTCGAAATGTGGATGATAATTTATCAGTAAAATGGCTCCGGGCCATCAATTAAGATGGCCCGGAGGGGTTTTAACGTCGCAGCGACCTACTTTTCCACTCCTGTGCAGAGCAGTATCATCGGCCCTCCAGGTCTTAACGGCCGTGTTCGGGATGGG
>JBBQHW010000108.1:0-7136 GCA_038324335.1 Holophagales bacterium
CTTCAGGATCCTTCCGCTCTTGGCCCAGTCGGTCCAAGGCTTTGAGCCCAATGGATTGCCGGGGCCCGCCGGAATGCTGGACCAGGCCACGAGCAGCAGCTTCACTTCCACAGGCGGATCCTGCAACAGCGTCGCCACGGCGGGGGGCAGGTCCTGCTTCTTGTCCTTGGGGCCGCCTCTACGCTTGCTGAACAGGTTGTCGGCGGCGGGCACGATCACGGTGCGGGCCTCGGCGCCCAAGGGCGAGGCCTCTTGCAGGGCGGCCACCACCTCGGGCCAGGGGCAGCCTTCGGAGCAGACGGTCATGGAGAAGTCGGCCCATTCGGGATCCACGTGCTTCTGCTTCCAGGCCTCCACCGCCTCGCGCCGCCCATCGCCGTCCTCGCCGTGAACCAGGGCAAAGGAGTGGTTCAGCCACGTGGCAGGTACGGCCATCAGTCGGTGCCCTCCAGCAGCTGGGTGAGGAAGCTTTCGGCGAAGTCATCCGCCAGGCTTTCGATCACCTGCAATTCGCGGTTGTCGAAGCTGGCGAAATTCTCGTCCACCCGGTACTGGTTCGAGAAGGTCAACCCCCGCCGGGACAACACCACCGCGCCGGTCTGGCCATCCAGGAGTTCCACACTGGCCACCACCGCCACTTCGACGCGCGAGGCGGAGCCGGCACTGGCCTTGGTGGTGGCATTCCCGAGCGTGAGCCCGATGGGCCGGGACCGGTACTCCTCGAGGGTGCCCTGGAGCACCCAGCGGGCCGGCTCGCCCTGGGCCACCAGCCGCCAGGGGCTGGCTGCCACCACGCGGTTCTCCAGGGCCTTGGTGAAACGATCCTCCAGGCCCAACCGGGGCGTCAGGTTGCGGAACCGCGCCAGCCGGATGGTCTCGCCCTGCCTGGCCCAGGCCGCCCCCCGCTGCTGTCGGTCCAGACGGTGATACCCGCAGCCGAGGAAGGCCACCAGGAAAACAGGAACAAGAAAAAGGCGGAACACAGAGGACACAGAAATCACACAGAGGACGCAGAGGAAGAGGAAGAGGAAAAAGAAGGGGTCATCAGGAACCTCCGGACGCCGCGCTTGGCGAGGGGGTGAAGGGCGAAGTTCATTAGCAGGCCAGCGGGTTTCTCGGAAAACCGAAGGTAGCTCAAGACTTGGGCTTCGTGCTCTTTGGTGATGGCTTCGGCCACCTTCAACTCCACCACGAGAATCCCGTCGACGAGCAGATCCATCCTGAAGGCATTGGGCACGATCAAGTCCCGATATCGGATTGAAACTGGAACCTGCCTTTCCACCGTATGTCCAGACTGCTCCAATTCATAGGTCAGGCAGGCTTCGTAAGCTGATTCAAGGAGCCATGGACCAAGCCGTTTCTGGACTTCGATGCCTGCCCGGATGACCGCCCAAGTCAGTTCCGCGTAGGGACCAGTCTCGCCAGATGTCTTTCCACGATCATGCAGATCCATCATGCCCTGCCCCGTTTTTGCCTGTTTCATTTGCGGTTCTCTGTTGCTTCTGCTGTTCTCTGTGTCCTCCTGTTTTTCTCTGTGTCCTCTGTGTTCCAACTCTTTGAACCTAGGGATGGAACACGCCGACGTAGGGCAGGTTGCGGAGTTTGCCTTCGAGGTCGAGGCCATAACCGACGACGAAGTGATCCTCGATGGTGAAGCCGACGTAGTCAACTGGCACCTGGACCTTGCGGCGGCTGGGCTTGTCCAGCAGGGTGCAGATCTTCAGGCTCAGGGGCTCGCGGTCCTTGAGGAGGTTGCCGACCTTGAACAGGGTGAGGCCCGTGTCCACGATATCTTCCACCACCAACGCGTGGCGGCCCCGGATACTGCGATCGAGATCCTTGAGGATGTGCACCTCGCCGGTGCTTTCCAGGCCACCGCCATAGCTGGTCACCTGCATGAAACTCACATCGAAATCCAATTCCATGGCGCGCACCAGGTCCGCGAAAAACGGGAACACGCCATTGAGCAGGCCCACGACCACGAGGTCCTTCCCGGCGTAGTCCTTCGTCAGCTGCTCTCCCAGTTCCTGGACCCGGGTGCGGATCTGGGCCTCGGAAAGCAGCGGGGTGATGCGTTCACGCATGGGAACTCCTGATGGGCAGTGGGCTTTAGGCTGCGGGCTGTGTGGTCGAAGCCTGGAGTTACATTCAACCCCAGGAAGCCCGCATGGGTCCATCAACTGAGGGCGGAATCTTCCCGATGCCCGCCCTCGGAGCGTAACATGATGGCGTCAGCCACCTTGAGCGAGCCCTTGATGATGCAGACGGCCCCTCCGACCGCCGATCGGACTCCCAACCCGGGCTCGCCCTACCATGCGCCGGAGGTTTTGGTCTGGGTGGAAGAGGCCCAGCGGGGAGATCAGGGGGCTTTCGGGGCCCTGGTCAACCTGTTCTCGCGGGATGTCTACGGCAAGGCCTTTTCCATCCTGAAGAATCACCAGGACGCGGACGACGTGGTCCAGGAGACCTTCATCCGCGTCTACCGTGCCCTGCCCGGCTTCCGCTTCGAATCATCTTTCCGTACCTGGCTCATCACCATCGCCACCCGCCAGGCCCTGAACTACCGGGAGCGGGTCATCAAGGAACACGAAAGCCTGGACGGCCCCGAGGGCACCTTCGAACATCCGGCCCTTCGGGTGGATGAAACTCAGATCAGTGCCCTGCTGGACCTGGAGGCCCGGCGGCTCCTCCAGGAGGCCCTGCCAAAGCTGCCCCGGCGCCAGAAGGAGGCGCTGACCTTGAAGCTCCAGCACGATTGGAAATACGAACAGATCGCCCAGCAGATGGGCACCTCCGTGGGCAGCGTGAAGGCCCACATCTTCCACGCCATCCGCAACCTGACCCGCCAAGTGAAAGGAGGACGGCCATGAACGATGCCCTTCTTCCCATTTCGAAAGTCTGCTCCCAGGCCCTCGAAGCCATTCTGATCGACCCCCTGGATCCCGGTGCCGAGGTGGAGGCTCACATGCAGATCTGCCGCGCCTGTTCCGAGACCAGGGTTGCCTACCTCGCCCAGGAGGAATGCGCTGGGGTCCTGGCCCCGGCTGGGTATTTCGAGCGGCTTTCCGACCGCGTGCTGCGCAAGCTCCCGGCCCGCCCGGGCCTGGGACACCGGGTGCGCCCCCTCGCCTGGGCCGCCGCCGCGACGGTGCTGATGGCCGTGGGTGCCGGCGCCTTCTGGGCCGGCCGGGCCAACCGCACCCCCTTCGTCGAAGCCACCCTGCCGCGGCTGCCCGAGTTGCAGGAAACGGGCAGCACCGTATCGGATACGCCCTTCCACGACCGGGAAGAGGATGCCGCCCAGATCCAGACGCTCACGCCCGAGGAAATGAAGGCACTCTTGAATCGTCTCGGTACTTCCCCGTCCTCTCCGAGGTAAACATGTTCCGCCCCCTCCTCATGGTGTCCCTCCTCTCGCTCGTGGCTCTGCCCTGCCTGGCCCAAAGCCAGGCACCGGCTCCGGCCGGGGAAGAAAGGTCCCTGGCGCGGTTCCGCATGGATCAGCTTCAGCAGACCGTGGGGCTGCCGGAGGAGCAGGCCCGCACCGTCGTGGAGCGCTGGTCCCGCTACGACCGTGAACAGTTCGAACTGACGAAGCAGATCCAGCAGATCCGTCATCGCTTCAACGACATCCTGCTGGGACCTGGCACCGAGGAGGACAAGAACGTCAAGGTGCGGCCCCTGCTGGAGCAGTTCGTAGAACTCCGGCGCCAGCAGAAGGAATTGAAATTCCGGTTCGAGGATGACATCCGGGCCAGGCTCAGCCCAGCGCAACAGGTGCGCCTCATCATCCAGGTGGAGGAAATGCAGCGGCGGGTCGTGGAGGCACTGCGGCAGGGCTTTGCCAACCGACCAGGGCTGGGCGCCCGTCGTGGTTTTCGCTAGGCTCAGGACACCGGGGCTTCCAGGATCACCGGAATGACCAGCGGGCGGTTCTGGGTGGTCTTGCGGATGATGCGCCGCAGGTCCAGGCGAATGGCGTCGCGCAGGGCCGCGCCATCTTTGCGGACCACGGGCGGCGCCTCTTCGTAGGCCTTGCGCGCCACCCTGGACAACAACTCGGCGTAGGCCTCGTCATCGGACAGCATCACGAAGCCGCGGCTGAGGATGGTAGGATCCGCCGCCAGTTCGCCGGTCTGGGGATCCACCAGCAGCGTCGCGAAGACCACGCCGTCCTCCTGGAGGATGAGGCGATCCTGCACCACGCGGGCATCCACCATGTGGTCCACGCCCTGATCCACGAAGCACTTGCCCACGGGCACCGCGCCGGGCATGTCCACCCGGCCATCCTTGAAGAGGCGCAGGCAGAGACCGCCATCCAGCAGGGAGATGCGTTTCGACGTCCAGCCCAGCGAGGTCGCCAGGGCCCCGTGGGCCCGCAGGTTCCGGTAGGTGCCATGCACCGGCACCATCTGCTTGGGGCGCACAGCGCGGATGAGATCGGCCAGCTCATCCCGGCAGCCATGGCCCGAGGCGTGCACGGGCCCCAGGCCCTCCAAAGAAGTCTCCGCCCCCAGGCGCTCCGCCATGTCCAGCATCCGCGAGATGGCCACCTCGTTGCCGGGGATGGACCGGGCGCTCACCACCAGGCGGTCGCCTGGCTCCATGGGCAGGCCCTTCACCTCACGCCGCAGGAGCCGCGCCAGACCGCTCATGGGTTCGCCCTGACTGCCGGTGCAAAGCACCAGCAGGTCCCGGGGCTCGAAGAGCTTGGCATCCTTGACATCGACCAGGATGTCGTCCGGCAGGTCCAGCAACCTGAGGGAGCGGGCCAAGGCGAGGTTACGGTCGAGGCTGCGCCCCAGCAGCACCACCCGGCGGCGGAACTCGTAGGCCAGGTCCACCAGCGTCTGGAGGCGGTGGATGTTCGAGCTGAAAGTGGTGACGAAGAGGCGGCCCTTGGTCCGCTCGAAGGCGACCTCCAGCCCTTCGCGGCACACGGACTCCGAAGGCGAGCGGCCCGGTCGGCCGATGTTGGTGGAATCCGCCATGAGCAGGCGCACACCCGCGTCGCCCAGGGCCTGGAGCCGCTCCATGCCCGTATGACGGCTATCCAGGGGGTCAGGGTCGATCTTGAAGTCGCCCGAATGCACCAGCACGCCCTGGGGCGTGTGCAGGACCAGGGCGCAGGCATCGGGGATGCTGTGAGTCACGGGGATCCACTCGGCCTCGATCTCGCCGTTGCCCACTTTGACGCGGCCATAGTCCGACACGATGTGCAGCAGTCCGGTATCGATCCCATGCTCGCGCAGCTTGCCTTCCACCAGGCCCAGGGTGAAGGCCGTGCCATAGACGGGCACCGGCCAGCGGCGCAGGAAATAGGGCAGCGCGCCGATGTGGTCCTCGTGGCCATGGGTGAGCAGCACCGCCTGAAGACGCTTCGCGAAGGGCTCGAGGTAGGCGAAGTCCGGCACGATGGAATCGATGCCCGGCTGGTCGTCCGAGGGGAAGAGCTGGCCGCAGTCCACCAGGAAGAGGCTGCGGGCGCTGTGCACCACCAGCGCGTTCATGCCGAACTCGCCGAGCCCGCCGATGGGGACCAGTCGCAGTTCGTCGGCGGCGGGGGGGTCGGTCCAGCCAGTGAATTCGGGAGCTATGGGCATGACGATGGAAACACCTCCGGGTGACTTTTCAACAGTTCGCGGGTCGCAAGCAGCCACGCCGAAGGCGTGATAACTTCGGCGCGCAGCGCCGAAGCAAGCCCAACCTTGGTCAAAGCCTCCGCCGACAGGGCCCCCTGCCAATTGTTCGCCAGGGTCTTGCGGCGATGGGTGAAGGAGCGGTGCAGCACGGTGAGCAGGGCCTTCCGTTCAACCAGGCTGGGGGCATCACTGAGCGGCTCGAATAACACCACCGCCGAATCCACCTTGGGCGAGGGCCGGAAGGAGCCGGGCCCCAGCTTCACCAGGCGCGTCAGCCGCGCGCAGAGCTGGGCCAGCACCGACAGCGGGCCGTAGGCCTTGGTGCCGGCCACGCCCATGAGCTTCTGGGCTACCTCCAGCTGGAACATCAGCACCATGCGGTCCCAGCCGATGCTTTCGGTCAACAGTCGCGCCAGGATGGGGGTGGCGGCGTTGTAGGGCAGGTTGCCCACCACGGACCAGGGGGAACCCTCCGGCAGGGGAATGCGCACGGCATCGCCTTGCAGCAGGTGGAAGTGGGGCTGGGCCGAAAAGCGGTCTCTCAACAAGTCGCAGGCCTCGGGATCCAGGTCCACCGCCCAGAGGGGCCGACCATCCGCCAGCAGTCGCGCCGTGAGCACGCCGGGGCCCGGGCCGATCTCCAGCAGCCGCTCAGCGCTGGAGGCAAGGGCCACACCTGTGATGGTGGCAATGGCCCCATCGTTCACCAGGAAATTCTGGCCGAAGGCCTTTTTCGGGCGCAGGCGGGCGATGGGTGAAAGATCTGACACACCCCAGCGTACCACCTCTGCAGCGGCTTCCCGACCATAGGCATGAAAAAGGGGGCCCTGGCGGACCCCCATTCTTCAATCAAGGCACAGACAATTGCTAATGCACGGTGCGCCACACGCGAACCTTGGGGAAATTCCCTGACCGGGAGGTCGGGGTGGTGTGGATCTCCGGCGTGGTCGCACTGGCCCCTGGTGTGGGATCGTTCGAGGCAACGGTCCCGCCCTGAAGGACCGCCTTCGTCCCAAGGGCGATGTAGTCGGAAGCCACGCCGACCCATGAGTCCTTCTGTCCGCTCGCGGGCGTAGCGGCTGTGCGGGCATCGCTCACGATGGGGTTCATCACGTCGGTGGTGAACCAGCTGTAGGTATTCCCGGTTCCGCCCGTGCAGGGATCGGAAGTGGAAGGGGTGAAATAGGAGTAGAACAGGCTGCCGGCCACTACGATCGGTGGGTTGATGCCCTTGGAAATGAAGTTGTTCGCAATGCTCGGGAAGTTGATGTAGTAGCCGAATTTGGGATCACCCGGCGTGGCCGGAGGCCCGGGTGTGTAGGGCGACAGGTAGTAGCTGGGGCAACCCGGCGTGATCAACTGGAACACGCTGTCCGAGCAGGCATTGCTGGGCGTGCTGCTGACCAGATTGCTGGTGAAATTCTTCAAGTCGACATCCTTGATGCCGGTGTCGTAGCCACTTGCACTGTCCTTGCCCCAGGCCCGGCTGTCCTG
>JBBQHW010000109.1:0-7016 GCA_038324335.1 Holophagales bacterium
TCATCGGTGGTTAAAAGGCTCTTTCGCCTGTGAATCAGCAGCATGACGGAGGAGCACGATCCCATCACCGTGCATCACTGTCCATCACCGGCCAATGGCTTTTTTATCCCTTCCATCCCCTCCATCCCTGTTCAAAAGGCCAGTTTTCCTTCACAGTCATTCGAACCCCTTTCCCCTGGCCCCACCCTGCATTCAAGGAAGACAGATGAGCGTAAAGCACCTCTTCGATATCCGAGGCAAGGTGGCACTGATCACCGGCGGCTCCCGGGGGCTGGGCCTGCAGATGGCCGCAGGGCTGGGCGAGATGGGCGCCAAGGTGGTCATCACCGCGCGCAAGGCCGATGAATTGAAGGCGGCCGAGGCCTACCTGCGGGCGCTGGGCGTGGAGGTGCTGACCCTCGTCAACGACCTGTCCCGCTTCGAGACGCTGCCGGGCCTGGTAAGCCAGGTGGTGGATACCTACGGCACCATCAACATCCTGGTGAACAACGCCGGCGCCACCTGGGGCGCGCCCGCCGCCGAGCATCCCGCCGAGGCCTGGAACAAGGTCATGAACCTGAACATCAACGCCATGTTCTTCCTGAGCCAGGAAGTGGGCCGCCGCTGCATGATCCCCCAGCGCTCGGGCAAGATCATCAACATCGCCTCGGTGGCCGGCCTGGCCGGGGGCCCACCCCACATGACCACCATCGCCTACAACACCAGCAAGGGCGCGGTGGTCAACTTCACCCGGGCCCTGGCCACGGAGTGGGGCAAGTACAACATCAACGTGAACGCCATCTGTCCCGGCTTCTTCCCCTCGCGCATGTCCGCGGGCGTGCTGGAGATGATCGAGACCAGCGTCATCGCGGGTACGCCCCTGGGCCGCCTGGGCGGCGACGAGGATCTCAAGGGCACCGTGGTCTTCCTGGCCGCCGAGGCCTCGCGGCACATCACCGGCCAGTACATCACCGTGGACGGCGGCGCCAGCACCACGCTCTGATTCCAACTTGCGTCCAAACATCAAGGATCCACCACAGAGGCACGGAGCCCACAGAGTTGGCACGGAGGCCTCCGTGTACCTCCATCAGGGGCAGGCCGAAGGCCGCTTCCGGCGAAGCCGGAAGCCACAGGAGGCGCCAGGCCCAGCTCCTTTTGGGGGCGACTGAGCCTGGCGCCTCCTGTGTGCCCATGGCTCCGTGTCTCCGTGGTGAGTTTTTTGGGGTTCCCACTGGATCACTCGTACAAGCGGTAGACCACCTCAGCCACGCAAGCGGGCTTGGTCTGGCCCTCGATCTCCACGCTGACGGTCCAGAGGAGCTGCACCCCGCCCTTGATGGCCTCCAGGGCCGCCAGGGTGAAGCGCGCGCGGACCTGGTCGCCGCTGCGCACGGGCGTGAGGAAGCGTAATCGATTGATTCCGTAGTTGATGACCATGCGGCAGCCCCCCACCTCCAGGGAGTCCAGCATCAGGCTGGCAATGAGGGCCACCGTGAGGTAGCCGTGGGCGATGGTGCCGCCGTAGGGCGATTCCGCCGCGGCCCGCGCGGGGTCCACGTGGATCCACTGGCGGTCGCCGGTGGCCTCCGCGAAGCGATCGATGCGCTCCTGGTTGACCGCCAGCCAGTCGCTGAGGGCGACCTCTCGGCCGATCCACTCATTCAGGGCTTCGAGGCTGGGGATGAGGACCTTGGGCATGGGGGCTCCTTGCCTTGCATGGCATTCTCGGCTGAAAAGAGGGCCTGAGATGAACGGTGATACACGGTGGTAGGGCAGGACAACTAAAAAGAAAATTAGCCACCGATGAACACCGATGAACACTGATTAAAAACTGATAAGGAAAATGCACTGCTCAACAGCTGGAACCGCAGAGTGCGCAGAGGGGCGCCGGCACAACGGGCATGGGCCCGCCGGAGGCGGCCTCCGGCTGGGCCGGAGGTTCGTGGGGGCGGCGGGGGCGTGCCTCCAAAAAGGCGCGAACCCGCCGCCCCCACGGAAGCCCATGCGTGCCAAGCGGCCAGTGCCGGCCGATCCCTGGTCCATGTTGTTCTCATTCTGTTATCGGTGTTCATCGGTGTTTATCGGTGGTTCCAAGTCTTTTTCGGTGGCGAGACATCTGGACGGAGCGCGCGCGTCGCCATCACCGTCCATCACCGTTCATCCCCGGCAAAAGCTATTCAGTCCCGTAGCCAGGCATTCCTGGCGGTTCCTGGGATACTCACGACATGCCCATGCCTGCCACTGAGCGCCCCGTACTGGTTCTCCTGCCCGGCATGGACGGCACGGGGCTGATGTTCGGGCCCTTTCTGGGGGTGGTGGACGGCCTCGATGCCCAGGTGCTGCGCTATCCGCCCGAGCTCACCGCGTACCCCGACTGCATTGCCTACGCGCGGGCGCAGCTGCCCGTGGACCGGCCCTACCTCCTGCTGGGGGAATCCTTCTCGGGGCCGGTGGCCATCGCCCTGGCGGCGGAGCGGCCGAAGGGGCTACTGGGCCTGGTGCTCTGCTGCACCTTCGCCCGGAACCCCCATCCCGGCCTCGGCTGGGCGGCGCCCATCGTGCGCGCCCTGCCCGCCTTCCGCATGTCGCACTGGCTGATCCGGTACCTGCTGCTGGGCACCTGGGCCACGCAGCCCCTGCTGGCCCTCGCGGACCATCTGCCCTCGGTGGTGCCGGCCGCCACCATGAAGGCCCGGCTGTTGGCGGTGGTGGCCGTGGACCAGACGCCCCTGCTGAGCCGCATCCAGGTGCCCACGCTGGCCCTCTGCGCCACCCAGGACCGGCTGGTGCCCAAAGCCTCGGATCGCTGGACCCAGGCCCACCTGCCCGGCCTTGAAACCGCGCTCATCCCCGGCCCCCACTGGCTGCTGCAGGCCCGCCCCGAAGGCACCGCCCGGGCCATCGAGGCCTTCCTGCAGCGGCTCCAGACAGTCCTGGGCTAGAGGCCAGGCTGTTTGCCGGGCTCCCTCATGGGCTTGGGTTCTTTACCCTCGGGCACTAGCCCCTTGGGTACCTCGGGCTTGGGCTCCGGGGCCTTGGGCGCCTCGATGCGGTTGGGGACCTCCACGCTGGCCCCCACCGTCTTCAGGAGCCTGGGCTTGGCGGCCTCGGCGGGGCGCGTGGCGGCCTGGTAGGCCTTCCAGGAATCCTCGGCCTTGCGATGGAGCTCTTCGGCTTGTTTCCGGTGGGCCTCGGCCTTCTTCGCGTGCCCTTCGGCCAGGTGCCTGGCCTGGTCCGCCTTTTTCTGGGCGGCCGCCTCGGCGCGCTTGTAGGCGGTCTGCCGCGCCTTTTCCTGGGCGGCGCGCTGCTTCAACTGGCGGGCCTCCTTCCCCTGCCTGTCAGCCTGGGCCCCACGCTTGTCCAACTCCTCCACGCGGCGAGTGGCGCGGGCCTGGGCGCGCTCCTGGGTGGCCTTGCTGGGGGGTGCCACGGGCTTCACGGTGGGAGCCGGGTCCTGGGCCCCCAGGAAGGCGGCAAGGAGAAGGGTGCAGGCGAAGGGCTTCATGGAGGCTCCGGGGTCGTCCACCCATTGTGACCCCCTGGGAGGCGAAAATCGCCGGTGCAAAGGCGCACAGCAGAGGCTCGGGCCTCCAGCCTTCTCTTTGCGCCTTTGCGCCTTTGCGTTGAATCTTTGTCCTGTCCTACTTGGCCGCCTTGGGCGTCCAGAAACCGGGATCGCTGGCGATGACATCGGGGCCCACGAAGCTCAGCTTGGGGCTAAAGGCGAAGAGCTGGTTCTCCACGTTGTTCACGGTTTCGGCGAAGACCTTGCCCATGGCCTTCTGGCCCTCCTCGCCCAGTACCTCCTGGAAGGCCTTCTCGGCGGCGGCGGTGGTATCCAGTTCGGCCAGCGACTTCAGGGGACGCAGCACCAGAAAGGTGGGCGAGCCCGTGCCGGCGGCCACTTCGTAGAAGGCGAAGGAGGCCGGGTAGTGGCTCTTCTCGTAGGCGGCCAGGGCGGTCTTCACGCCTTCCTCGAAGGCCTTGTTCTGCCCCTGCTTGACGCGGAAGGTGCGGATGCGGAAGTAGCGCATCTTGCCGATCTCCACGGGCGGGCCATAGCTCAGATCCTTGCGCCAGGTCCCCAGCAGGGTCCGGGTGCTGTTCAGGTGGTCGCCATCCTGCTGGGCGATCTTGTCCACCTCGGCCTTGAGAGTGGCATTGTTCTCAAACTCGTTCTGCTTGGCTTCCCAGTCAGCATAGTTCGGATAGCCCATGATGAACCAGGCCTCCGAAGGGCCCGTCAGGGCGGTCATGCCGATGTAGTGATCCTTCGACTTGCCCTTGATGAGGGCCCGGGTCCAGGCGGACTCCGAGGCCATGTGTGCGGCCCCATGGCCCGGCTTGACCTCTTCGCGGACGAAGAGCATCAGCGGCGGCGGCGGCATGGGGCCACTCTGGGCGAGCAGGGCCGGCGCCACCAGGAACACCAGCCTGGAAACCAGGGAACGAAGCGTTGCATGCTGCATGAGGACCCACCTCCGGAGGGCAGACACGAAGGTAGTCGCGAGTCGCGCAGGGGGACAACGCATTTGTTGTTGTAACAAACGCAGCCGATCGCATTAATACTATTTTCAACCTCAATTTGGCAGGTCGCGTGTTGACTAGGCCTCTGCCACGGCCACGGATTCCAGCGCCGCCAGCCAGGGCCCCCGCTCGGCGGCGGTGACGAAGCTCGCCTGGAGGCTGTTCCGCGCCAGGGTCGCCAGGTCGCGCCGGGAGAGGTGCAGGGCTTCGGCGCAGGCCAGGAAGTTCTCGGCGAGGTAGCCGCCGAAATAGGCGGGATCGTCGGAATTGAGGGTGACGCAGAGGCCGGCGTCCAGCATCTGCTTGAGGTTGTGTTGGCCCAGCTCCGGGAAGACCCGGAGCATGACGTTGGAGAGCGGGCAGACCGTGAGGGGCACCTGCTCGCGGACCAACCGCGCCACCAGCTCCGGATCCTCCATGGCCCGCACGCCATGGTCGATGCGCTCGATGCGGAGGCGGTCGAGGGCTTCCCAGACGTAGGCGGGCGGCCCTTCTTCGCCCGCGTGGGCCACCGGGCGCAGGCCCAGGTCGCGGCAGCAGGCGAAGACGCGTTCGAACTTGGCGGGGGGATGGCCCCGCTCGGAGGAATCCAGCCCCACGCCGTGGAAACGGCGGTGGTGGGGCTGGGCCTCCTCCAGGGTGGCGAAGGCGTCCGCCTCGGAGAGGTGGCGAAGGAAGCAGAGGATCAGCCGGGAGCTGATCCCCAGCTGAGCCTTGGCATCCTGGGCGGCGCGCTCCAGGCCATCCAGCACCGTCGAGAAGGGGACGCCCCGGGCCGTGTGCGTCTGCGGATCGAAGAACAGCTCCGCGTGCACCACGCCATCGGCCCGGGCGCGGTGGAAGTAGGCCATGGCCAGGTCGTAGAAATCCTGCTCGCAACGCAGCACCGCGGCGCCCGCGTAGTAGATGTCCAGGAAGGACTGCAGGTCCGTGAAGGCGTAGGCCGCCCGGGTGGCCTCGACGCTGGCGTAGGGCAGCGCCACGCCGTTGCGCCGGGCCAACTCGAACATCATCTCCGGCTCCAGCGAACCCTCGATGTGCAGATGCAGCTCAGCCTTCGGCAGGCTGCGGATGTAGGTGGTCAGGTCCACGGCGGGTCTCTCCTGGCTCTCCTGAACCGGGGCTGGCGCTACTTCCCGGGCATCTTGGAAGCGACGCCCTGCACGTAGTAGTCCATCTTCTCCAGGTCGTGATCGGAGATGGTCTGGCCCGCGGGCACGCGGACCTTGCCGTCCGTGTCCACCACGGGGCCCGTGAAGGGATGCAGCTTGCCGGCCACGATCTTGGCTTCCAGATCCTTGGCGAGTTTCTGGACATCCGGGGGCACCGCCGCGCTCATGGGCGCCATCTTGATGAAGCCGTCCTTGAGGCCGCCCCAGGCGCTGCCGGTCTTCCAGGTGCCCGCCAGCACGTCGCTCACGACCTTGGTGTAGTAGTCGCCCCAGGTGATGATGATGCCGCCGATCTGGCTCTTAGGCGCGTACTTCAGCTCGTCGGTGTTGTAGCAGAACACCTTCACGCCCTTCTCCTCCGCGGCCTGGTTGGCGGCGGCGGAATCGGTCTCATGGCTCAGCACGTCGGCGCCCTGGGCGATGAGGGTGAGGGCCGCCTCGCGCTCCTTGCCGGGATCGAACCAGGAGTTCACCCAGACCACGCGCATCTCGGCCTTGGGGTTGACGCTCTTCATGCCCTGCGTGAAGGCGTTGATGGCCATGACCACTTCGGGGATGGGGTAGGAACCCACGTAGCCCACGATGTTCGACTTGGTCATCTTCCCGGCCACGACGCCGTTCAGGTAGCGGCCCTCGTAGAAGCGGCCGTTGTACTGGCCCAGGTTGGGGGCGGTCTTGTAGCCCGTGGCGTGCATGAAGATGGTGTTGGGGAAGTTCTTGGCGACGTTGAGGGCCGGGTTCATGTAGCCGAAGGAGGTGGCGAAGATGACCTTCGCGCCGCCCTGGGCCATCTGGCGGATGACGCGCTCGGAATCGGCGCCCTCGGGCACGCTCTCCACGAACTGGGTGGTCACCTTGCCCTTGAGGGCGGCTTCCATCTGCTTGCGGCCCAGGTCGTGCTGGTAGGTCCAGCCCGCATCGCCCACGGGTCCCACGTAGATAAAGCCGACCTTGGCCGGCGCTGGGGCCGCTGTTGGGGGCGCGGGCGGGGCGCTGCTGAGGGCCGTGGCCGCCACTAGGGTGGCGGTGCCAAGGACGGAACGAACGAGATCGCGCGTGCTCATGACTGGCTCTCCTGGAAGGGGGGATTGATGACCCGATTATGGCATATCGGGCCAGTTACCCGGCGGTCCAGTGCAGGCCCCGAGGGCCGCCTCAAACCTTGAAGTGTCCAGCCTCGGCCCGGAGGTTCTCCGCAACCCGGGCCAGCTCGACGGAGGTCCGGGCCACCTCTTGGCTGGTGGCCGCCAGCTCAGTACTGGCCGAAGCGAATCGGGTGTTCTCCGTTGCGACCAAGCTCACGACCCGGGCCACCTCTTCCGCGGTGCGGGCCTGCTC
>JBBQHW010000110.1:0-6919 GCA_038324335.1 Holophagales bacterium
ATAAAAGAATGAGAAGAGCCAGCGGCCTCGGGTGGGTTGACTCATGTTCTGAGTTTGGAAAGATCCAAGGGAAGGGCCCCTGAAGCTCGCGGAGACGCGGAGGACACTGAGGGAATTGAGACGCGCCAACCCAACCCGGACTGTCCAGCCCTAGGCGGCTTCCGCCCCTGCTGGGATCGGAGCCACCCTGCCGACTGCACCGCCCTTTTCTTTCTCAGCTCTTAATCGGTGTTCATCGGTGGCGAAATGATTTTCTTCTCCTACGACTTCTTCTTTTCCTCTGTGTCCTCTGTGCCCTTCTGCGTCCTCTGTGTTCCAGCTCTTCCGCTTTTCCGCTTTTCGGTTTTCAAAGTGCGGTGGCGATCCGGTACAGCTCCGAGGCAGAGATGCCCAAATGCTTGGCCAGGGGCTTCACGGCTTCGCGGAGGGTCATGCCGCCTTCCCGCGCGGCGGCGAGGTAGCTCTTGGCCCAATCCGGCAGCTGTTCGCCGTCGAAGGCAGCCTCCGCCTCCGTGACCACCCGCTTGGCGGCGGCGCCTGCCAGCACCAGCACCATCTCGCCGCGGTCCTCGCGGCCCAGCTCTGCCTTCACCTGGGCAGGCGTGCCGCGATACCAGGTCTCGTGCAGCTTGGTCAGCTCCCGGCCCAGGGCGATTTCGCGATCCGGCAACAGTTCTTCCAGGTCCGCCAGGGTGTCGTGGATGCGGTGGGGCGTCTCGAAGACCACCACCGTTTCCTCCTCGGCGCCCAGCTTCTGCAGCAAGGTGCGCCGTGGTTCGCTGCGGTTCGGCAGGTACCCCCAGAAGCCGAAGGCATGGCAGGGCAGGCCTGAGGCCACCACGGCCAGAAGCACCGCGGAGGCGCCGGGCAGCACCGTGACCCTGGCGCGGGCGGCCCGGGCGGCCCGGGCGATCTCGAAGCCGGGATCGTTGATGCCGGGCATGCCCGCATCGCTGCAGTAGGCCACCGTGCGGCCCGAAGCGAGCTCCAGGCCCAGCCGCTCGAAGGCGGCGTCCCCCGCATGATCGTCGAAGCGCAGCAGGGGCTTGTCGATGCCGAGATGCTTCAGCAGCCCACCGGTGCGGCGCGTGTCCTCACAGGCCACCAGGTCCGCGCAGGCCAGGGCCTCCCGGGCACGGTCCGTGAGGTCACCGAGGTTGCCAATGGGGGTGGGTACCAAAATAAGGTGGCCAGTCATAGTCCACTCAGTCTGGCAGCCCTCGTGCCTTCATGCCTTCCGGAGCGTGGGCGGCTCCCAACGCTGGGGAGTGGGCTGGGGAGTGGGCTGGGGAGCGGGGGGCTTGGCGGCGCTCCGTTTGCGCGGAAGGGGAGCCTCCCGGTAGCCCTCCGGGAGGTGCCAGACGAGGGCCGGCGGCGCCAGGGCCCGGCTCTCGGCCAGGGCAGCATCCAGGCGCGGCTGGCAGGATTCCAGACTCAGTGCTTCGGCGCCCGGGATCCACAGGGTGGCCCCCATGGGCGCTCCTTCCAGCTGCATGCGGAAACGCAGCAGGAGGATGTGGGCGACGCTGCGCGGGGTCTGCCGGAAGAGGATCAGGAAGCGCCCGGGCGCCACCCTCACCACCAGATCGCCAGCGCGCACGCCTTCGGCTGCCTTGAGGAGCCGGGCCACGTCCTTCTTGTTCTGGATCTTCACATGGCACTCGGCCACCACCATGCTTTCGGGCCTTTGGCCCGATCCCAGCATGGCCTTCTGCCAGATCTCCAGGTAGCGCAGGTTCGGCAGGTCCGTTTCGGCATCCCGGGTGGAGCTGTCCTCCATCACCGCCCGGGTGATGGCCAGGGCGTCCTCCAGGCGGTTCAGGGACTGTTTGAGATCCTCGATCTCGACCACCCGGCCCATGAATCCGGCCACGGCCTCCAGAAGCGCGAACTCGGCTCGCGGGAAGGTGCGGGTCTGGTCGAAGAAGACGAAGAGCAGGGCCTTGACGCCTTCCCCCTGCCGAATGACGCAGCCCAGGGCGGCCTTGTGGGCAATGGCCCCGGGATCAGGGAGATCGCGGGCGTGGGGCCCGGTCGCCATGTCCCGGATCACGAGGGTGCGCTCGGGGTGTTCCGCCAGCCACTCGCAGAAGGAGGGGATGGCCGCGGGCGGCTCCTCATCTTCCTCTTCCGGGTGCCACCACCGGGTTTCCGCCAACCCTCCCGACATCATCACCAGCGTGGCCCGGGACGCGCCCAGGTGATTCACCAGCATCTCCAGGCTTTTCGCCAGGATGAACGGATCACCCGCGCCGCCCGACTGATTCAGGGCATGGATGGCCTCGGCCAGATGGTCCAGGGATGCAGCCCCGGGCGAGAGGCGCTGCGAGTAGCGATTCAGGAGTCGTCGATCGGGCAAACCATCCTCCCGCCACCCTTTCGGCAGGCCGGGCCCAGATGTGAAACTTGGTGCCGGTGCAGGCTCCCTAGGTCACACGGTCCAGCTGCCGGTCGCTGCGGATCAACCGGCTGTATACCATTCCCGTGTGATACCAATGCAACAGGAAGCCCTCCAGAGCCGCCCGGCGCCACCAGCCAAGGGACCCCCGGCATGGTGGTGCGTCCAGGGCAGGGCTGCAGCCCACCTCCAAATTCAGCCCCTGGGCCGTGGCCTTCGCCCGGGCGAGATGCAGGGGATCCGAGACCAGGAGGAGGGTCCGCCAACCCGCCGTGCGCATTTCGACCCGCACGTTGAACAGATTCTCGAGGGTGTGCTGGCTGCGGCCTTCCAGAAAGAGGGCCGAGGCGGGGATGCCCCGGGCCAGCAGCCAGTCCCCTCCGACCTCCGCCTCGGATCGCAGCGCGGTACCGGTGGTGCCGCCGGCCAGGATGATGTGGGCCGCGAGCCCTCGCCGCCACAGCGCTTCGGCGTGGGCCAGGCGGGCCATGAAGACCGGCGTCAGCCGGTCCCCTTCCAGCCGCCGGCCGAGCACGAGGATGGCATCCGCGCCAACCGGCTCCTCACCCCGAGTCCCACGCAGGACCTGCCAGCAGCGATACACCCAGGGCAGGCCCGCGCCGCCCAGCACCGTCAGGACCGCCAGTCCCAGGGAAGCCACGCCGCCCGGGCCGAGCTTCTGCAGGAAGCTGGCGTGGGGCGGAGCGTGGTAGGGCTGGGACATATTGGCCGTGGGCTGTGGGCTATAGGCTATGGGAAAGATGACTGCTGCGCCGCTGCGCAGCGCGAGGAACGTTCAAGAGGGTGGCAACCCAAGTGAGCGGCCCAACTGCAAACTCTTGACGCGGTCCGCAGGACCCCGTCAAAGCTGCCTTTCCCACAGCCTACAGCCTACCGCCTAGCTGTCCGACCGCTTCTCCGACTTCTTGCGGTCGTTGCTGTCCAGCACCCGCTTGCGCATGCGGATGAAGTTCGGGGTGACTTCCACCAGTTCGTCGATCTCGATGTACTCCAGGGCCTGTTCCAGAGTGTGCTCCCGGGGCGGGGTGATGCGGGTGGCATCGTCGCTGCCGCTGGAACGCATGTTGGAGAGCTTCTTGGCCTTGGCCACGTTCACCACCAGGTCGTTCTCGCGGGCGTGCTCGCCCACGATCATGCCTTCGTAGCACTTGGTGCCGGGCTGGATGAAGATGACGCCACGCTCCTCGAGGTTCATGAGGGCGAAGCCCACGGCCTCGCAGGTTTCCATGCTGATGAGCACGCCGTTCTTGCGGCTGGTCAGTTCGCCCTTGTGGGGGCCGTAGTGGCTGAAGAGGCTGTGGATGAGGCCCTCGCCACGGGTGTCGGTCATGAACTCATTGCGGAAGCCGATGAGGCCCCGGCTGGGGATCTTGAAGTGCAGGCGCATGCGGCCGGATTCGTTGGCCATGTCCTGCATCTCAGCTTTGCGGCTGCCCATGTGCTCCATGGTCACGCCCATGTAGGCCTCGGGGATGTCGATGGTGACGTCCTCGTAGGGCTCCATCTTCTCGCCCTGCTCGTTGATGTGGAGGATCACCTCGGGGCGGCTCACGCAGAGCTCGAAGCCCTCGCGGCGCATGCTCTCGATCAACACGGAGAGGTGCAATTCGCCACGGCCGCTCACCTTGAAGGAATCGGGGCTTTCCGTATCCTCCACCCGCAGGGCCACGTTGTGCTGCAGTTCCTTCTGGAGGCGCTCCCGGATGCGGCGGCTCTGGATGTACTTGCCGTCCTGGCCGGCGAAGGGCCCGGCATTCACCATGAACATCATGGAAATGGTGGGCTCGTCGATGTCCACGTATTCCAGGGCCATGGGATTATTGGCGTCGGCGATGGTCTCGCCCACGCGGATGTCCTCGATGCCCGCGATGGCGACGATCTCGCCGGCGCTGCCCTCGGTGAGCTGGATGCGGGTGAGGCCTTCGAACCCGTAGAGCTGGGTGATCTTCTGGGGCTGCAGGGTGCCGTCGCGCTTGATGAGGCTCACGCTGTCGCCCACCTTGATGCGGCCGTTCACGATGCGGCCGATGCCGATCTGGCCGACGAAGTCGCTCCAGTCCATGAGGGTGACCAGCATCTGGAGGGGGGCGTCCGGGCTGCCGGTGGGGTGCGGGCAGCGCTTGACGATGGTATCGAAGAGGGGGTCCAGGTTCTCCGCGGGATCGTTCATGTCCAGCATGGCGTAGCCCAGCTTGGCGCTGGCGAAAACGCAGGGGAAATCCAGCTGTTCCTCGGTGGCGCCCAGTTCGATCAGCAGGTCGAAGACCTGGTCCTGGGACCACACGGGGCGGGCGCCGGGGCGGTCCACCTTGTTGATGACCACGATGGGGCGGAGGCCCAGGGCCAGGGCCTTGCGGGTTACGAACTTGGTCTGGGGCATGGGGCCGTCGAAGGCATCCACCACCAGGAGCACAGAGTCCACCATGCTGAGGACCCGCTCCACCTCGCCGCCGAAGTCGGCGTGGCCAGGGGTGTCCACGATGTTGAAGCGGTAGCCGCCCCAGTGCAGGGAGGTCGTCTTGGCCAGGATGGTGATGCCGCGCTCCCGCTCCTGGTCATTGCTGTCCATGGCCCGTTCCTGGACCCGCTGGTTGTCCCGGAACATGTGGGCGCCCTTGAACAGGGCGTCGACGAGGGTGGTCTTCCCATGATCGACGTGGGCGATAATGGCGAGGTTGCGGATCTTCTCGAGAGGCGTCATCAGTTTTCCGGGTGGGACCCAGGCAAAGGCCGGGCAGAACCCTCGATTTTACCAGAGTTCGCGTGGTTTTTCGAGCGCAGATTCCCCCTGCCCCTTCCCTTCCCCCCGGAGGGGTCTAAGATGAAGAACCCTCCTCGGGAGAACAGCATGCACATCAACGAACTGCTTACCATCGTGTGCGAGCAGGGTGCCAGCGACCTCCACCTCAAGGTCGGCAACCACCCCATCGCCCGCATCCGGGGCAAGCTCACCCCCATGCCCCAATTCAAGCGGCTGGTGCAGGAGGACACCATCGCCATGGCCTTCGCGATCATGGCCAGCGACAAGCAGAAGGGCAAGTTCAAGGAGAACTTCGACATCGACATCGCCTACTCGGTGCCCAGCCTGGGCCGGTTCCGGTGCAACATCTTCAACCAGCGCGGCACCGTGGGCCTGGTGCTCCGCGTGATCCCGCGGAAGATCTATAGCATCGACGACCTGATGCTGCCCAAGGTGCTCAAGACCATCTGCAAGGAGCAGCGGGGCCTGGTGCTGGTGACGGGGACCACGGGTTCCGGCAAGTCCACCACCCTGGCGGCCATGATCGATCTGATCAACTCCACCCGCTCCGAGCACATCCTCACCATCGAAGATCCCATCGAATATCTGCACCGGGACAACCTCAGCATCGTGAATCAGCGCGAGGTGGAGGCTGACTGCAAGACCTTCGCCTCGGCCCTGCGGGCCGCCCTCCGCCAGGATCCGGACGTCATCCTCGTGGGTGAGATGCGCGACCTGGAGACCATCGAGACCGCCCTCCACGCGGCCGAGACGGGTCACCTGGTCTTCAGCACCCTGCACACCCTGGACGCCACCGAGACCATCAACCGCGTGATTTCCGTCTTCCCGCCCCACCACCAGAAGCAGATCCGCCTGCAATTGGCTTCCGTGCTCCGGGGCGTCATCTCCCAGCGCCTGGTGCCCAGGGCCGACGGCCACGGCCGCGTGCCCGCCGTGGAGGTCATGGTGACCACGGAATCCGTCCGCAGCTGCATCGAGGACAAGGACAAGACCAAGATGCTGAAGGACGTCATCGCCTCCGGCACGGCCCAGTACGGCATGCAGACCTTCGACCAGAGCCTCTATTTCCTGCTGGGCAAGGGCCTCATCACCGAGGA
The DNA here is from genome assembly GCA_038324335.1 of Holophagales bacterium. Taxonomy (GTDB): domain Bacteria; phylum Acidobacteriota; class Holophagae; order Holophagales; family Holophagaceae; genus Geothrix. The sequence continues at coordinate 6,278 of JBBQHW010000110.1, forward strand.
CGAGGCCCTGCTTTGGGCCACCAACGTGGGCGAGTTCAAGCTCCGCCTGGAGGGCGTCATGGCCACGGCCGACATGGCCAAGACCAACATGGAACGCGGCATGTCCATCGCCCAGGGCGGAGGCCGGGAAGGCGGGGCCAAGCCCGCCCCGCCCGTGGTCAAGCCGGCCCCCGGCCAGCCCAAGACCATGCCGCCCATCCCTGACGTGAAAATCACCCTGGCACGCTGACCCTCCTTCCCCTATTCTGGCTCTCCCACCCCATGGCCCGAGGTCGCTGATGATCAAGATCGACATCGCCAATTCGCTGATGAAGGTTCATCCCTGTTCCAGGGCCACCGCCCTCCAGGTGGTGGACCTGCTGACGGAGCGGCTGAAGGATGCCCTCCTCAATGGCCACCGCATCGAGATCCGGGGCTTCGGCGTCTTCGAGCCCCGTCCCCGCAAGCGCGGCATGGGCCGGAACATCAAGACCGGCGCCAGCGTCCAGATCCCCAAGGGCAAGAGCATCCGTTTCAAGCCGGGGAAGGATCTGCGCGAGATCGAGATCGGGTAAGGCTCAACGCTTCACGTTGAGCCTGCTGGAAAAGACTGGGAGGATGAGGGATGGAAGAAGCCCCCCGCCGCCCTGAGATCACCTATCC
>JBBQHW010000111.1:0-6566 GCA_038324335.1 Holophagales bacterium
CACGCCCGGCATGCTCGTGGCGGCCACGGACCTCCTGAACCGCTGCCCGAACCCCACCGACGGGGAGATCCGCGACGGTCTGGCGGGGAACCTCTGCCGCTGTACCGGCTACGCGAAGATTCTCGACGCGGTGCATGATGCCGCCGCCGATGGAGGCGCTTCCCGATGAGAGGCTACCTCCCCGATTGCGACATCCGGGTGCCGGCCGATCTGGCGGACGCTCTGGCGATCCTGGCCGCAGAGCCGGGAGTCTGGACCCCCTTTGCCGGGGGCACGGATCTCATGGTGGTCTACAACGCCGGCCGCCTGAAGGCCACGCGCTTCCTGGATCTCTCCCGCCTTGCCGAGTTGCGGGGCATCCGGGAGGATGCGACCCACCTCGCTTTCGGGGCGCTGACGACCTACACCGAGGTTCGCGACTGCCGGGCCGTCCACCAGCACTTTCCCAACCTGGTGAAAAGCGCCCGCGCCACCGGGGCCCTGGCCATCCAGAACCGGGGCACCCTGGGCGGCAACATCGTCAACGCCAGCCCTGCGGCGGACACGCCGCCCAGCCTGCTGGCCTATGACGCGGAGCTGGAACTGGTTTCCCCGCGGGGCCGCCGGCGCGTGGCCTACGACCAGTTCCACCTGGGCTACAAGCGCATGGACATTGCGGCCGACGAGCTGGTGGCCAGCATCCGCGTGCCCCAGCCCACGGGCCGGAGCTTCCACTACTTTCGCAAGGTGGGCACCCGCCAGGCCCAGGCCATCTCCAAGGTCTGCCTGGCCGCCCATGCCCGCATCGAGGAAGGCCTCGTCGCGGAAGTGTGGATCGGCCTGGGATCCGTGGCTCCGGTGCCCCTGCGGGCCCGCCACGCCGAAGCCGCCCTGATCGGAAAACCGCTCTCGGCGCTGCCCATTGCCGCGGCCCGTGCCGCCCTCCTGGAGGACATCAGCCCCATCGATGACATCCGGGCCAGCGCCCACTACCGCCGCGTCGTCACCCAGAATGTCCTCGGCCACATGCTCCGGGAACTGGCGAACAGTTGAACTTCATTCAAGAGGAACGCATGACCCGAAAGATCGCACTTCTCGCCATCGGTGGTAACGCGCTGCTGAAAGAAAAAGAACGGGGGCTCCAGGAGGAGCAGCTGGAGAACGCCCGGGAGACGGCGGAAATGCTGGCCAAGGTGGTGGCCGAGGGCTACGCGCTCTGCGTGGTGCATGGCAATGGGCCCCAGGTGGGCAATCTGCTCATCCAGCAGGAGGCGGCCTCGGGCCAGGTGCCGCCCTACACCCTCGACGTCTGCGGCGCCATGACCCAGGGCTCCATGGGCTACATGCTGGAGCGCATGCTCATCAACCGGCTGCGCTTCCTCGGCGTGGACGCCCCGGTGGTGTCGGTGCTCACCGAGGTGGTGGTGGACAAGGCCGACAAGGGTTTCCAGGACCCCACGAAACCTGTCGGTCCCTTCTACCCCGAGTTCCGGGCCATCGAGCTCATGCGCGCCAACCGGTGGAAGATGAAGGAGGATTCGGGCCGCGGGTGGCGCAAGGTGGTGCCCTCCCCCAATCCCCTCGAGATCGTCCAGCTCGGGGCCATCAAGACCCTGCTGAAGTCCGGCAGTTCCGTGATCGCGGGCGGCGGCGGCGGCATCCCCGTGATTCGCGACGCCAGCGGCTTCCTGGTGGGCGTGGAGGCGGTCATCGACAAGGATCGTCTCAGTGCGCTGCTGGCCACGCAGCTGGGCGCCGACCTCTTCATCATCCTCACGGGAGTGGCCAAGGTGGCCCTAGACTTTGGCAAGCCCACCCAGCGCTGGGTGGATCGCCTCAGCGCCAGCGAGGCCCGGCAGCACTTGGCCGACGGCCAGTTCCCGCCAGGCAGCATGGGCCCCAAGATCGAAAGCGCCCTCGGGTTCCTGGACGGTGGTGGCCACGAAGTGCTCATCACCACCGCCGAGGCCCTGGCCACCCAGGATCCCGCCACTGTGGGCACCAGGATCGTGCGCGACTGAACGTGAGCTCATGACTCCTGCTGAACGCCATCCAGATATCCAGGTTCGTATCGCGGAGGCCTACCCGAATCTGCCCGATGCGCAGCGGGCCATCGCCGATGCCCTGAAGGGGGATCCCCTCCTGGGCGCCTTCTGGGGCATCGAGGCCATGGCCGAGCGTTCCGGTGTGAGTGTCGGCTCCGTGATGCGCCTGGCCAAGCGCCTCGGCTACCGCAGCTTCAACGAATTACGGAATGCGCTGCGGGCCGCCTGCAATGCGCGCTCCAGCAAGGCTGACCTGGGGAACCTGCCACCCGTGACCGACCTCTTCGGCACCCTGGCTGAGGTGGTGGCGCGGGACATGCACCACCTCAATCGCATGATCCAGCTGGTGGAGCCTGCCACGCTGGATGCGGCTGTGAAGCTGCTGCTGGCCGCCCGGCACCGGGTGGTCCTGGGCCGGGGCGTGAGCCACGTCATGAGCCTGATCCTGGGCTTCTACCTCACTCAGGCGGGCGTACCCACCATCGCGGCACTCCCTTCGGATTTCTCCAACCAGGTGGCCAACCTCGAACCGGAGGATCTGCTGGTGGTCATCGGCTTCCAGCCCTACAGCCGGGAGACCGTGGAGGCGGCCGCCTTCGCCAGGGAGAATGGCGCGCCGGTGCTGGCCTTCTCCGACCGGGTCGATTCTCCGCTGGCGCCCTACGCCGATATCCTGCTGCCCGTCTCCAGTGAGGATCTGCTGTTCAGTTGCAGCCTCACTTCCTTCGCGGCCATCGCCCACGCCTTCGCCATCGTGCTGGCCACCCGGGATCAGGCCGGCACCCTCCAGCGGCTCAAGGCCGCGAACCAGGTGGCTCGGCCGCTCTTCGTGGACCATTGGCTGCCCGTTCAGCCCGGGGCCATCGCCCGATGAACCTGCGGCCTGGAACGATTTCGTGGGAGCCACTGGGATGATGACCGCAGCGAACCAGGGCGCCTCGAATGCGGTGGTGGAGCTCTGCCGGGACTTCGTGCGGATTCCCAGCCTTTCGGGGCAGGAAGGCCCCCTGGCGGCCCTGGTGGCCACGCGCATGGGGGCCCTGGGGTTTCAGGTGGAGATCGATCGGCTCGGCAACGTGCTCGGCACGCGGCAAGGTTCGGGCGCGGGGCCCACGCTCCTCTTCGATGCCCATCTTGATGTTGTGCCGGTGCCGGATCCCTCGGCTTGGACGCACGCTCCTTTCGGGGCCGAGCTCGACCAGGGGCGGCTGTGGGGGCGCGGTTCTGCGGACACCAAGGGCGCGCTTGCAGCCATGCTCTGCGCGGGAGCGGCCGCCCGGGACTTCCGCGGAACGCTGCTTGTATCGGCGAGCGTCTGCGAAGAGAACATGACGGCCATGGCCCTGGCCGAGGTGCTGGAGCGCCACCCGGCGGATCTGGTCATCGTGGGGGAACCGACCTCGCTTTGCCTGGGCACCGCCCAGAAGGGCCGGGCCGGCCTCTGGCTGGAGGCCGCGGGCCGCAGCGCGCACAGTTCCCGTCCCGAGCTGGGCGACAACGCCATCTACAAGCTGCTGGAAGCCGTCGCGCGGATCCGGGCCCAGCCGCTGCCAGCGGATCCGGACCTGGGGTCGGCCCTCTGCGAGGTCATCGAGATCGACTCGGCGCCCAAACCCTCCCCGGGCATGGTGCCGCATCTCTGCACGGCGAGGCTGGCCCTCCGGCTGCTGCCCGGAGAAACCGCCCAGACCGTTCTCGAGCGCACCATGCGCTGCCTGGAAGGGCTGGAGGGCGTCGCCGTGCGCCTGATGACTTCCAGCCAGCGCTGCCCCACGGGCCTGGAACTCACCATGGAGGAATGCGTGCCCGGCTGGCGGGCCCCTGCTTCCGAGCTCCAGACCCGCCTCCTGGCGGCCATCGGCACCACGGCCTTCGCCGCGCCCTACACCACCAACGCCTCGGCCGCCGCCGCCCGAAACATCCCCACCTTCCTGCTGGGTCCCGGTTCCATCGAGCAGGCCCACAGCGTGGACGAGTGGATCTCCCTAGAACAATTGAGGGCAGCGCCGGCAGCCTACGCAGCGGTCATCCGGACTTTTCTCGGCTAGCGGGCCAGGGACAGAATGGTGCCCACCTCTTCCGGGGGCCGGCCCACCACGAACTGGTAGTTGCCGCGATCCGTGGCGCCTTCGGTGACGATCAGGAGGATGGTCTTGTCCGGCCCGAGCAGGCCGCTGGATCGGAATTCCGCCGTGGAGGCGTCCTCGTGCAGGGCCGCCAGGGCCCCCAGGGCCGCGGCGCCGGTCTCGCCGGCGACGACCCCGGCTTCGGCCAGCTCCCGCATGCCCTGGCGGGCGCGGGGGTCGCCGATGGCGATCATCCAGTCCACGCCCGTGGACACCTTGGGCCACGCCACGGGAGAGGGCAGGCCGCAGTTGAGGCCCACCATGATGGAATGGTGCGGGCCGGGCACCGGCGTCATGGCACCGGCCCGGGCCGAGACCTGCACGCAGTTGGCATCCGCGGGCTCCACACCGATGAGGGCGCCTTTCCAGGACCGGCTCCGGTAGTAGCCCACGGTGGCCGACATGAAGGCGCCGACGCCCACGGGGACGATGACCGCGTCCGGCTGGCCGACGCCTGCGGCGCGCAGCGCCTGGTCGATTTCCATGAAGATGGTGGTGTAGCCTTCCACCACCCGTCGCGGCGTGACGTCGTAGCCTGGCCAGGAGGTATCGGAGATCACGAGGCAGCGGTCGCTGGCCTCCTGGGCGGAGCGGGCCACGGCGGCGTCATAGTCGCCTTCCACCACGGTGACGGTGGCGCCCTCGTTCTGGATGGCGTGGATGCGGGCGGGCACGGTGCCCGCGGGTACGAATATCTGGCACTGGAAGCCCAGGAGCCGGGCCATGAAGGCTACGGCCCGGCCATGGTTGCCGTCGGTGGCGGCGGCGAGGCCGAAGGGTTTCAGGTAGCTGATGCGCCGGGCCAGGTCATTGATGTTCAGCCAGGGCTCCGGGTCGAAGCCGAGGTGGTCGCAGAGGGCCCGGTAGGTGGCCCAGGAGGCGCCCAGGATCTTGAAGCTGGGCAGGCCCAGGCGCTGCGTTTCCGCCTTCACCAGTACCCGTCCCACCCCGTAGCGCTGGGCCAGCCCGGGGCAGTCGAAGAGGGTGGTGGCGAGGTAGGCCGGCATCCGCCGGTGGAAGGACCACACGGCGGGATCCGGCGCGGGCCACCGCTTCCCGGCATCGAACAGGGGATTGCGGAGGAGGGCAGCCTCGGTCGCCAGGGCAGGGGTGCTCATCTTCGATCTCCAGGAAGCAGGTCCAGCGGGATCATGGAAAGACGTGGGTGCCACCGGCCCCTGCCAGCGCGGCGCCCAGGTGGGCTGGATCGGTGATGATGGCTTCCTTGCCGCCGTTCTCCAGGAAGTCGACGACGGCCTGGATCTTGGGCAGCATGCTCCCGGGCTTGAAGTGGCCCTCGGTGATGTAGCGCTTGGCGTCCGCGAGGCTCATGCGGTCCAGGCTGCGCTGGGTGGGCTTGCCGAAGTCGAGGCAGACCTTCTCGACCGCGGTGGAGATGATCAGCAGGTCCGCCCCGAGCTGGCGGGCCAGGAGGCTGGAGGCCAGATCCTTGTCGATGACCGCGGCTGCTCCAGAGATGGTTCCAGAGGGACCTTCCACCACGGCGATGCCACCACCCCCGCAGGCGATGACCACGATGCCCGCGTCCAGCAGGCTCTTGATCACGCCCAGTTCCATGACGCGCTGGGGAACGGGCGAGGCCACCACCCGCCGCCAGCCGCGCCCGGAATCCTCCACCAGGTTCCAGCCGTCCTGCTCGCGATGGGCCTGGGCCTGCTCGGCGTTCATGAAGGAGCCGATGGGCTTGTTGGGCTTCGCGAAGGCAGGGTCCTTGGGGTCCACCAGCACCTGGGTGACCACGGTGGCCGCTGTGCGCCCGAGGCCCCGCTGCTGGAACTCGTTGTAGAGCGCGCACTGCAGGTGGTAGCCCAGGGCGCCCTGGGTGTCCGCGACGCAGCTGTCCAGGGGCACCATGTGCAGTTCCGGGGCGGCCAGTTCCGAGCGCCGCAGGATGAAACCCACCTGCGGTCCGTTGCCATGGGTCACCACCAGCCGGAGCTGGTCAGCCTCCAGCATGTCGGCGATGTGGGCGCAGGTCGCCACCGCGGCGCCGTACTGGTCCGCCACGGAGGTGTGGTCGTTGTCGGAGATGAGGGAGTTCCCCCCGATGGCGATGACGACGGTCTTGGACATGACAATTCCTTTCGGGGATTACAGGCAGAGGTTCTGGGAGCGCTTGATGATGTCTTCGAGCTTGGCGCCGGGATTCTTCATGCGGGTGAGGAACATCAGGGCGCTGATGATGAACGGCTTGTAGCTGGCCTCGTGATAGGTCGGGATGCGGTACTGCTCGAACACCTCCGCCGACACCTCACCCGCTTTGCAGCTCACGTCCGTGATGTCCGCGGGCAGGCAATGCATGTACAGCGCGCTCTTCTTCGCCGTCGTGTCCATCTTTGCCCGCGTGCACTCCCAATCTTTGTGCTTCGCGTTGTTCGCCAGGCACTCCTTCTCC
>JBBQHW010000112.1:0-6421 GCA_038324335.1 Holophagales bacterium
CTGGCTGAAACCGGAGGGTGCATGAACAACACGCCGCAGGGGTTCTGCTTCGGTCGGGCTCCGCCCTCCCTTCGCAGACCCCCTGCATTCACTGCGATCCGTCTACCATCGAGGACTTACAGAAACTTCTGGACACAACTCTGCACCAAGGACTTGACCTCTGACCTCGCCACGGGGTTACAGGGGTTTCATGGGTTACTTTCACTCCCACCATGACGACGGTTCCCTTTCCCTTGCCTTCCTCGTCCAAGGTTTCAGGGGTTTAAAGTCCATATATTCAGAGTAGAAAAAGTGTTTCAGGTGAAGGAAGAGAAAGGCCCATTCCGCGCCGTGATTGTTAGGTGATTGATAAGGCCTGGGCACCGATGAGAAGGCCATAGAAACCAAACGTCCGCAGACTGAGTGCCTGAGGACGTTTAAGACTGGAGCCGCCTACCCGAATCGAACGGGTGACCACCAGATTACAAAGCTGGAGCTCTACCAACTGAGCTAAGGCGGCACGAGCACCAGTCTATCGGATTCGAGGCTGAAGCTGAATCGAGGCGGGGAATGCTGTGGCCAACCCGGTCGCTATTCTCAGCGGTGCGGGGCCCCGCTCGGAACAGCGCGAATGCGCTGTCCGCTCGCGACCCGCAATCCGCTTCGACCAACTGAGCTAAGGCGGCACGGGGTCCAGTCTATCGGATTCGAGGCTGAAGCTGAATCGAGGCGGGGAATGCTGTGGCCAACCCGGTCGCTATTCACAGCGGTGCGGGGCCCCGACTGGCCCGAGCGTGGATTCGGGCCAACGGGGTTGTTATGGGATCCACAGCGGGTCCCCGCTCGTCAGGCGACATTCAGTCGCCTGCCTCGCGACCCGCTAGCGTGGATCCCCTGACGGATTCCGCTTCAGTCCTTCCAGGAAGGTGTCCATCCACTTGGTGGAGAAAGTGCCGGCGATGAAGTCGGGGTCGTCCATGATGCGGCGGTGCAGGGGCGCGGTGGTCTTGATGCCCTCGATCACCAGGGTGTCCAGGGCGCGGCGCATGCGGGCGATGGCCTCGGGGCGGTTGGCGCCGTAGGCGATGAGCTTGGCCACCATGGAGTCGTAGTGGGGCGGGATGACCGCGTCCTGATGCATGGCGGTGTCCACGCGGATGCCGGGGCCGCCGGGGAAGTGCAGGGCGGTGATGCGGCCCGGGCTCGGCGTGAACTTGAAGGGATCCTCGGCGTTGATGCGGCACTCGATGGCGTGGCCCCGCTGGACCACGTCGGCCTGGGTGAAGCTGAGTTTCTGTCCGGCGGCGATGCGGAGCTGCTCCTTGACGATGTCGATGCCCGTGACCAGCTCGGTTACCGGATGCTCCACCTGGACGCGGGTGTTCATCTCCATGAAGAAGAAGTCGCCGCGCTTGTCCAGCAGGAACTCGATGGTGCCGGCATTGTAGTAGCCCACGGATCTCGCGGCCTTCACGGCCATGTCGCAGATGCGCTGGCGCAGGGCGGGATCCAGGACCGCGCTGGGGCTTTCCTCGATGAGCTTCTGGTGGCGGCGCTGGATGGAGCACTCGCGCTCGCCCAAGTGCACCACGTTGCCGAACAGGTCGCCCATGATCTGGACTTCGATGTGGCGCGGCTCCAGGAGGTACTTCTCCATGTAGACGCTGTCGTCGCCGAAGGCGCCCTTGGCCTCGGTGCGGGCGGTGTTGTAGAGGTCTGGCAGCTCCTCGGCGTTGTTGCAGATGCGCATGCCGCGCCCGCCGCCGCCCGCGCTGGCCTTGACGATGACGGGATAGCCGATCTGCTCGGCCACTACGAGGGCCTCTTCCACGGTCTCCACGAGGCCGTCGCTGCCCGGCATGAGGGGCACGCCGGCCTCCAGCATGGTGGCCTTGGCCTGGGCCTTGTTGCCCATCTTGCGGATGATCTCGGCGCTGGGGCCGATGAAGGTGATGCCGCAGGCGAGGCAGACTTCCACGAAGTGGGCGTTCTCGCTGAGGAAGCCGTAGCCGGGGTGGATGGCTTCGGCCCCGGTGACTTCGGCCGCGGCGATCACCTGGGGGATGTTCAGGTAGGACTTGGACGAGGGTGGGGGGCCGATGCAGACTTCCTCATCCGCGAAGCGCACGTGCAGGGCGTTGCGGTCCGCCTCGGAATACACCGCCACGGTCTGGATGCCCATCTCCTTGCAGGCCAGGATCACGCGGAGCGCGATCTCGCCGCGGTTCGCGATGAGCACCTTCTTGAAGGGCGGGGTGTCGATGTGGGCCGCGGGAGCGGGTGCGGTCTTGCGCTTGATGGCGCCCATGGCCTAGCCGATCCGGACTGCGTACAGGCGTTCGCCGTATTCCACAGGGGTACCGTTCTCAATCAGCACCTTCAGGACTTCGCCAGCCACATCGCTTTCGATCTCGTTCATGAGCTTCATGGCTTCGATGATGCAGAGGGTCTGGCCGGGCTTCACGAAATCGCCGGGTGAGACGAACGGCGCGGCACTGGGGGTGGAGGCGCGGTAGAAGGTGCCGACGATGGGGCTGGTGACGTAGTGGATGCCAGGCTCGTCCACGGGGGCGGTGGGCTGCGTGGGGACGGCCGGGATGTGCATGACGGGGGCGGAGGAGGACGATCCCAGGGCGACGGGCATGGCGGCGTGGAAGACCGGGGGCGGTCCGTCCTTCCGGATGCGGAAGCGCATGTCCCCGGCCTCGAACTCGAATTCCTGGAAGGGCTCGCGACCCACCAGGGCGATGAGGGCCTTGATCTCGTCCAGGCCGATGGTCTGGATGGGGGTCTGGGGGGCGGGACTGGGTTTCGGGGATGCTGTGGTCTTCTTTGCCGCAGCGGACGGCTTACGGGAGGTGCTCATCAGGGCTCCAACTTCAGGTCAGGCTGGGGAAGGGATCGAGCATACCAATTCCAATGCGGGCTGGTGAGGTCAGGTTTCTTCTTCCGGCTCGGCAGAAGGCGCTTTTTTCTTGGCCCGGGGGCCGGTTTCTTCCGAGCGAAATTCTTTGCGGGCAGCATCCAGGATGCCGTTCAGGAATTGTGTGCCTTCGGAATCGCTGAATTCCTTCACGATCTCAAGGGCCTCGTTGATGACGATGGGGAAGGGAACTTCCTTCACGTACATGAGCTCGTAGAGGCCCAGGCGGAGGAGGTTCCGGTCCACGGCGGCCATGCGGTGGATCTTCCAGTGCTCCGCGTACTTCGTCAGCACGCTGTCGATCTCTTCCAGCTGGCCATGCACGCCGTCCACCAGCCGCCGGGCGTAGTAGAAGGCATCGCGGTTCAGATCCTGGATGGCGCTGAAACCCGCAAACACCTGGTCCGGCTGGTAGCCGGTCAGGTCCATGGCATACAGCATCTGGAGGGCGTACTCGCGCCCCCGGCGACGAACACCCATCTACTTTTTCCTGCCCAGCGTGTGGGCCAGATCCACCATTTCGAGGACGCTCTGGGCCGCTTCCCAGCCCTTGTTGCCCATCTTGGCGCCGGCGCGGTCGATGGCCTGTTCCACGCTGTCCGTGGTGAGGACGCCGAAGGCCAGGGGCAGGCCCGTGTCCAGGGCCACCTGGGCGGCGCCCTTGGTGACCTCCGCGGCGATCATGTCGAAGTGGGGCGTGCCCCCGCGGATCACCGAACCCAGCACGATGATGCCGGCGTACTTCCCGCTCTGGGCGGCGAGCTTGGCCGCCTGGGGCAGTTCGAAGCTCCCAGGGACGCGGATGAGGTCCATTTGCTCCTCGCTGCCGCCGTGGCGGAGGATGCAGTCCTTCGCGCCATCGATGAGGCGTTCAACGATGAAATCGTTCCAGCGCGAGGCCACCAGGGCGAAGCGGTCGCCCTTGTGCACGCGAATGTGGCCCTCAAAGATCCCCATGGGAACCCCCCGAAAGGTGGTGTAAGAACTCAAGAGACTAGCACAAAAGAATTAATTTGCCACTGATGAACACAGATGAACACGGATTGATTCCGCTTTATCTGTGTTAATCAGTGTTCATCTGTGGCGACTTCATTAGACCTGAACGGTATCCGCCACTTCGCGGAAATCCGGGATCTGGTCGAAGTTCATGTAGCGGTAGATGTCCTTCTCCTTCGCGGCCACCACGCCGACCTGGGCCAGATACTCGGGCACCGTGGGGATCCTGCCCAGCAGGGCGCAGACGGCGGCCAACTCGGCGGAGGCCAGGTAGACCTGGGTATCGATGCCCAGCCGGTTGGGGAAGTTGCGGGTGGAGGTGGACACGGCCGTGCTGCCCTTGCGGATCTGGGCCTGGTTGCCCATGCAGAGCGAGCAGCCGGGCATCTCCAGGCGGGCGCCGGTGCGGCCCAGGATGCCGTAGTAGCCCTCCTGGGTGAGCACGTACTCGTCCATCTTGGTGGGCGGGGCGATCCAGAGGCGGGTGGGGAGGTCGGTCTTGCCGTCCAGGAGCTTCCCGGCGGCGCGGAAGTGGCCGATGTTGGTCATGCAGGAGCCGATGAACACTTCGTCGATGGCGACGCCGGCCACCACGGACAGGGGCTTGATGTCGTCGGGATCGTTGGGACAGGCCAACAGGGGTTCCTTTACATCCGCGAGGTTGATCTCGATGACGGCGGCATACTCCGCATCCGCATCCGGCGCCAGCAGCTCGGGCTTGGCGATCCAGGCCTGCATGGCGTGGATGCGGTTCTCCAGGGTCTGGCGGTGCTCGTAGCCGTTGGCGATCATCCACTTCATGAGCGTGATGTTGGACGTCATGTATTCGATGATCGGTTCCTTGTCCAGGCGCACAGTGCAGCCCGCGGCGGAGCGCTCGGCGGACGCGTCGGACAGCTCGAAAGCCTGTTCCACCTTGAGCTTGGGCAGGCCTTCGATCTCCAGGATGCGGCCGCTGAAGACGTTCTTCTTGCCCTTCTTCTCCACGGTGAGCAGGCCCTGCTGGATGGCGTAGTAGGGGATGGCGTTCACCAGGTCGCGCAGCGTGACGCCGGGCTGCAACTCGCCCTTGAAGCGCACCAGCACGGATTCCGGCATGTCCAGAGGCATGACGCCGGTGGCGGCGGCGAAGGCCACCAGGCCGGAACCGGCCGGGAAGGAGATGCCGATGGGGAAGCGGGTGTGGGAGTCGCCGCCGGTGCCCACGGTGTCGGGCAGCAGGAGGCGGTTCAGCCAGGAGTGGATGACGCCGTCGCCCACCTTGAGGGAGACGCCGCCGCGATGCGTGATGAAGGGCGGTAGTTCGCGATGGGTCAACACGTCCACGGGCTTGGGATAAGGCGCCGTGTGGCAGAAGGACTGCATCACCATGTCGGCGGAAAATTGCAGGCAGGCCAGGTCCTTCAGCTCGTCGCGGGTCATGGGTCCCGTGGTGTCCTGGGAACCCACGGTGGTCATATGGGGCTCGCAGTAGGTGCCGGGGCGGATGCCGGCCACACCACAGGCTTTGCCAACCATCTTCTGGGCCAGGGAGTAGCCCCTGCCGGTGTCTTTGGGGATGGCGGGCAGGCGGAAGATCGTGGACTCGGGCAGGCCCAGGGCCTTGCGGGCCCGGGCGGTGAGGCCGCGCCCCACGATGAGCGGAATGCGGCCCCCGGCGCGGACCTCGTCGAAGATGACGTCGGATTTCACATGGAACTCGGCGATGACCTGGCCGTTCTTGAGGGCCTTGCCTTCGTAGGGGCGCAGCTCGATGACGTCGCCCATGTCCATGCCGTTGACGTCCAGTTCGATGGGCAGCGCGCCGGCATCCTCCATGGTGTTGTAGAAGATGGGGGCGATCTTGGCGCCCAGGCAGACACCGCCGAAGCGCTTGTTGGGCACGAAGGGGATGTCCTCGCCCGTGAACCAGAGCACCGAGTTGGTGGCGGACTTGCGGCTGGACCCCGTGCCCACCACGTCGCCCACGTAGGCAATGAGGTGGCCCTTGGCCTTGAGCGTCTCCAGGAGCTTGAGGGGGCCCACCTTGCCGGGATCATCGGGCAGGATGCCGGGCCGGGCGTTCTTGAGCATGGCCACGGCGTGCAGCGGGATGTCGGGGCGGCTCCAGGCATCCGGGGCCGGGGAGAGGTCATCGGTGTTGGTCTCGCCGGTGACTTTGAACACGGTGAGGGTGAGGGTCTGGGGCACTTCGGGGCGGCTGGTGAACCACTCGGCCTCGGCCCAGGAGTTCAGCACGGACTTTGCATTCTTGTTGCCCGCATCAGCCTTGGCCTTCACCTCGTTGAAGGCGTCGAAGACGAGCAGGGTCTTCTTCAGAGCATCGGCGGCCAGGGCGCCCACCTGGGGATCTTCCAACAGATCCACCAGCGGCTTCACATTGAAGCCGCCCAGCATGGTACCGAGCAGTTCCGTGGCCTTCTCGCGGGAGACCAGGGCCACCTGCTCGGTGCCCTTCGCCACGGCGGCCAAAAAGCCCGCCTTGACGCGGGCGGCATCGTCCACGCCCGCCGGTACTCGATG
>JBBQHW010000113.1:0-6405 GCA_038324335.1 Holophagales bacterium
CTCCTGGGCCGCAGAAGCCAGCCCAAGGGTGCAACCAGGCAGTGGTCAAATCCTGTCCATTCCCCCGTCAGCCATCGCCACCAACAGCCCTCACCAAACACAGCCCTTCGTTTGGAGCGGAGGCAAGCCGCTAATCAGGAAAAGTTTCTAACCACCGATGAACACCACGTAAGATCCCCGACAACGCATGCGTTGTCGGGGGGATTCACACCGATAAAAAGAATGAAAATGCAATAAAGGAATAAGGGCCTTACGGTACGCGCACGTGCCTGGCTGAGACGATCCCACCCCTCACCTGCGCACTTTTCTTTATCAGCTTTTCATCGGTGTTCATCGGTGTGCATCGGTGGCTAATTGCTGTTGCTTTTGCTTTCCTTGTGCGCCCTCTGTGGCTACATTTCGTGTTCACTTCGCCGCGTAGACCGTGATTCCGTAGTGCTCCGGATCCCAGGGCGCATCGTCGTTCCAATGGCCGTAGGCGTGGCTGTCGTCGGTCGTGAAGCGCAGGGTGTAGGCGCCCTTGGGCAGGCTGATGACTTCATCGATGAGGCGGTTCTTCGCGGCACCGCCGGCCGGGTGGGTGCGGGCACGGTCCATGGTCCAGACATGCTTGCCAGCGGCGTCCTCGATCCAGGCCATGTCTGCCATGTCGTTGCTGTCTCCCTCGGCGATGGCATAGACGCGGAGGGACTGGGTCGTGGCGAGGGTGAAGGCGGCGCGGCGATCCTGGTCGTTGCCCACCCGCACCAGCTCCGCGATGACGGGGCTGGCCAGGGGCTGCGCGAGCGAGAAGGCCGCCAGGTCAGCATCCGAGGGCAGGGCCAGGGTCAGGCCATACAGCCCGGGATCGCAGGGAGGCGCGGCATTCCAGTCCGCGGGGGAGTGGCTGTCATCCGTCACGAAAGTGGCCTCGTAGTCCCCGGCGGGCAGCTGGATCGTCTCCACCTGGCGGCGGTTCTTACGGGCGCCGCCGGCGTACTGGGCCTTGTCCATGGTCATCTCCCAGACCCGCGCGCGACTGTGCGCATCCGTGATCCAGCCGAAATCGTGCAGGGTCCGGCCACTGCCCTCGCCTTCCGCATAGACGTGGAGCGCCACGGCCTTCCGCAGGTGGAAAGCCTGGGTCCAGTGGCCATTGTCCGTGGTGGCGGCCAGGGCCACGACGATGTTCTTCCAGCGCAGGGGCGCTTCGAAGTTGGTTACCTCCGAGGGTTGCGCGCCTGGGAGATAGATCTCCAGGCCATAGTTCCCCACCTGCTCGCGCCAATGGCGCAGCAGGCTGGCCTCGTCCGCGCCGAGGGCACCCAGGAAGCCTTGGGAGCGCCCCTCGCCGACCCGAGGCAGGGAGCGCCGGTCGATGTTCCGGTTCCACATGGCGAAGAGCAGGCTCTGGCCGAAGCCATGATTGGAGAAATAAGCCTCGTAGCTGCCCGCGGGCAGGTCCAGGTACTGATCGGCGATGCGGTACTCCCAATCCCGTTTCGTGTTGGAACCATCCATCTGCCAGACCACCTCGCGGGTCGTGGCGTTCAGGAGCCACCCGTAGGCGAAGAGCGGCTCATCGCCGGAGCCGTGGATCAGCCGCTGCAGGCCCGCCCCCCGGGCGTAGATGTGGACCTTCATGGCCCGCGGCAGGGTGAAGCCCTGCTGGCCGACCTCGACGGCCTCGAAACCATGCAGGGCGACGATCCGCGGCTCAGAGTTGGGCTCGGCGCCGTTCAGGCTGACCGGCGCCAGGCAGGCCATGAGCAGGAACAGGGCCACCCCCTGAACCACGTGGAGCAGGGCGAAAGCTTCGGACAACAGGTAGGACAACATGGGAACCCCCGGGGGATGGTTCCAAGCTAGTCCTCGGCGAGGCCGTCTTCCACGGGGATCGGCGAACGGGGGGCCCCCACCGGCCAACGGCCTACCACTGTTCCAGGAAGGCCTGGGCTTCGGCCGCCGCCGCCGGGGACAGATGGGCGAAGCGCATGAGCCGGTCGTTGAATTCGTAGTGCAGTTCCCGGTTGTCCTCTAACAGCAGTTCCAGCTGTTCCCGGTGGATGGCCTCGTCCGTGAGGAAGCGCCAGTAGATGGCGTCGGCCGCCTCCTTCAGACCCAGCACCCGGGCCTCCCAGTAAGCGCGGAGCAGGGTGCGCCAGCCGACCTTCTTCATGAGGCTGTCCTGGCCAATGGCCTCCTGCCAGACGGGCCCGGCCCAGGCCTGGATCAATTCCACGGCCGCCCCCTGGTCCTGTTGTCCGAGGCTCAGCACCAGCCCACCCAGGTCGTACACCACGGTTTCAAAGGCGAATTGCAGCCCCTGCCGGGCGGCGAGATGGGCGTAGTGCATGAGGTGGTGGACCGCGTCGTGCATCCGGTCGGGGTCGGGGTGGAAGGCTTCGATGAGCAGCCGGTAGTGGTATGAGAGGTTCTGGAAGCGCCGGAGGTCTTTCTCCTCCAGGGCCTCCCGCAACAGGGTGTTGAAGGTCATGACGTGGAGCTCGATCACCGCGGCCGTGTGGACCGCGCAGGCCAGCCGGGCCGTGTCCACCAGCTGCCCCGCCAGTTCCGACAGCAGCTCGTGCTGCTTCCGGGAGGCCACCTCGGCCACCTTGAGGGTCTGCGCCAGCACGTAGGCCTCCGGCCACACCCGTTCCCGGACGAGGTAGTCCTGGCCCTCCTTGGCCAGTCCCGGGACAAACCAGGGCCGGGTCCGGCGCCAATCGGAAGCCTTCTGGCCCGCGCAGCCGATGATGCCGGTGAGCAGAGCGTGCAAGGCCTTTAGGGCAAGCAGGACCAGCTGCCGGTCGCCTCGGGTCATGCCCGTGAGGGCCACGTTGGTCACCACGTCGATGGTCTCGAAGAGCTCGTCTTTGTGGGCCTCCACGCGCCGGCCCCGGCCCAGTTCCTGAAGGCTGCGTAGGCCCTTCCGGGTGAGCATGGGCATGAAATAGCTGGGCCGCAGGAAGCGGCTGATGCCGAACAGGTAGGGCAGGATCCCCGCGAGCACCACCAGGTAGATGCAGGCCACGGCCCAGATGCCGAAGCGGACGAAGGCGTGCCCGGGCGGGAAGAAGTGCAGGGACATCACCAGGAGGTTGCCGACGATGAACACGGACAGCCCGCCCACGATCAGCGGGTGCGTGACGTACAGCTTCACCAGCCGCGGCGTGTAGAGGTTCGACGTGAGGGGCAGGATCAGCGCAATGCTGGTCATCACCACCGCCATGATCGAATTCAGCGTGCGGCTGGCGGTGGCCAGGCCCACGGGCTCGAAGTCGCCGCTGCCACCGTAGTGGGCCGTCGCGAAGCCCAGCCCGCCTGCCACCAGGAAGCACAGCCCCGCCACCACCGCCGGGCGGTGGCCGTTCCAGATGCTGCCGAGCCGTCCCTGGGCCATGTTGATCTTTCGGTTGGGAATGGGGAACGGCTGAATCCCGGCCGGTCCTCTCCCGGTTTTCCCCCCTCCGCCCCGGGAGCTCCATGAGAAGATCCCCAGCGGCAGCGGCCTTTGCCCAAACGCAACGGCCCAACCCAGGGGACCGCCATGAAAACCAGGGACAACACCATCCTCATCACTGGCGGCGGCACCGGCATCGGGCGGGGGCTGGCCGAGGCCTTCCATGCCCTGGGCAACCAGGTGATCATCGCCGGCCGGCGGAAGCAGGCCCTGGACGAGACCACCAAGGCCCACCCGGGCATGGTCTCCTACGTCGTCGACCTCCAGAATCCGGCCGCCACCCGCTCCTTCGCGACGAAGCTCGGGGCGGACTTCCCAGCCCTCAACGTCCTCATCAACAACGCGGGCATCATGCGCGCCGAGAACCTCCTGGCCCAGCCCGATGACCTCGCGGACATGGAAGCCATCGTCGCCACCAACCTCCTGGGGCCCTTTCGCCTCACGGCGGCCCTGCTGCCCCTGCTTCGTCGGCAGCCCCGCTCCACGATCATGAACGTGTCGTCGGGGCTGGCCTTCGTGCCCCTGGCCCTGACGCCCACCTACTGCGCCACCAAGGCCGCCCTGCACTCCTACACCCAGTCCCTCCGCTACCAGCTCAAGGGGACGCCCACGGAGGTGCTGGAACTGATCCCACCCTACGTGGCCACGGACCTCATGAGCGGCGCTGAGGACCCTCGTGCCATGCCCCTGGGCACCTTCATCACGGAAGTCATGCACATCCTCAAGACCCTGCCCCACGCCACCGAAATTTGCGTGGAGAACGTGAAGCGCCTGCGCTTCGCCGCCCAGACCGGCAAGGACGAGGAGATCTTCCAGGGCTTCAACGACGCCATGGCGAAGCACCCCCAATGAGAGGCTAGAGCCCCGCCCACTCCGCCAGCACGCGCTGGGCCTGGAGCAGGGGGCCGTCCTCAGTGCCGAGCAGGGGCAGGCGCAGGGCGCCGTCGGGGCTGAGGCTGGCGCCCTTGGTGCGGCCCACCCAGGCCATGAGCTTGGCGGGCTCCAGGGGCGTCTGGGGGCTCAGGCGGAACTTCAGCATGCCCTTGTCCACGGCCACTTCGGAGACGGCCAGGGCTTGGGCCCGCAGCTTCACCTTGAGCAGTTCGAAGAAGCGGATCGTCTCCGAATCGTCGTCGGCGATGCGGCCGAAGCGGTCCTCCAGATCCAGCCGGTAGAGTTCCAGGTCCTTCTCGTCCCGCAACCGCGAGATGCGCTTGTAGGCCACCAGGCGTTCGCTGGCCTGGTCGATCCAGCGCCGGCCCAGCTGGGCGCCGGGCACCAGGCCATCCACCTTGACCTCGAAGCTGCCGCTGGGCTGGCCCTGCAGTTCCTGGAGGGTCTCCTCCAGCAGCTTCACGTAGAGCTCGAAGCCAATGTCGTGGATGTGGCCGGACTGCTCACCGCCCAGCAGGTTACCGGCGCCCCGCAATTCCAGATCCATGGCGGCGATGCGGAAACCCGAGCCCAGCTCCGAGAAATCCTCCAGGGCCTGCAGCCGCTTGCGGGCTTCCTCACTGATCTCGTGCTTGGGCGGGATGAGCAGGTAGGCGTAGGCGGGCACGTCGCTGCGCCCCACGCGTCCCCGCAGCTGGTAGAGCTGACTGAGGCCGAAGGCATCGGCGCGATGGACGATGAGCGTGTTGGCGTTGGGCACGTCGAGACCGTTCTCCACGATGGTGGTGGCCACCAGCACATCGATGCGGCCTTCCATGAAACCCAGCATGGCCTGCTCCAGGCCCTCGTCGCTGAGCTGTCCATGGCCCACGGCCACGCGGGCGTCCGGCACCAGCTCGCGCACCCGGGCGGCGATGGAGACGATGGATTCCACGCGGTTGTGCACCAGGTACACCTGACCGCCCCGCCGCATTTCGAACTGGATGGCGGTCTGCACCAGCTCGTCGCTCCAGGGCGCCACCACCGTTTCGATGGCTAACCGGTCCTTGGGCGGCGTCTCGATGAGGCTGATCTCGCGCAGCCCCGTGAGGCTCATGTGCAGGGTGCGGGGAATGGGCGTGGCGGAAAGCGCCAGCTGGTCCACGTTGAGGCGCAGCTTCTTCAGCTTCTCCTTGTGCCCCACGCCGAAGCGCTGCTCCTCGTCGATGACCACCAGGCCCAGGTCCGCGAACTTCACCTTGGCCCCCAGCATCAGGTGGGTGCCCAGGACGATCTCCACCTTGCCGTCGGCCACGTCCTGGAGGATGCGCTTCTGGTCGTCGGGAGCCACGAAGCGGTTCAGCATCTCGATGCGGATGGGAAAGCCCGCGAAGCGCTCCTTGAAGGTCCGGAAATGCTGGAAGCAGAGTACGGTCGTGGGGCAGAGCACGGCCACTTGCCGGCCTTCCAGGGCCACCTTGGCGGCGGCGCGCATGGCCACTTCTGTCTTGCCGAAACCCACGTCGCCCACCAGCAGGCGGTCCATGGGCCGGGGCGATTCCAGGTCGGCCTTCACCGCCTCGATGGCCTCGATCTGGTCGGGCGTGGGCGTGAAGGGGAAGCTGGCATCGAAGGCCGCCATGTCCGGCCCGTCCGGCGGGTAGGCGTGGCCCTTCTCCAGCTTGCGCTGGGCGTAGAGCTTCAGCAGCTCGTCGGCCATGTCGCGGATGGCCTTCTTGGCCCGCCGCTTGACCTTGGCCCAGGAGGCGCCGCCCAGCTTGTCCAGGGGTGGCCGGTGGCCCTCGGCGCCGGTGTAGCGCTGCATGAGGTCGGCCCGTTCGATGCTCACGTTGAGCTGGCCGCCGTCCGCGTAGCGCAGCTGCAGGACTTCCTGTTCCTCGCCACCGACGGTAAGGGTGGCGAAGCCCAGGAACTCGCCGATGCCGTGATCCAGGTGCACCACGCGATCGCCGGGCTTCAGATCCCGCAGGTCCGAGAGGAAGGCGGAGCTGCGGGATTTCTTCGGGGCGGACTGGGCCACCTTGCGGCCGAAGATCTCCCGCTCGGTGAAGACCACCAGGGACGGT
>JBBQHW010000114.1:0-6353 GCA_038324335.1 Holophagales bacterium
TGAACGCCTTCGTCGAGAAGTTCCAGCTGGCCCGCCAGACTGCGCTGGAGACGCGGCCTTCGGGCGGCCTCTGCGGCCTGGAGCTGGAGTGGAACCTGGTGGATCCGCAGTTCCGTCCCCTGCTCACCGTGGGCACCGGCCCCGATCGCATGTCCTTCGTGGACCACCTGCGCACCAAGGTGCTGTCGCCCTGGACGGAGGAGTACCACCAGCTGGAAGTCTTCCACTGGATGATCGAGTGGGTCACGCGGCCCTACCACACGCCCAAGGGTGCCGTGTACGAAGGGCGCCTGCTGGAGGCGGCCCTCATCAACGCCCTGGCCAAGGCCGGCCAGAGCTTCGGAGAACCCCTCCACTACTGGCATGGCAACCTGCTCGTGCTGCCCGAGATCGGCCCTGACTGCGTACCCATGTCCTGGCACCTGGCCAAGCGCCGCTACCTCCAGCGCTGCGTCGAGATGTACGGCACCGAGCTGGCCACCGCCGGCACCCACTCGAACCTGAGCCTGCCCGAGCCCATGCTGGCCTGGGATTTCATGCACCTGCCCCCCAGCGAGCGCGGCGACACCCACCTGGACGACTACAAAAACCAGGTCTACATCACTGGCACACGGCTCATGCGCGCCTTCGCCTCGCTCTTCATCGCCTGCAGCGCCAGCACGCCCCTGCAGGCTTCGGAAGAAAAGGGCAAGGCCGTCGTGCGGCTCACGCCCTTCGAGTCCGTGCGGAACCTCACCTTCCCGAACCCGCCGGCCCTGGACGTGCCCGACCTGAACCGCAGCCACTCGGACTACCTGCGCCTGTCCTACGACCTGGTGCGGCGCGGCGTGCGCTTCGGCAACAACAACTGGATCCCCGTGCGTGCGCGCTCCCAGGCGGAGCCGGTGGAGCGCCTCATCCAGGTCACCAGCGACCAGCTGCACGACATCTATGCCCGGGGCCTCTTTGCCGCCGGCGAGACGCGCAACGTGGAGGACATGGCCGCCCAGATCGAGCGGCAGAACCTCTTCGCCCGCATCGACCTGCCCATGGCCCGCGTGGAAGTGCGCACGGACGATCCCTGTCACGACCTGGCGCTCGATGTCGCCAACCTCAGCCTCAAGCACCTGCTGCTGCTGCGATTCTACGCCGATGCCGACTTCGCCCGGGGCTTCCGCTACGACAACGAGGACATCAACCGCGCCCGCCGCAACGAGGAGCTGGCCGCCAGGGAGGGCCTGCGCGCCGTCATCGAGGATCCCCTCACGGCCAAGCCCATCACCCTGCGCGCCTTCCTGAGCTGGACCTTGCAGGAGCTGCGTCCCCTCGCGGAGGCTCTGGGGATGTGGGAGGACCTCCAGCCCTTGCTCGAGCTCGCCGCAGGCGCCCCCAGCACCGCCGAGAAGATCCGCCAGCGCCTGAAGGCCAAGCTGGGCAGTTCGGACATCGTGCCGCCCGACCTGATGGTGGAACTGGCCGAGGCGCGCAAATCCCAGGTGCGCAACGACGTGGAGACCATCACGGCCCACCTCGCGGATCTGGGGGGGGAAGAGGGCAAGCTGCGCGATTTCGTGGAGCATGCCCGGGAAGAAGTGCATCTCGATCCCCAGGCCCCGATCCGCTTCCGGCCCCGGCGCGAAACCATCGTGGACGCGGAGTATCCGGACAAGACCACCGAGGTGCTGGCCCTCTCCCAGCGCCTCGTCCGCATCCCCAGCGTCACCGCCTGCCCCGAGGAGCGGCTGCCCGAAGTGCACCGCGCCGCCACCTTCATCTACGACTACCTGCGCAACCACGGCGTGCCGGTGCGCACCTTCAACCAGGGCCCCTTCCCCGCCATCCTGGCCCACTTCCCCGGCGGCGAGAAGGCGCCGGTTATGCTGTGCGGCCACTTCGACGTGGTGGAACCGGAGCCCGATGACAGCCAGTTCGAGCCAAAAATCGAGGGCGACTACCTCTGGGGCCGGGGCGCCGCGGACATGAAGACCGTGGTCTCCACCTACCTGGTATGGATGAAGGACACCCTCAAGAAGGGCGCGCCCTACCCTCCCGTAAACCTGCTGCTGGTGGGCAACGAGGAGAATGGCGAGCTGGAGCCCATGGGCACGCCCCACGTGCTGAAAGAGCTGAAGTCGGATTGGGATTACGCACCGTCCTTCTTCATCGCGGGCGAGCGCACCGGCGAAAAGGGCACCGAACTCTGGGGCGAAGTTTGCACCCAGAACCGCGGCGTGCTGCGCTTCGAACTGGTGGCCCACGGCACCCGCGGCCACAGCGGCCTGGCGGGCGGCAGCGATCTGACCGAGCGGCTGCTCAGCGCCCGGGAAGCCCTGCGCGAGCTGTTCGGCAGGCACCTCACCTTGAAGTCCGCCGACGGCTGGCAGTCCCTGGCCCGCTTCGCCTACATCCAGGTGGGCACGCCCGGCATCTACAACATCACGCCCGATCGGGGCTCCCTAGGTGTGGAGATCCGCCCCATCCCCCAGGATGACGTCTCGACGCTGCGCGCCGAGATCGAGGCCCTGACCGCCGAACAGCAGCTGGAATTCCTGCCTTCCGCCTGGGAGCCCGGCGTGATCTGTGATTCCGAGAACCCCTTCCTCAAGGCCCTGCTGGCGGGCATCACCGCCGCGGGCGGGGACGTGCGCCTCGGCCGCAAGGGCGCGGGCACTTCCGCGCGCTTCGCGCCCGGCGGCCAGGCCGTGGTCTGGGGCCAGACCGGCATCGGCCCCCACGCCGCCGGCGAGCGCCACTACATCCCCAGCGTTGACCCTTACTACCGGGCGCTCGACGCCTTCGCCGTCGAATTGGGGAAAGCTTAGAGCATCAAGAGAACCGGGGCTGGGCCGTGCGGCCCTTCCCGTTCATTGGGAACGCGCGAGCCTCATCCGCAGCAGGTCTGGGTGTCACCGGCGATCCGGGTCTCGAACTTCTGCTGGCACTGTTCACTGCAGAAATAGAAGGCCTTGCCATCCCGCAGGGACTTCAGGGCCGTAGCCTCGTCCACTTCCATCCCGCAGATGGGATCCTTGCTGAGGGTCTTCAACTCGCTCATGACCGTTTCCTTTCCCGATTTGAGGAACACACGCGTACGAGGCTGACGATCAACCTCATCTGCCGCGTCTTTCAGCAGGTTCCGGACCATTACCCAACTTATTTACTTGATTTGTTTTATGAAGTCTAGGGCCACCAGGTAATGGATGTTTTCCATCAGAATGGAGCGGGCAGGAAGCCATTTCGATGTGGCCTGGAGCGCACTCACCGGCAAGGTGGCCGAACTGAAGCTGTAGGCATCCGTGACGGCGGTCTTGATGGCCTGGAAGCAATAGGCATTCTGGCCGTCGACCAGGTCCAGCGAGGTGATGACGGTGTCAGCCCCTTGGAAGCTGACCAGGTCCGATGGAAAATCGCTGAGGATTGCAGTCTGGTAGCGGGTCGTCTGGCCCGGGGCACCGTCGGGTAGCCGGACCTCACCGCTCCCGGATTCCCGAAGGGGACCGGGGAGTCACCTTCCATATTACACCTGCGGTAAGGCGCCCCTCAGAAGTCCAGGTTCTCCGTGATCCGAGTGCCGTCTTTCTTGAAGACCGTGAGGAACCGGACGATGCGCCGCTCGGCCTCGGCCAGGCTGGCCACGCCCAGGTTGAGGTTCAGCAGGTCCACGTACCAGGGAGCCTTGGTGACGCTCTGGACGTAGGTCCGGACGATGGCCCGGGCGATGGGCAGCGTCGTGTCCTTGGAGTCGTCGTGGACGTCGCGATTGCGCGCCTCGCGCAGCTTGGCGTATTCCTCTTCCAGCAGGCGAGCGAAGAGGGCGGGCGTGAAGGCATCCCCGACCGCGCAGCCGGTGGCAGCATCGGCCTCGGTGAGGGTGGCGCCCTTGTGGATCCACTCCCAGAGGATGGACAGCCGGATCTCGCCCGTGGCCATGTCCTCCATGAGGTAGAGCACGTCGTCATTGCCGAAGAAGTCTGCGGGCTTCAGGGCCGCAGCCTGGAAGCCGCGCAGGAAGGCATTGCCGTACTGGAGAGCCACGGAGAGCAGGTCCCGGGCACCCGCGATGGTGCGGGGGGCCGGTTCCAGTTGCATGAGGCCCGCCGCATCCTCGGGTGTGTAGGTGAGCGCCGGAAAGGCGCGTCCCGCCTGGTTGGCCTGGCCCACCTTCTCCCAGACGGGCCGGACGATATGCACCATCTTCCAGTGGGCCACCCATTTGCCCGAGGCCCCCTCGCGCTGCTCGCGCTCGGCGCCGGCCACCGCGCGGGCCATGCTCGCGGCCACGCCGGCCGCGCTGCCCACGGGGATGTTGGGTTCCATGCCGCCCTGCCACAGGGCGCAGCGGCCGTTGCGATCCGGCGTGTTCATGGCCCGGCGCACGCGGTCCTCGTAGGTCCGCATGTAGCCGTAGGTCATGGTGATGACCTGGATGTTGGGGTTCACGAAAGCCTTGTCCCAGGCCAGGGCGTCCGACACGCTGTTGATGTAGTCCCAGCGGCCGGTGTTGAAACCCACGAAATGCGGCGCCAGGGCGGCCCGGATCTCCATGAGCTGGAAGCACTCCTCCAACTGCTCCACCAGCACGTAGCACTTGATGGTGCCCACGGCCAGGCCCAGGTGGCCTTCCAGGGCCAGAATGATGGCGTTCCAGAGGGCGGCGTCCTCGGCAGTCTGGATCTTGGGCAGGTAGAGCACCAGGCTGCGCCCCGCGGCGCGGAGCCGCTCCTGGTTGTTCACCACGAACGTCACCATGTCCGCGATGGAGGCGGAGAAGCCCTGGCCATGAATGCGGATGTGCCGGTCGTCCAGGTGGAGGCCCCGGCAACGGTAGATCACCGTGGTGAAGTCCAGCTGCTGGCGCCAGTCGGCGATGATCGGATGGCCCAGGAAGCCTGCCGCCCAGGCGTTCATCTCCCCGGCGACCTCCTCGGCCACCTCCAGGAAAACGGGATCACGATCGATGGCCAGCTTGAGGTTGCGGTGGTTGTCCAGCGACATGGTGTCCACCTGGCCCAGGGCGTCCTCTCCATCGAACATCCAGCCATCGGCGCCCGAGAGCAGCGCGTAGGCCGCGTTGCGGATGCCGGAGCGCAGGTCGGCGCGGGGCTTGGTGGCGGGGCCCGTGCCCTGGATCCACTGGCGGGTGAGGTCGGGCGGGATCACCGCGCCATCGAAGTTGCCGCCGCGGGCATCGGCCACGGTGATCTGGGTGCCCGGGATCCGCGTGGCGGGATCCAGGAAGGCGATGCGTTCGCCCTTCTCGTGGCGGTGCTTGCGCAAGGCGGTCCGGGCCGCCATGCGCACCCGGCGGCGCTCGTTGAGCGGTGCCAGCGCCTCCAGGGCCAGGAGCACTTCCGGCGTGAAGACATCCGGGTACTCCGCCAGAATCCCTTTCCGGAATTCGAGGGTGGTCGACATGGCAGGCCTCCGAGTCCGCCACGGGGCGGTCAGGTGCCTTCATTCTTCCCCTGAAATCACTGTAGGGACATGCCTACTTTCAGCAGCCGGCAGGTTCGGGCCGCGGCGGCCTCTACCAGCACGGCGCCCTGGGCCATGCAGGTCTCCAGGGTCATGGGCTGGGGCACGGTGGCAGCCAGGGCGTCGATGCCGTGGGCCAGCACGTCGTCCGCGCCATCGCCCAGGCCGCCCGAAAGGCAAACCACCGGCACGCCATGGCGCTTGGCCACGGCAGCCACGCCCACCGGCGCCTTGCCCATGGCCGTCTGGAAGTCCGTCCGGCCCTCGCCGGTGAGGATCAGATCCGCGCCTTCGGCCAGGGTTTCAAAACCCGTGGTCTCCAGCACGATGGCGACGCCGGGCCGCAGACGGGCCGGCGTGAAGAAGAGGAGGCCTGCTCCCAAGCCGCCCGCGGCACCAGCCCCGGAGAGCAGGGCCACATCGCGGCCCGTGGCGGTGGTGGCGATGCCCGCGAAAACACCAAGGGCAGCATCCAGTTCCTGAACCATGTCCGGCGTGGCGCCCTTCTGGGGACCGTACACGGCGGAGGCACCGCGCGGGCCGCAGAGTGGGTTGTCCACGTCGCAGGCCACCAGAATGGAGGCTTCGAGAAGGCGCGGATCCAGGCCCGCCAGGTCGATGCGGGCCAGGCGGGCCAGGGCGGCACCGCCCTCAGGCAGATCGCGATCCTCGGCATCCAGAAAGCGCGCGCCCAGGGCCCGGGCCATGCCCGTGCCGCCGTCGTTGGTGGCGCTGCCGCCGATGCCGATGACGAGCTTGCGCAACCCGGCATCGAGGGCGGTCTTCATCAATTCGCCGGTGCCAAAGGTGCTGGTGATGCGTGGATCCCGCTGCTCCTTCGGCACCAGGGGCAGGCCGGAGGCCGCGGCCATTTCCAGGAAGGCCGTGGCACCGTCGCC
>JBBQHW010000115.1:0-6235 GCA_038324335.1 Holophagales bacterium
CCAGCCCCGAACTACGAGGTCGAGTTCAAGACCACCCATGCGGGGCGGCCGGGCTTCCGCATCAATGAGCTGCGGATCTCGCCCACCCAGAGCGTGCCCTGGCACTATCACAACCACATCCAGGACGCCTTCTACGTCGTGGAAGGCCGTATCCGGATTTTCCTGCGGGCGCCCGAAGAGCAGGTGGAACTGGGGCCGAGCGAGATGTATTCCATTCCGCCGCTGCGCCCGCACCTGATTACCAATGCCGGACAGACCTCGGCCACTTTCCTTAACCTCCAGGGCATCGGCGAGTACGATTTCATCCCGCTCAAGGAGGATGCCGAGGGCCGGTCCCTGGTCGCGGGCGCGGAGATCAAGTTGAAGTTGGAGATGAAATAGGGTGCTGCGGGGGCGGCCGCAGACAGGTAGCCTGTTGTCAAAACAACTTCCGGCCGGGAGCCCGCCATGAAGATCGCCGTCATCATCGTCCGTTGCCTGATGGGACTTCTCTTCCTCTTCGCCTCCATCACCTTCCTATTCAAGCTCATCACCCCGCCTCCGCTCACCGGCGCCATGAAGACTTTCAACGATGGGCTCCTGGCCTCGGTCTACCTCATGCCCACCGTGAAGATCATCGAACTCGCCTGCGGCCTGGCCTTCCTCTCCGGCCGCTTCGTACCCCTGGCCACGGTGCTCATCGCGCCCATCATCGTGAACATCCTGCTGATCCATGCCTTCCTGGGCCCGGAGGGCCTCCCAGTGGCCCTGTTCCTGGTGGCGGGAAACGCCTTCCTCGCCTACCACCACCGGGCCAGCTACGCGCCACTGTTCCGCAGCCGGGCCTGATTCAACGCTAGCCCTTCCCCTGCGCCTTCGTTTCCAGCATCCGCTTGGCTTCGCGGCGGAGGATCTCGGCCACGTTGCGATCCTTCATGAGGAGCTTCATGTCGGCGTCGATGAGGCGCTTCAGCTGGTTCATGGCGATGGGCAGGGGGGTGCGGGGGTTGAGGACCATGGCCTTGGTGATGGGGTACTTCTTCATCCATTCGCGGTTCTGGGAGATGATCCGCAGCACCTCCTCGTTCACGGTGCGCATCTGGGCGATGTAGGCCACCTCGCCCTCGGTGATCCGGCCGTTGCGGATCACGTTCACCTGGATGAGGCGGTTGGATTCGCGCATGAGGAGCGTCCGCTCCTCCTTGCCGCCCTTGATGGCCAGCATGATCTTCTGGTTGGTGCGCAGCTTCGCCACCCGTTGGCTGATGGTGAGGTTGATCTCCACGCCCGTCTCGTCCACCAGGGGCTTCCCGGCCAGCAGGCGGCGCTCGGCGGCCATCTCCTCGGATTCGACCTCGGCCTCCTCCTCCTCCTTCGACTTCTCCTTGGGCAGGGGCAGTTCGGACCAGGCGCGGTCGAGGCGGCCCGCCTCTACTTCGCTGATGATCTCCAGGCGATCCTTCTTCACCTCTTCGGGAATGAGGCGCAGCACCTCGAAGCGGAACTCGTTGATGCGCCGCTTGATGACGTATTCGCCCTCGGGGTGCTCCTCGAGCAGGTCGAGAATCCTGGGGCGCTCGATCCAGAGCACCTGGTTGTTGAGCACGATCTCCAGCACTGCCCCGGGCAGGCTCGGGATCGAGGCCTCCACGATGGCCGCCGTGAGCGAGGGATTCAGGAGCGCCGTCTCCAGCAGCGCAAGTTCCTTGCGATGGCAGAGCACCAGCTGCAGGGGCGCGGGCGGATGGATGGCCTCGGTGAGTACGCCGGCCAGCATGGATTCCGGCATGGTCTGGAGGAAGCCCAGTGCGCGCTGGGTGTAGGGCGTCTCGGTGTTGGCCGCATGCGCCAGGGCCTGCAACAGGTCCAGGGTGGGCACCGGCAGGCTGCCGCCGACCAGGGCCATGGCCATGGGTTCGGCCAGGCCGCCCTGGAGAAAGCGTTCGACGATGGGATGCTGGCTCATGGCTTGCCTTCTTCCTCGTCGTCGGGCACCGGGGGCACCGGCGGCTCCTCCGGCAGGGCCGGCAGGGCCGGTTTCAGCCAATGCCCTTCCGCATCGAAGCGGCCCGTCCAGGCCTCGCCCACGCTCTGCCCATGGGGGATGCGCAGGCCCGCCACCTCGACATTCACCACGCCGGCGTTGTCGAGGAAGAGGCTGAAGGCCCCCTTCACCCGCAACTTCCAGGGTTCGGATACCCGCAGCGTCCGCGTCAGTTGGGGTATGCCAGAGTCCGGCTGGGGCTCGAGACGCACCTCACAAGCATCCATGGCCCGCAGGCTCACCAGGATGCCCTGCTCGCTCAGGGGCGCCTCGGGCAGCAGTTCGCCGAGCACCGGAAAGGGCGCCGTCGAAGGCGGCGGCGGGGGCGGCAGGGCGGCCTTGGATAGGCCCACCAGGTAGCTGGGGGAGGGCTTGCGACCCAGTCGGGGACCAGGCACCACCAGCCACAGCACCACCAGCACCGAGGCCACCGAGAGGAGGCCCATCACCACCCGCTCCAGCCGCTCCTGCCGGGGGTCCGGGGGATCCATCACCCGGACCCCAGGCACGGTCTGGAACGCACCGGTGTGGTAGTCCAGATCCACGCCCAGCCGTTGGGCCAGCTGCCGGGCCAGGGGTCGGGGCCGCCCCGGCGGCAGGGCCGCCCAGTCATCGGCCTCGATGGCCTCCAGGTGGCGCAGGGGCAGCTTCAGCTCCCGGGCCAGTCCTTCCCGGGAGAGCCCCAGAGCCATCCGGGCCTGCTGTACCAGCTGGCCTACAGTCTCCGGTTGCATCAGGTCCATCCCACGGGCAGGTCCTGCAAGAGCTTGGCAAGGTGCTCGCGGCGTTCGCCGCGGTTCAGGCGCCGGTCATCCAGGCTGCCGCGATGGGCCATGGTGTCAGACAAGGTGCGCTGGAGATCGTCCGGCGTGATGAAGTCCCTGCCTTCCAGCCAGGCCTCGGCCTGGGCCAGCGCCAGCCAGTGCTTAGCGGCGCGGGTGGAACAGAAGCCGCCGCCGGTGCGGATGAGCGCCACCATGCGTTCGACGTAATCCAGCGCGGCCTCGGCGACCTTGACGGCCCGCACCGCGGCCCGGGCCTGCCGCCAGCCATCCAGATCCAGCACGGGCGAGAGCGTATCCAGCCGCTCGGAACCCGCCTCGCCGGTGAGGATGCGCCGTTCCGCCGCCCGGTCCGGATAGCCCAGGTGGATGGTGCAGGCGAAGCGGTCCAGCTGGCTTTCGGGCAGCGGGAAGGTGCCCGCGTGATCCATAGGATTCTGGGTGGCGATGACGAAGAAGGGATCCGGCAGCCGGTGGGTGCTGCGGTCCAGGGTGACCTGGCCCTCCACCATGGCCTCGAGCATGGCGCTCTGGGTCTTGGGTCCGATGCGGTTAAGTTCGTCCAGCAGCAGCACGTGGCAAAAGACCGGGCCAGGTTGGAAGCGAAAGGCCTGTTCCTGGGCGTCCCAGAGGTGGACGCCCAACAGGTCCGAGGGCAGCAAATCATTAGTCCCCTGCACCCGCTGGAAGGAGCCCCCGAGGATGCGGGAGAGGCCCTTGGCCAGGGTGGTCTTGCCCACGCCCGGCAGATCCTCCAAGAGCACGTGGCCGCCCGAAAGCAGGGCCGCAAAGGCCCGCCGCACCTGGGCCTCCTTGCCCACCACCACGGCCTGCAACGCCGTGAGGCCGGCCAACGCCGCGGGGCGGATGCCTTCCGGCCGCACCGGCGGTGGGACGAGGATGGGGGGAACCTGGGTCATGGGGCCTTCCGCGGATGCGTCATTTCACCATCTTCCAGAGGGATGCCATGCTCGCGCAAGCGCAGAGCCAGGGTGCGCAGCGTGAGGCCCAGCCCTTCCGCGGCCCGGGGCAGATCCCCGGCGGTCGCGGCCAGGGCCCGCCGCAGCAGCTGGGATTCGACGGAGCTTGTGGTGGTCTTCAGCATGGCTTCCAGGCTGCCGGCCTCTGGCCATGGAAGGCAGAGGGGCAGCGACTCGCCCAGGCCGAGATCCGGAAAGGTGCGGATGGCGTGGCCCTCGGAGAAGAGCAGGGTCCGGCCCATCAGCATCTCCAATTCCCGCGCGTTGCCCGGCCAGGGATGCTCCAGCAGCTGCCGTTCCGCGGACCGCTCCAGCCAGGGCGCCACCCGGCCTTCGCGCCGGACGGCCCGCTCCAGAAGCAGGCGGGCCAGGGCCAACAGATCCTCCCGCCGCTCCCGCAGGGGCGGCACGCGGAGTTCCAGGGAACCCAGGCGCTGGGCCAGTTCCGGTGCCAAAACGCCGCCGGGATCCAGGCCCGCCAGCCAATCGAGGCCCTGCCCCACCGGGCTGTCCATGGCCCGGGCCAGGGGCGCCGCCGCGGCAGGCGCCAGGTGCTCGAGACCCCCGAGGAAGAGGCTGCCCCCCTGCAGCAGTTGAAGCGTGGCCAGGTCAGGCCCTTCCGGGCCAAGGGTGGCGGCGGCCAGGCTCAGGTAGGGGGCCGTGGGATGCCGCAGCCCATGCAGGCGGCGGGCGCAGCGTGCCTTGCCGGCGCCGCGCTCCCCGCGGAACAACACCGGCAGCCGGGAGCCGGCGGCCTGTCGCAGGGCGGCCTCCAGCCCCTGCATGGCGGGACTGTGGGCCACCCAGGGTTCCGTGGGATCCGGCGGCGGCGCACCCACGAGGGCCCGCAACCGGTCCAACAGAGCGAGGAAGGCCTCCAGGTCGAAGGGCTTGGGGAGGAAATCGTCCGCCCCCAACCGCATGGCCTCCACGATGTCCTTGGGCTCGCCGAAGGCGGACATGAGCACCACCCGCAGGCCCGGATGCAGGTGACGGGCGCGGCGGATGAGCTCCAGGCCGCTCATGCCCGGCAGGCGCAGATCCGTGACCAGCACGTGGAAGGGCCCGGCTTCCAGGGCGCGCAGCGCCTCCTGGGGATCCGCCACCGCCGTCACGGTCCACACGGACCCTGCCATGGCCTGGGTCAGCAGGCGCCGGAAGCTGTCCTTGTCCTCGACCAGCAGGAGATCCATGGAATGAACGGTAGCAGGCTGGGGGGGTGGGCTGAAGGCGTGATGGGCGGTGGGGATGGGCTATAGGCTGTGGGCTCTGGGAAAGGATCCCTGCTGCGCCGCAAGCGGCGCCCCAATGACTGAGTTCGGCACCGGCCAACCTGAACGAATCAAAGGCAACCATCGGCGCGGCCCCCTGGGCCGCCCAGAAAGCAGTTCCTACAGCCCACAGCCAATAGCCCACAGCCCCTTATCCACCACCTACAGCCCACATCCCTCAATGAACATGCGGCTCTGCGCCTCGGCCTGGGCCTCGAAGAGCGTGGTCCCGGTCACCAGCGCGAGGCCGGCCTCCTGGGCCCAGAGGGCGAAGGCGGTGTCCTCCTTGTAGATCCACTCCAGGGCCCAGCGGGCGGTGGGCAGGGCCGCGGCCAGCAGCTCCGGAAAGGGTGCCGGGTCCTCGGCGGCCATGCCCAGGCTGGTGGCCTGGATGACGCCCACGGGCGCGAAGGCCGCCACTTCAGCTGCACTCACGGGCGTACGGCGGGAAGCCTGAAGCACGCCCCGCCCCGCGTCCATCAGACTGGCGCGACTGGTCTGGGCCACACCGCCCTCCCCCAGCAGCAGCACGGGACCGGGAACCAGATCCGACAACTGCTGTCCAAGCGCCTCGGCATCCGTATTGGCGCCCTGCCAGGGTGCTGCGGGCGTGCGCCGCCAGAGGGTATTCAGGGGTCCCGCCAGGCCGAGGGCCTGGGGCAGCGCGACTTTCAGCGGGGCCGTAATGCTGAGGCCCAGCACGCCGAGGCGCTCCAGGGCCTCCACGGCCTCCTCAGGCTCGGCACAGGAGAGCGGCAGGTAGAGCAGATCCTTGAAGGCCCTCTGGAAGCGAGGGTTGTGGAAGGCGGGTCCTCGCGAATGCAGCACCGGTTCCCCGATGACGCCGCAGAGGGCGTAGCTGCGGTGGAGCTTGGCGGCCCGCCAGGCGCGCAGGGTCGCCAGGGGCAACTGCCCCGGTGCGGCGGCGGGACCGTCGTCCGGCGCGGCGTAGGTGAAGGCCCCGCCCCAGGCGGATTGCATGGCCCGGCTGCCGATTCCCTTGGGGCCCATGAGGAAGGCTGCCAGGGGGATGCCGTGATCCCTGGCCCAGGCCAGGGGGGCGCGAAGGCGGCCGCTGTCGCCCAGACGGCCGGCCCAACCGACCCACTTAAAGGCCTCGCCCTCGGGCAGGTTCTCAAGGCGCGTGTCCAGATCGAAGACGCCGGGCGCGACGTGCAC
>JBBQHW010000116.1:0-5713 GCA_038324335.1 Holophagales bacterium
GGAAATCCTGCACCTGGCCCTGATCCACGGGGAGCGGGTCTGGGCGCGGCGGGTGGCGGCGGGCGTGGGCCGGGGCCACAGCGAAACCCTGATCCCCACCCTGGACGCCCTCATGGCCGAGGCCGGCGGCACGCCCCGGGATCTGTCCGGCGTGGCGGCCTGCCTGGGTCCCGGCGGTTTCACCAGTCTGCGCATCGGCGTGGCCACGGCGGAGGGCCTGGGCCTCACGGGTCTGCCCACCTGGGGCTTCTCGGCCTTCGAACTGCGGGCCGAGGCCCTGCTGCAGGTGGGGGTGACGGGACCCTTCTGGATCCTGCTGGACGGCCAGCGCGGCGAGGCCTTCCACCAGCGCTGGGCGGATGGGCCCACCGAACCCGCCGCCAAACATTCGCTGGCCACTTTGGCAGAGCGCGTGGGGAACGAGGCCTGGTGGGCGCCCGAGGCCTTCGCGCCCAAGGTGGCGGCGGTGCTGCCGAACCAGCAGATCCGCCTGGCCGACGAAGGTGCGGCCATGCTGGCGGGGCTGGCGGCCCTGGCGCGGCGGGTGGCCCAGGGTCCCCCAGAAGCGCCCCTGGTGCCCTTCTACCTGCGGGAGACCGATGCGGCGGTGAACTTCCCCCTGGCGGCGGCACATCTCTCTGAGGCCCTGCGGAAGGGCGTAGCGAGATGATCGAGAGTCCCGATTCCAACCAGAATGCCAGTGCTGGGGAAACGCGTGCGTTTCCCGAGATTGTGAAACAAATGAAGGCTGGAGCGTTGCTCCCGGACTGGGTGTCCCGCCTGGATCGCACGGCTTTTGGCGCGGTGTGGAAACACCCAGCGGAACACGAAGTGGTGTGGCTCCTGCCGGAAGTGGCTTTCGCGCGCTGGGCCTGCGTGCCCGCGGCGGGCGAGGCGGAGTTGCTGCGCATCGCGGTGGATCCCGCCCACCGCGGCCAGGGCCTGGGGCGCCGCCTGCTGGAGGCCTGCCAGCGCGAACTGGCGGAAGCCGGCATGCTGGACCAGTTCCTGGAGGTGCGCGCCGCCAACGCCGCGGCCATCCAGCTCTACCGCAGCTGCGGCTGGCGGCGCTGCGGCCTGCGCCCCGGCTACTACCCGGATGGCGAAGACGCGCTGCTCTTTCGCTTCACGGCGCCATAGGTGACCCAGGCATCTTGACCAATGGGACCAACCACTCATATTTGCGTGAGCGACCGCCGCGTCTGCCCCCTGGCGGCGGCCTGTCCCGTGCAGTCCGTGTGGGTGGAGGCCACGCATGGCAGCAGAGAAGGAGGCCCGAGCAAGGCCGTGGAACTGGGTTTAGTGGCTGGCCGCCGGTTCAGACATGGTCAGCGAGAGGGCCTTCAGCAGGGCCTCACCATCTCCGCGAAAGGAACTGCCATGCATGGTGGCGAGGAACTCGGGCCGCAGTTCCGCCAGGCGGGCAAGGGTGATTCGGGCCTTGTCCGGGCAGGAGTAGTAGTCCATGCCCGCGCGCATGGCCTGGCTGGGGCCGAGGATGTCGCCTTCGGTGACTGGTGGGAGCTCTCCGCCGGGCTGGGTGAATAGGTCTCCACAGAGGAGGGTGCGGATGGTGGCGACCCAGATCAGCCCGGCATCCCACCCATGGGGCACGTGGGGTGTGTCCAGCCATTGGATCCGATGCCGCCCCAGGTCCAGTTCCTCGCCATCGCGCATGGCGCGGGGCGGCCGGTCGGCTACGTCCCCCATGGACACCATGGCGCTCACCCGGCCGCACAGGGGCACGGCCGCGGGCGCCAGGGCGAGGAAGTCATTCATGGCACCGCACTCGTCGGCTTCGAAATGGGAGTAGCCGAGGTAGCGCAGCGAGGCGACCGGCAGCACCCTTTCGATGGCCGCCCGGGTGGCCTCGAAGAGGCGCCGGGGGCCGGTGTGGAAGAGCAGGGGCGCCGCGTCCCGGATGAGGATCTGGTTGAAGGTGAACCCGCCGGGGATGGCGGGGATGGGAACCGAGGTGCTGATGCGGAAGATCCCGTCGGCGATTTCGTCAGTGCGGGTAGGCATGGAAGGCCTCGTAAAGTCCGTTGCGGGATGGATGGGACCTAACCTGGCCGACAACGGGTGCTCCGGACTGCCGGGCATGGGAGTCCAGCATGGCTCGCCCGGATGTCGAGTCAACGCCTAAAAATTAATTTCTATGCCTATTTTTTCTTGATAGCCGCATGCACGTTGCGTTGCTTTGAGCCGAATGGCACCCTGGCCTAGCCGCTTCTCGAAAAGCTCAAGAAGCGGAGGACAGCAGGGGTGCACTGGAGAGCGGAGAAGGGAATCCAGGCCTTCTCCGCTCTCCTTCGCCTTCTCAGCTTTCCTGCGCTGACATTCCTCTTGTTCACGTGGTTAAACCCGCTCGAAGAGCACGACCCGATTGCTGTTGGTGCCTTTGTCGTTGTTGCCCACGCCCCAGATGTGGGCGGTCTTGGTGAAGGCCTGGCTGTTCACGAGAATGCCGTGGGCCTTGAAGCCGGCCTGCAGGCCCAGGGGCAGCACCACCTCGTCGAGCCGCACCTTGCCGCGCCGCACCTCGCCCACCTCGAAGGCCACGAAGCCGCCCTTCCGCGTGAGGCGGTGCAGCTCCGCGAAGACTTCGCCCATGGTGTCGGCCCAGGCTTCGATGGTGCGGGGCACGCTGATGCCGCGGCCGATGGCCTCGGCATCCAGGCCCGTGAACCAGCAGCGCAGCCAGTTGTCGCCCACGTAATCCACCACGTCCAGGAAGGGCGGCGAGGTGACCGTCAGCGCCATGCAGCCGTCCAGCAGGGTGCTGGTCGCCCGGGCATCCCCCGTGAGGAAGCGGGCATCGTAGGCCGCCAGGGCCAGGTGCTCCCGCTGGGCGGGGGCCAGACCGGACAGCAACTGTCGCGTCTTCTTCAGGATCAGGGCGTGGGCGTCGCGGTAGGTGGGCGTCTGCTCTCGCTGGGCGTTGATCTGGCGTTGCTTGGCGGCGCTGAGGGCCTGGTTGGGGGGCAGGGTGTAGACGGAGAAGAAGCCGGGGCTGTGCCCCGTGAGGCGGTTTGTGGCCACCATGCGGATCCAGGTGTCGAGGCCGTCCAGCTCGCCGGTGGCGGCGCGCGCCAGGCACCACTCCCGCAGGCCGCGGATCTCGGCCTCCGTGTCCGGATGGTAGAACATGCTGAGGTCGACGCCATCCGCGGCGCCGCTGCGCGGAATCTCCGCCAGCCGCTGCGCCACGGCCGCGGGCTCCGGCGGCGTCAGCCGTGGTTCCGCCAGCATCCGGGCCAGGGGGTTGACGTCGTTGGCCGCCACCCGCCGCCCCAGCAGGGCTGCCTCCAAGGCCGTGGTGCCCCGGCCGCTGAAGGGGTCGTAGACCCGCTCGCCGGGCCCGGTGAGGCGCTCGATGAAGTGGCGGGGCAGCTGGGGCTTGTAGCAGGCGCGGTACGAGATCTCGTGCAGGTTCGCGGCCTGTCGCTGCTTCGCGGTCCAGAACTCCATGGCCAGGGTGGGGAAGGTGCTGCCCTCTGCCACCAGCTCGCTCCAGACCGCTGCGGCTGCCAGGGGCTGGTCGCCCTCGGGGATGAAGCCCGCGAGGAAGCTCCGCCGCTCTGCCTCCACGCCCGCCGTTGCCATCCGCTTCCGCCTGCCTTTCCGCAATCAATCAGGATAGCCTGCTGGGGATGCCTTCCCCCGCTCCGAAGCGCCACCCCGAACTGACGCGCCTCTATGTGGCGGTGGGCCTGGGCGTCCTGATCACCATGGCGATCCTGGCCTACAAGGCCGTGGGCAACCGCGTCGCGGCAGGCGGTCTGGACGCGCCCTCGCGGTGGGCCCTGCTGGCCCTGGGGCTGGCCAACGTGCTGGCCATCGGCACGCTGCTCTTCATCGTGGCCCGCAGCATGGCCAAGCTCTACTTCGAGCGGAAGAGCGGCATCCTTGGTTCCCGCCTGCGCACCCGCATGGTGCTGACACTATTCATCGTGGGCATCGTGCCGAGCCTCATCCTCTTCGTGGTGGGCCGGAACTTCATCAACAAGAACGTGGAGCGCTGGTTCAGTCCCGAGACGGAAGTGGCCATCCGGGATGGCCAGATGATGGCCGAAGACCTGCGCGCCGCGGCCAAGGCTCGGCTGGAGTTCGGTTCGGGGCGCCTGCTGGCCTCGCCCTCGGCGGAACCCCCGGCCATCCGCGCCGCTTCGGGGCTGGATCTGGTGGCCGCCCTGGGCGGCCGCGGCGAAGCCAGCGTCAGGGCCCTGGATCTCGGCCCCGGCCTGCCCCCGCCGGACCTGGGCTCGCTGGTGGGCGATAGCCAGCAGGAGACCGCGGAAGGCCTGTGGATGCTGCGCCTGGTGCCCCGGGGCGACGGGCCCTGGGCCGTGGGCATCTTCATGCCCCGGGAGAGCCTCGACCGGTTGCTGGCGCTGGAGCAGCGTTTCCGGGAAGGCCAGCAGATCCGCGCCAACAAGGCCACCCTCCAGACCCTGCCCCAGAGCACCTTCCTCTTCCTCACCCTGCTGACCCTGTTTTTCGCGGTGTGGTCGGGGCTGGCCCTGGCCAAGTCCCTGAGCGAGCCCATCCGCGCCCTGGCCAAGGCAGCCCAGCGCGTGGGTAGCGGCGATCTCGAAGTGGAGCTGCCGGAACTGGGCGAAGACGAGCTGGCCTTCCTGGCCCGCACCTTCAACGCCATGATTCGCGACCTCAAGACCAACCGCGCCTCCATCGAGGCCCAGGCCAGCCGCATCGATCAGCAGCGGGCCTACCTGGACCAGCTGCTGGCGGCGCTGCCCGTGGGCATTCTCAGTTGGCGCGCGGATGGCGAGCTGCGCACCTTCAACGCCGCCGCACGTACCTGGCTGGGGCTCGAAGCCTTCGATCCCACCGAGGCCCGCTGGGCCACAGTGGAAACCTTGCCGCGCCTGGGCCGCCTGCCTGAGCTGTTGGCTGCCGTGCGCGAATCCAAGCGGGGCGTGCAGGTGGAACTGCGCCTGGGCGGCGAAGGCGAGGGCCGCCCCGTACGGGCCATCCTGGAACCGCTGCAGGGCGGCGGCGTGCTGGCGGTGCTGGAGGATCTCACCCTGCTGGCCCAGGCCGAGAAGCGGGCCGCCTGGCAGGAGGTGGCGCGGCGCATGGCCCACGAGGTGAAGAACCCCCTCACGCCCATCCAACTCACGGCCCAGCGCCTGCTCCGCCGTTCCCGCGAAGGCCGCCTGGAGCCCGAGGCCGTGAAGGAGGGCGCGGAGACCATCCTGGCGGAAGTATCCAGTCTCTCGCGGCTGGTGGATAGCTTCAGCCGCTTCGCGCGCCTCCCGGCTCCGCACTTCTCGCCCTGCGATCCCGCGGACCTGCTGCGCCAGGTGGCGGCGCTGTACGGGCCTAACCATCCCGAGATCCACTGGGAGCTGCGCCTGCCCGAGGGGCCGGTCTCGGCGCTCTGGG
Source organism: Holophagales bacterium (assembly GCA_038324335.1). GTDB lineage: Bacteria > Acidobacteriota > Holophagae > Holophagales > Holophagaceae > Geothrix. Next base: position 5,410 of record JBBQHW010000116.1, read on the forward strand.
ACGGCGACATGGTGAAGCGGGCCCTCATCAACTACGTGGACAATGCACTGGCGGCCATGGAGGCCCGCGATCCTGAGGCGGGTCCGGGCACCCTGTTCCTGTCCCTGATGGAAGATGGCGCCGCCCTGCGCTTCGACGTGGTGGACCAGGGCGTGGGCGTGCCCGAAGCGGATCGCAGCCGGCTCTTCGACCCCTACTTCTCCACCAAGCGGAAGGGCACGGGCCTGGGCCTCGCCATCGTCCGCCGCATCGCCCAGGACCATGGTGGCGAGGCGCGCTACCAACCGCTGGAGCCCGGCAGCCG
>JBBQHW010000117.1:0-5492 GCA_038324335.1 Holophagales bacterium
GCCCTCATCCGCAGGGTGATGCCCGAGTTCGGCGCGGATGGACCGGGCTTCGCCATCCATGATCCCGAGGTGGCTCACATGTGCGCGGCCTATTCGGTCCCGGGTGCCGCCTACTTCGTCGTAGAGGACGCCGATGGCCGAGTGGTGGGCGGAGCGGGCGTGGCGGCCCTGGCCGGCGGCGAGGCGGGCGTATGCGAACTGCGGAAGATGTATTTTCTCGCGGAGGCCCGGGGTCAGGGCATGGGTGAAACCCTGTTGCGCCATTGCCTCGATGTGGCGAAGGACCTTGGCTACGGGACCTGCTACCTGGAGACCCTCACGGGCATGGACCAGGCGCTCCGCCTCTATGCGAAGCTCGGCTTCCAGCCCCTCTGCGCCCCCTTGGGCCGCACCGGCCATGGCGGCTGCGACCATTGGTTCGCGAGGGAGCTGGAATGAAAACCCACCACGGAGACACAGAGGACACTGAGAAAAGAGCACGGAGAATTACAGGCGAATCAGTCCTTCTCCGTGGTTCCCTCCGTGAGCTCTGTGTCTCCGTGGTGGATCTGTTATCGGCGGACTGGAGACTGCGATGATCGTCGGCCTGGGCACCGACCTCTGTCCCCCCTCCCGCTGGCGCCACCTGGTGGCGCGCTTCGGGGCGGAGAAGTGCGCGGGACGCATCCTGCATCCCGACGAGGCCGCCTACCTGCTGGGCGGCAACCGGGAACGGCTGCCGGAGCGCCTGGCGGGGCGCTGGGCCCTGCGGGAGGCCTTCGGCAAGGCCCTGGGCACGGGCCTGGACGGCTGGTCCTGGAAGGAACTGCGCTACCTGAATGGCCGGGTCTGGGCCGTGGGAGCCCTCGCCAACCTGCTTGCGCAGAAGGACATACAAATCATCCATGGCACGGTCAGCCACGATGGGGACCTGGCTCTGGCCGTGGTAGTCCTGGAGCGCTAGCGGTCGGAAATTCAAGGCTGCCGCTCTCTGACCGATTCCAAAGGTTAGGACGACCCAGATGGACCCTCTTCAGGCCAAGCAGCAGATGACCCTCGCCGAGTTCCGGAGCCTCCGGGACTTCACCTATGCCAAATCGGGCATCTTCTTCAGCGAATCCAAGCAGTATTTCCTGGAGAACCGGCTGAGCAAGCGGATCGCCGAGCTGAAGTTGAAGAGTTATTCCGAGTATCTGTCCCTGCTCCAGGGGAGCCAGGGCGCCGGGGAACTGAAGCGCCTCTTCGTGGAGATCACCACCAACGAGACGAGCTTCTGGCGCAACCCGCCCCAGATCGAGGCCTTCCAGAACATCGTACTGCCCGATGCCGTCAAGCAGGCCCGGGAGCGAGGCCAGAGCCGCCTGCGCATCTGGTCAGCGGCCTGTTCCAGCGGCGAGGAACCCTACACCCTGGCCATGATCTGCCAGGAGCTCAAGGACACGGTGCTGCGGGGCTTCACGGTGGAGATCCTGGGCACGGACATCAGCGAGAAGGTGCTGGCCCAGGGCCAGGACGGCGTCTACAACAGCTACACCCTGCGCAACCTGACGCCGGAGCAGCTCCAGCGCCATTTCCTGCCGCTGGGCAAGGACCTGTTCCAGGTGAAACCGGAGATCCAGCGGCTCACCAGCCTCAAGAACTTCAACCTGGTGGACTATCCTTCCTATCGCCAGTTGGGGAACTTCGACATCATCTTCTGCCGTAACGTGCTGATCTACTTCGACGAGAACGTAAAGGCCCAGGTCCTGAAAGGCTTCCACGGCCAGCTCCACCCGCACGCCTATCTGCTGGTGGGCCACAGCGAAAGCATCCATTCTTTCAACACAGGTTTCGAGCTGCTGCACTTCAGCAAGGCCATGGGATACCGGAAGCGGAACTGAACGGAGCGGAGCATGCCCATCACCCCCCAAGAACTCATCGCGAACCTGGGAGACCTGCCGCCCCTGCCCCAGGTGGCTTCCCAGGTGCTGCGCGTCTCCGCGGACCCCGATGCCGACGCGGAAGATCTGCGCAAGGTCATCTCCATGGATCAGGCGCTCACCAGCCAGATCCTGAAGATCTCGAACTCCGCCATGTTTGGCATGATGCGCGAGGTGACCACCCTCACCCAGGCGATCATGACCCTCGGATTCTCCACCATCAAGAGCGTGGTCATCGCCAGTTCCGCCAAGAACCTCTACCACCGCGGCACCGTGGGCCTGCAGGAACGCATCATCTGGGAACACGCCCTGGTGTCCGCCATCGGCGCCCGCGCCTTCGCCAAGAGCCTGCGCTTCCCCCGCGTCGAGGAGGCCTTCATCGGCGGCCTGCTGCACGACATTGGAAAGTCCGTCATGGGCGTGAAGTTCCCCGAGCGCTACGGCGCCCTGTTGCGCGCCGTCTACAACGAGCAGGGCAACTCCCTTCAGCTGGAGCTGGACACCTTCGGCTTCGATCACGCCATGGTCGGCGAAGCCCTGGTGAACAAATGGAACCTGGCCGCCAGCCTGCAGGCGGCCGTGCGCTGGCACCATGATCCTCTCCATGCCCCCGCCGACTATCAGGAACTGGCTGCCATCGTGGCCCTGGCCAACCAGATGGCCCTGGAAGAGAAGGTGGGCATCGGCGATCCCCACCACCTGGATGACGCCTCAGCTCAAGCCACGTCGATCCTGCAGCTCAGCCCCGAGGCTGTGGAAAGCATCAAGGAACGCGTGCGGGACGCCATCGAACAGGACAAGACGATGATCACGGAGTTCTAAAATGATTTCCCGGGAGCAGTTCATCTCGCGCCTGAAGGCCAAGTCCCTTCCAAGCCTCCCCCTCACGGTGGTGGCCCTGGGTGAGGCCGTGCAGGACGAGCGCTGCACCGTGGACCGCATTCTTGGCATCCTGTCGAAGGATCCATCACTCTCCGCCACGCTGCTGCGGCTGGCCAACTCGGCCCTGTACGCCACGGAAGGCTCCGCCATGGACCTGCGCACCGCCGTGCTGCGCCTGGGCTTCGATGCCGTGGCCAACCTGGGCACCGGAGCCGCGGTCATCAAGACCCTGCGCGGCGGCATCCATCTCAACGCCCTGAAGCTCTGGCAACACAGCGTCGCCGTGGGCCTCACCGCCAAGGGCGTCTGCATCCTGGCCAAACGGCATGGCCAGGCGGAGACCGCCTTCCTGACGGGCCTGCTCCACGACATCGGCAAGATCGCCCTCGACACCTGCTACCCGGAGGAGTACGCCCTCGTGCTCCACCAGGTGGCGGAAGGCGCTTTCTTCGTGGATGCGGAACGCGCCGTGCTGGGCATGGACCATGCCGAGGCGGGCGCCCTCCTCGCCGCGGACTGGTCCTTTCCGGAGGCCATCGTCGAGGTGATCCGGGACCATCACGGTCCCAGGCCCGAGGACTTCCTGCCCAACCTGATCCACCTGGCCGACCTGCTGGTGCGCACCCGCATCCCCATGGGGCCGGCGGACGAGCACCTCCTGCTAGCACTGGACGAGCTGCCGGCCTTCAAGGCGGTGCTGGCCGGCGCCCTGCACAAGGATCTGGACGTGGAACGGCTGACCTTCTCCATCGACGACGAAGTAGACCACGCCCTGGCCTTCGTCGAAGTGGCATTCCAGGCCTAAGGAACACAGATGACGATCCGGATCCTGATAGTGGATGACAGCCCCTTCATGAGGAAATCCCTCCAGAAGATGCTTGAGGAAGCGCCGGATCTGCGGGTGGTAGCCACGGCCCGCGATGGCATTGACGCCCTCGAGAAGATCGCCGAGCACAAACCCGACATCGTCACCCTCGACATCGAGATGCCCCGCATGGACGGGCTCACCTGTCTGAAGAAAATCATGGCGGACTTCCCCATGCCAGTGCTCATGGTGTCCAGCCTCACCCAGGAAGGGGCTCAGGCCACCCTCGATGCGCTTTCCCTGGGGGCCCTCGACTTCATTCCCAAGGAGAACAGCTTCGCCAGCATGAGCATCCTGCAGATCCAGCACGACCTGCAGGAGAAGGTGCGCCGGCTGGCCGCGAGTCCACGGTTCCACATGGCCTCGCCGGGCACTGCGACTCCTGCCCCGCACGCGGCGCCGCGATCCGCACCGACCCTGAAACCGTCGGCCCCGCCACCCCCCTCCGGTGCCTCGCTGGCCTCCTCCCCCCAGGCGGAGTTGCTGGTGATCGGCAGTTCCACCGGCGGCCCCAAGGCGCTCCAGGACATCCTGCCAGCCCTGCCTGCCAACCTGCCCGTGCCCTGCCTCATCGTCCAGCACATGCCCAGCACCTTCACCAAGCCCTTTGCCGACCGGCTGAACGGTCTATGCCAGGTGCACGTGAAGGAGGCCGAACAGGGCGAACCCCTCAAGGCCGGCACCGTCTATATCGCGCCCGGGGGCATCCACCTGACCTATGGTGCCCGGGGCCCCAAGGGCTGCATCGACCTGAGTCCCGAGCCCGTGTCCTCCCTGCATCGCCCCAGCGTCGACGTGCTGTTCCTGAGCGTCTCTGAACTGTTCAGAGGCCAGGTGCTGGCGGGCATCCTCACGGGCATGGGCTCGGACGGTGCCAAGGGCATGGAGCAGCTGAAGAAGAAGGGGGCCCATACCCTCGCCGAATCCGAGGAATCCTGCGTGGTCTACGGCATGCCGAAGGCCGCCGTGGAGCGGGGCTGCGTGGACGTGGTGGCCCCCCTTGCAGACATTCCCGGTCATCTGCGCCGGCACTTCCGCATCTGATGATCACCCCGGTCGTTCTCGGGTCCCTGAGCCTCCCAGCCACCGCGGCACCTTCGGCACCGGCGCTCTTCAACGGCCTGGCGGGCCAGACCGTCGAGGCCACCCTGGTGACGATCCTTCCCGAAGGCATGCTCCTGCGCCTGGCGGACGGCAAGCTGCTGCAGGCCCAGGGCAGCCTGCCTTTCCCGGAAGGCAGCCTCCTCACCCTGTCGACGCTGCCCCTGCCCGAGGGCGCGGGGCTGCGCCTGCAGGTGGTCCGGGCCACACCGCCCGCCAGTTCGCCCCTGCTGTCCCCCCTGGCCCACGGCGAGGCTGGCCCCCTGCTGGCCCGACTCCAGACCACGGAGGCCCAGTCCTCCCTGGCGGCGCTGCTCCGCAGCCTGGTCCAAGTCGGCACGGCCGTGGCAGAAGGGCCCGAGGCCTGGGCCTCATGGATGAAGGCGGCCATGAAGAACCTGGCGGATTCAACCGCCGCTCCAGCGGAGTCGGCCTTCCATCGGCTGCAGGCCAAGGAGGATACGGGCTGGTTTGAGGTGCCCCTGCCCTGGGCCCCGGGCGCCGAGCCGCTGCGGATCTGGATCGAACGGGATCAGGAGGCCGCCGGGAGCAGCGCCGAGACCGTGCATCGCGTGTTCCTCAGCGTGCCCTTCAGCGCCCTGGGTGACGTGCGCCTGGGCCTGGAGCAGCGCCATTCGGGGCTGCGGGTCCGGCTGTGGCTTCAGGATCCGGAGCAGCTCGCGTCCTGCCGTTCCGCCCTCGAAGCCGAACTGGCCACCCTGGGGCGGCCCGTGGACCTGCAGATC
>JBBQHW010000118.1:0-5366 GCA_038324335.1 Holophagales bacterium
CCTCGCCGCCGTTCATGAGGGGCCGGGGCCCCGGCGAAGGGGCCAGCTCCAGGAACTCCTCCAGGAATTCGGCCACGCCGAAGTTGTTCACGGCGGAACCGAAGAACATCGGCGACTGCTCGCCCCGCAGGAAGGCCTCCCGGTCGAAGGGGGGCAGCACGTGATCCATGAGGTCCATGTCTTCCTTGAGTTGGGCGAGTTCCGCAGCCGTGAGCAGGGCGACGATCTCCGGATCGTTCAGCCCGCCCTTCCCCGCCACACGAGCTTTCCGGCCCGCTTTGGCTCTTTCAAACACCTGGATCTGCCCCGAGGCCCGCACGTAGACGCCCTTGAAGTCCGGGCCGGACCCGATGGGCCAGGTCATGGGCACGGCGTGGAGGCCGAACAGCTCTTCCACCTCGTCGATGAGCTCGATGGGATCCCGGCCGGGCCGGTCCAGCTTGTTCACGAAGGTGAAGATGGGGAGCCTCCGCTCGCGGGCCACGCGGAACAGCTTCTTGGTCTGCTCCTCCACGCCCTTGGCGCAGTCCAGCAGCATCACCACGGAGTCGGCGGCCGTGAGGGCCCGGTAGGTGTCCTCACTGAAATCCTGGTGGCCCGGGGTGTCCAGCAGGTTGATGGCCTTGCCCAGGTACTCGAACTGCATGGCCGCGGAGGTGACGCTGATGCCGCGCTCCTGCTCGATGCTCATCCAGTCCGAATGGGCCGCGGCCCCGCCTTCGCGGGCCTTCACGCTGCCCGCCCGGTCGATGGCACCGCCATAGAGCAGCAGCTTCTCCGTCAGCGTGGTCTTGCCCGCGTCCGGATGGCTGATGATGGCGAAGGTGCGTCGCCGCTGGACTTCTTCAGTAAGGGACATGATGTTCCGGACATAGAAAGGCGCGGCAGTGTCTGGCCGCGCCTCACTATTATCCCGGTTTAACCCCCCGGGCTCAACCCCGGACAGCCATCCGGCGCTGGATCTCAGCTTCATCCACGTCTTCGATGTGAGTGGCGATCCACCAGTTGTTGCCCCAGGGATCCTGGACGCCTGCGTTGCGGTCCCCATAGAACTGGTCGGCCGGCTCCAGAGTAGAACAGGCCCCCGCCACCAGGGCCGCCTCATAGACGGCGTCGGTGTCCGGCACGTACAAGTAGAAGCCAGAGGGCATGGGTTTCCAGGGGTCCTTGGCCTGGGCCATCATCAGCTTGGAATCCCCGATCTGGACCTCGGCGTTGGCGATGGTCCCGTCCGGACGCAAGGTCCGGCTCTTCTCCACCGCTCCGAAGGCCTTTTCGATGAAGGCCAGAAAGGCCAGGCCATTGGGCACCACCAGATAGGGCGTGACGGTGTGATACCCCGACGGTATAGGTGCAACCATGCCTTCTCTCCTTTTCAGCTACCTCCAAAGGGCGCGAACGCGCCCTTTGGAGGATGGAACGGCTACTTGGTAATACCCACCTGACTGAGCATCCAGGCCGTTTCGAAGGCCTTATCCTTGAGCGCGTCGTAGCGCCCGGAAGCGCCGCCATGGCCGGCGGGCTCCATCTTCATCTTCAGGAGCAGGGGATTGGCGTCGGTCTTGAGGGTGCGCAACCTGGCCACGTACTTCGCCGGCTCCCAGTACATCACCTGGCTGTCGTTGAAACTGCTGGTGACGAGGATGGCCGGGTAGGCCTTTTTCGCGAGGTTGTCGTAGGGGCTGTAGGCGCGCATGTAGTTGAATGCCGCCTTCTCATTGGGGTTGCCCCATTCCAGGTACTCGCCCACGGTCAGGGGCAGGCTGGCATCCAGCATGGTGTTCATGACATCCACAAAGGGCACGGCGCTGTGCACGGCCTTGAAGAGGTCGGGGCGCAGGTTGGTGACGGCGCCCATGAGCAGGCCCCCGGCGCTGCCACCCTCGATGACCAGGCGATCCTTGCTGGTCCACTTCTCTTTCACCAGGAAGTCGGCGGAGTCAATGAAGTCCGTGAACGTGTTCATCTTCTTCATAAGCATGCCGTCGTCGTGCCAGCCTTCACCCAGCTCGTTGCCGCCCCGGATGTGGGCAATGACGTAGACCATGCCACGGTCCAGGAGGCTGAGGCGGGGGCTCGAAAAACTCGCGGACATGCCGATGCCGTAGGAACCATAGGCGTAGAGGAAGAGCGGCGCGTGCCCATCCCGCTTCAGGCCCTTCTTGTAGACCACGGAGAGTGGCACCTTCGCGCCATCGCGGGCCGTCGCCCAGAGGCGCTCGGTGGCGTAATGGGACTTGTCGTAGCCACCGAGCACCTCGGTCTGCTTCAGCTGGGTCTGCTTGCCCGTGGACATGGCGCAGTCATAGATCGTGGGAGGCGTAACCATGGACTGGTAGCTGAGCCGGAAAGCGGAGGCTGTGTACTCGGGCGTCCCCGCCGGGAAGGCGGCGTAGACGCTCTCCGGGAAGGTGACGTCCCGCCAGGTCTTGGCTTTCACGTCGAAAATCCGGAAGTGGTCCAGCCCCTGGCTCTTCTCCCTGACCACGAGGAAATCCTGAAAAGGCTCCAGGCCCTCGAGCAGGACTTCCGGCCGGTGGGGCAGGACTTCGGTCCAGTGCTTGGCATCCGGTGTGGCCACTGGGGCGGTCACCAGGCGGAAGTTCTTGGCGCCTTTGTTGGTCCGGATGTAGAAGAGGCCCTCCCGGTGCTCAAGGTCGTACTTGTGCCCCTTCTCACGGGGCAGGAGTGTCCTGAAGGTCCCTTTGGGGTCACTGGCGGCCAGATACCGTGCCTCCCAAGTGTCCGTGGCCTGGCTTTCCAGCACCAGATACCTGTGGTCCTTGGTCCGGCCCACACCGAGGCGATAGAGCTCATCCTTCTCCTGGAAGATCTGCTCCGCTTGCCCCGCTTGCAGATCCAGCCGCCAAAGCAGGTCGGAACGCTTGGTGACGTCATCCTCGGTCACGAAGAACACATGGCGGTTGTCGCCAGCCCAGCTGCAGGAGGTCACCCGTTCTGCCAAGGGAGCGCTGACCTGGCCCGTGGTGAGGTTCTTCGTGAAGAGTTTGTACTGCCTGAAGCCAGTCACATCGGTGCTGAACAGCAGCGTGCGGTCGTCATCGCTCACCTGGAAGTCGCCCAGACTGAGGAATTTCAGCCCCTTGGCCAGTTCGTTCTGATCCAGCAGGACCGCCTCGGCAGCCTTGTCGTCGTAGGCGCCGCCCGGGGCGGCCTTCCGCCGGCACTGGATGGGATACTGCTTCCCCTCCTCCGTCCGGGAGTAGTAGTAGAAGGCGCCCCGACGGACAGGGACGCTCAGATCCGTCTGTTTGATGCGGCCCAGCATCTCCTTGTAGAGGGCTTCTGAGAAGGGCTTGAGGCCGGCTGTCTGGCCCTCGGTATAGGCGTTCTCGGCGTTGAGGTAGGCCACCACTTCGGGATTGGTCTTCTCGCGCAGCCAGAACCAGGGGTCGTTCACCTTCTTGCCCTGCCAGATGGAGAGGTGCTCAACCTGCTTGGCCACGGGGGGAACCGGGGCCTGTGCACCCAGGCCCAGGGTGGCACTCATGAGGGCCGCCAGGCCTGCGAGGCGGAGGGAAGTGGGCATTGGAATCTCCTGGGGGACATGGTGTCCACCGTACCACGAAAAACGGGCCCCTCGGTTTAGGGGCCCGTCTGCAGAATATGGTTCAACTGCGCTGGACTAGTTTTCCTTGAGCAGGGGGATGCGCATGCCGTAGAAGGAGCGCCATACGAAGACCGTGGAGATGAGGAAGAAAACCAGGGCCCAGATGTGGGCCGTGACCGGGTTCAGCTCGATGGCCAGTTCCACGGCCAGGAGGCCGAAGAGGGTGGTGAACTTGATGACCGGGTTCAGGGCCACGGAAGAGGTGTCCTTGAAGGGATCGCCCACAGTGTCGCCCACCACGCAGGCATCGTGGAGGGGCGTGCCCTTGGCCTTCAATTCGGTCTCAACCAGCTTCTTCGCGTTGTCCCAGGCGCCACCGGCATTGGCCATGAAGATGGCCTGGTATAGCCCGAAGACGGCGATGGAGATCAGGTAGCCGATGAAGAAAAAGTGGTTGGCGCAGGCGAAGGCGAGGGTGGAGAAGAACACCGCCAGGAAGATGTTGAACATGCCCTTCTGGGCGTACTGGGTGCAGATCTCCACGACCTTCTTGGAGTCCTCCACGGAGGCCTTGGTGGCCCCAGAATCCAGGTTGATGTTCTGCTTGATGAACTCCACGGCCCGGTAAGCACCGGTGGCCACGGCCTGGCAGGCCGCGCCGGAGAACCAGAAGATGATGGCGCCGCCGGTGATGAGGCCCAGCAGGAAGAGGGGGTTGATGATGGACAGGCCCTCGACCACCTTCAGGACGCCGAACTTGCCATTGAGCAGCTGGATGATCGAGAAGATGAGGGTGGTGGCGCCCACGACCGCCGTGCCGATGAGCACAGGCTTGGCGGTGGCCTTGAAGGTGTTACCGGCGCCGTCATTCTCCTCCAGGTACATCTTGCCGTTCTCGAAGTCGGGCTTGAAACCGAAGTCCTTCTGGATTTCCGCTGCGATGCCGGGGATCTCTTCGATGGTGGACAGTTCGTAGACAGACTGAGCGTTGTCGGTGACCGGTCCGTAGGAGTCCACAGCGATGGTGACGGGGCCCATGCCCAGGAAGCCGAAGGCGACCAGGCCGAAGGAGAAGATGGCGGGAGCATCCATGAAACCAGCCAGGCCAAAGGTGGACACGTAGTAGGCGGCACCCATGAGGGCCACGATGGTCAGGCCCATCCAGTAGGCGGAAAAGTAGCCCGCCACCAGACCGGAGATGATGTTGAGAGAAGCGCCACCCTCCTGGGAAGCGGTCACCACCTCACGGACGTGGCCAGAGTTGGTGGAGGTGAAGGCCTTCACCAGCTCGGGGATCAGGGCGCCGGCCAGAGTGCCACAGGTAATGATGGTGGAGAGCTTGCACCAGAGATGGGCCGGCAGGTTGCCGATGAGCAGGTAGGACAGGACGTAAGTGACCACGATCGACAGGATGGAAGTCAGCCAGACCAGGGTGGTGAGCGGCGTTTCGAAATCGAATTTCAGGGAGGCGCCGAACCGCGCCTTCGACCAGAGGCCGTTGATCCAGTAGGCGACCGCGGAGGTGATCACCATGCCCACGCGCATGACGAAGATCCACACCAGCAGGGCTACCTGGATGTCCTGATACCCGGGCCCGGCACTCAGGGGATTGACCGCTAAGAGGATGAAGGTGATGAGCGCGACGCCCGTGACACCGTAGGTTTCGAAGCCGTCCGCCGTGGGGCCCACGGAATCGCCGGCGTTGTCGCCCACGCAGTCGGCGATGACGCCGGGGTTGCGGGCATCGTCTTCCTTGATCTTGAAGACGATCTTCATGAGGTCGGAGCCGATGTCG
>JBBQHW010000119.1:0-5333 GCA_038324335.1 Holophagales bacterium
CAGCCACGATCCCAGCCCCATGGCGCTGAGATAGACGCCGATGACCGTGGAGAACTGCGTGACCGAATCCCCCAGCAGGTAGCTGGACAGCGTTCCCGCCACCAGCTCGTAGATCAGCCCGCAGGAAGCGATGAGCAGCACGCTGATGAACAGCAGCGGCGCCTTCAGAGTGGGTTCATTTGGTGGGACTTCTGAAAAAGAATTAGCCACGGATAAACACGGATGAACACAGATGGATCATAGGGAGACTCGCTTGATGCCAACTTTTGGGAACTGGAAGTTAAGGATCAAGGCACGTTTCAATCCAGTGGCACGAAGGTAGTTGAGACATTGGGCCAGGTGGATGTCCTCGATGGTTTTCACGCACTTCAGCTCTACGATGACGCAGTCTGCAACCATCAGATCCGCGACATACACCCCTGCCACGATTCCGTCGTACATGACCTTGACCGGGAATTGCTGTGCGACATGAAGTCCCGATTTTCTCAGTTCATGAGCGAGAGCCGTTTCGTAGACCTTTTCCAGGAAGCCAGCCCCCAGAGTGTTACTGACCTGGAAGGCTGCTCCAATTATCGTTTCACACACGGCATCCAATCCGTGTTCATCCGTGTTCATCTGTGGCAATTCACCCATGGATCGCGGCAGCGATGATGATGCTGATGCCGAGGATGAGGCAGCCCAGGACGATGCCGAGGGCGGTGTTCTGGTCGTCCTCGAATTCCTTGCGCAGCGAGAAGGGCAGCACCTTCACGAGCACGAGCCACACGATGCCCAGGATGAGAAGACCCAGGGTGGAGAAGACGGCGGCGACGAGGAGCTGGTGCAGCAGTTGGGTCGTGAACATCACTTACCTCCGTGGAAGCCGTTGTTGTGCAGGAAGGTGCGGTAGGCGCCAGGCGTCTGGCGGATACTGGGGGGCAGGTCGGCCCGGCGGCGCTGGCCGAAGAACTCGCGGCCGAAGAAGCCGTTGGCCACCATGAGGCTGAAGCCCCCCGTCAGGAAGAGCAGATAGAGGATCCGCATCAATCACCCCCCTCAGAGGTTTTCGAGCTGTACATGCTCTCCTGCCAGCGCCGGCCCTCGAAGGCCGCCGTGCGGAAGACCATGAGCAGGGGCACCAGGAGAATGGCCAGCAGGGCCAGGCCCGGATAGAGCCAGCGCATGACGCCCTGGCGCAGTTGCACCTCGATGGCGCCCACGGGGGGCATCCGGCCATCCCACTCGGGGGCGAGGCGCAGCACATAGGTACCAGGCGGCACGGCGCTGAGAAACACTTCCTGGGTCTGCCGGCCCTCGGACCAGGATTCGCCGCCATCCACGCCGTGGTAGTAGCTGCTTTCCAGGAGGAAGAGTTCAGCGACGCCGGTGGTCTCGCTCACCAGGGCGCCTTCCAGTGACACCCAGGCGTTGTTCACCGGAGCGCTGAGCGTGACGGCCAGGTTGCTGTGGCCGTCCTTGATCTCGATGGGGCCGGAAAAGAAGACGGGCTCCTGGGCCCCGGCGGTGGCGGGGTCGCCGGTGGTGGCAGCCGTTCGGGGCTGCGCCGGGGCCGGCCTGCGGGAAGGAATGTTGCGGCGGGCGACCTCCGTCGAACCCGGAGTGAGATGGGCCAACTCCATCAGGTCCAGGCGCCGACTGAAGAGCTCCACGTTCCGGTGGGTCACGGATTCAGCCATGACCATGGCCAGCAGGAGGCCCAGGGCGCCCACCAGCCAGAGGGCCGATTTCGCCAGGGCCACCTTGTGGGGATTGGGCTGGAAGGAGGCGATGCCCATGGGCGAGGGCAGTCGCTCCGCCAGCTGGAAGGCGGCCCGGACTTCCCCTGGTTCGAGGTAGGTGGAAAGGCTCCAGTTCACTTCCTCGCCGCCATCCCGGTGGCTCTGCCGCTCCCGGGTGAGGCTGCGGGGCGGGGCCACGAACTCGGTCACCTGCACCCGCTCGCCCTGCTCCACCTGCCAGTAGAACTCGCCCCAAACGCCCTCGACCACGGCCTGCACGTCCTGGAAGCGCCGCCAGTTCATGCCCAGCGCAGAGAGGTTCTTCAGGCCCTCGCGGGCCTGGGTGACCTCGCCGGGAGGCAGGGCCACGGCCACGCTCCAGTGGCCCTCGCTCTGCACCAGCCAGCGGAAGCCATGCTGGCTGTCCAGCAGAAGGTACTCGTTCCAGGGATAATCGATGCCTTCGAGGTTGCAACTGCGGCGCAGCTGGCCGATGCAGATGACCTTCTCGCCCTGCAGAAGGCCTTCGGCCCCCAGGGGGATCACCACGTCCTGCGCCGGTTGCCGAAGGCTCTTGAGGAAGGCCAGCTTGCCGTTTTCCGCCGACAGCAGGCTGCCGCAGCTGGGGCAGCCCACGCGCTGGGTCTGGTCGGGCGCATGCAGGGCCAGGGCGCCGCCGCACTTGGGGCAGTTGAGGCTCTGGGTGCCCAGTTTTGTCGGCTTCCGGACACCGCCCTGGATGTGCAGGTCGTTCAACGGGATCTCGCGGCCCAGGAAGAAGAGCGGCGGGGTCTCGCTGTAATCCAGGGTGGCGAAGGCGCCATTCTTGCCGGAGAGATCCGCGAAGCGATAGGTGGCGCCTGGCTCCACGGCCCAGGGAATCTCGCCCTCCGCGCTGTGGAAGGTGGCGTGGCTCAGCTCGCCCACGGTCCACATCCCATCGGCGCCGAGGTCCGCGAGACCGCCCGCCTGGAGGCTGTCGGCCGAGGGCAGGGTGCCATGGGGCGCCTGGGTGAAGGTCAGGTAGAAGCGGCCCTGGGCCTCGGCCAGCCAGCCCCAACGGCCATCGTCCAGGGCCAGGTACCACTCGTCCCACACCCCGCCCAGGGGGTGCTTCAGCTGCACCCGGCCCGCCAGCGTGAAGGCGCGCCCAGCGTAGGTTCCCGAAGCGCCCAGGCCCAGGGGCGAGCCCGTGTCCACCAGATCGGCCACCTTGCCGATCAACTCGGGATCACGGTCCCGGCGAGCGGCCAGCGCCTTGCAGTAGGGGCAGACAGCCACCATCGTCCCCGGCCGAAAGCTCAGGGCGGCACCACAGCTGGGACAGGAGGCGAGGGTGCTCATGGGTTCCGGGGATTATGTCAGAGCCTGGGAAGAATGCGCTGCAACCCTTCGGAAAATTGCTGCGACCGCGTCAGCAGGCTCAGGACCAGGTGGCCATCGCCCGGCAGGTCGAAGAAGGAGCCGGGATGCACGAGGGTCGAGGCCTCTTCCAACAGGCGCAGGGCGCAGAGCTCGTCTGCGTCCACGGCCGGACGGCGCAGCAGCACCGACCAGCCCCCTTCCACGGGCAGCCGGGACAGGCGGGGGTGGAAGGCCAGGGCCGCATCGAGGGTGGCCAGGTTGGCGCGGAGGCGCACGAGCACCTGGTCTCGGATCCCCGGCGCGAGCCCGAGCAGGGTGGGCGCGGCGGCCTGCACCGGCGCGGATACGGAGAGGTATTGATCCGCCAGGAAGGCCAGGACCTCCGAGTGGGTCTCGGCGCCGGGCCCGCGAACGGCGATCCAGCCCAGCTTCAGCTGGGGCAGGGCCGCCACTTTGCTGAGGCCCGAGAGGAGGAAGACCGGGCAGGGCGGGGCCGGATCCAGCAGGGCCGTGGCCAGACGTTCCTCGGCAGGCTCCAGGGCATAGTCCGCAAAGACCTCATCCACCAGGAGGGCGAGGTCGTACCGGGCGCAAAGTGCGGTCAGGGCCGACCATTCGGTTTTCGACAGGAAGTGTCCCGTGGGGTTGTTGGGGTTGACCACTACCACGGCCCGGGTGCGGGACGACACCGCCGCTTCCAGAGCGCCCATGTCCAGGTGCCAGCGGTCATGGAAGTAGGAGGGCACGGGGATGGCTGATAGCCCTTCCAGCCGGGCGAGCCATTCGAACAAAGGGTAGCTGGGACTGGGCACCAGCACCTCGTCCCCGGCATCGCCCAGCAGCTTGAACAGCAGGCCATAGCCCTCGCTGGTGGAGGCCGTGAGCAGCAGATCCTCCGCCCGGAGGCCATGGCCATGGTGGGCGGCGATGGCCGCGCGGGCGCTGTGGGATCCTCGCGGGTCCGGATCGTAGGCCAGCACGCCGGGCAGGGACAGTGCCGCGCGGATGTCCCTCTCGGGGTAGTCGAAGCCGCAGCGGGTGGGGTTGGAGGTGGTGAGGTCCAGGATCTCCAGGCCCCCAGCTCGCAGCCGGTCCAGGGCCGCCGACAGGGCGTTCGGCTCGAAGCCCTGCGGAAGTCGGGAGGAGAGGCGCATGGGACCAGGGTAATCGAAGGGACGAAGCCGCACCGCGAACGGTCGCAATGGAGTCCGACAGAAATCAACAGATGACATCAGGTTCCTCTGCGCTCTCCGCATTCTCTGCGGTTGGATGTTGCCCGTATTAGGTGATAATCGACCCATAGATCAGGAGGCTCCCATGGCCAGGTCACCCAAGGTCGCGGTACTGCTGGCAGGGTGCGGTCATCTCGATGGCGCCGAGGTGCGGGAGGCGGTGCTCACGCTCCTGGCCCTGGATCATCATGGCGCCACCTATCAGTGCATTGCCCCCGACGTGGAGCAGCACGACGTCATCGACCACGTCACGGGCCAACCGCTGCCCGGCGCCCGACGCAACGTTCTGGAAGAGGCCAGCCGCATTGCCCGCAAGGGCCAGTGCCTGGATCTGGCCCAGGCCAGGGCCCAGCACTATGACGCGCTGATCATGCCCGGGGGCTTTGGGGTGGCCAAGAACCTCTGCACCTTCGCCTCCAAGGGGGCGGA
This sequence comes from Holophagales bacterium, assembly GCA_038324335.1. Taxonomy (GTDB): domain Bacteria; phylum Acidobacteriota; class Holophagae; order Holophagales; family Holophagaceae; genus Geothrix. The sequence continues at coordinate 4,745 of JBBQHW010000119.1, forward strand.
CGGCGAAGTGTTGCCCGAGGTGGAGGCCTTCATCCTCGGCTTCTTCGAGGCGAGGAAACCCGTGGGCGCCATCTGCATCGCCCCGGCCCTGGTGGCGCTCACCCTGTCAGGGCGCGAAACCGTGGACCTCACCCTGGGCAATGACGAGGGCGTCGCCAAGGCCATGCGGAAACTGGGCCAGCATCCCAAGGACACGGCCAGCGCTCGGGAGATCGTCATCGACGAGGTCCACAAGCTGATCACGACCCCTGCCTACATGTTCGACGACGCGCGGTTGAGTGACGTATTCGTGGGAATCGAGCGGTGCGTGGCCGAGGTGCTGAAGCGGATCTAGGTTGTGCTTTCAATTGTCATGGCCTGGCGAATGCCGGCAGTAGTCTCATAGGAGCGCAGGCGCCGCCCGTGGTCGAAGATCTGGGACGTGATCATCAGTTCATCGGCTCCCGTACGGGTGATGAAAGCCTGCAGTTGCCGGGTCACGGTCTGGGGTGAACCGATGGCCGAGCAGGACAGAACGGAGTCGAGCATGGCTTTCTCCTGGGGCCCGATCTGATCCAGATAATCGGCCCTGGGTGGCGGCAGGCGAGAC
>JBBQHW010000120.1:0-5121 GCA_038324335.1 Holophagales bacterium
GAGCCCCCACTGCACCAACAGCTCCGTCACCGAGGGCACCAGGCTGATGATGCGTTGCGGGGAATCAGGCTGTGGGCCCTGGGCTCTGGGCTGAGGGGCGGACACCTGTTCCGACCGTTGCCCTTTTTTCACTCCAGAAGGCCGCAGGCCTTCTGGAGGAGGCGTCAGCCTCACACCCGAATGCGGATCCTTGATCTCCCCCAGTCCTGTGGCGCAGAGGTCCAGCAGGGGGCAGGCGGCGCAGTCCGGGCGGCGCGCGTCGCAGACGCGGCGGCCATGGAAGATCAACTGGTGATGCAGCTCGATCCAGTCCTTCCGGGGGAAGAGACCGCAGAGGTCGGCCTCCACTTTTTCCGGTGTCGTGGCCTTCGACAGCCCCAGGCGGCGCGCCACGCGGAAGATGTGAGTATCCACGGCCAGGGCGGGCACGCCAAAGGCGTTGGCCAGCACGACGTTTGCCGTCTTCCGGCCCACGCCCGGCAGGGCGCCCAGGGCCGCGGGATCGGAAGGCACATGGCCACCATGGCGGGCTCTCAAGGCCTGGCCCAGGCCGATGAGGTTCTTCGCCTTGTTGCGGAAGAAGCCCGTGGACTTCACCAGCGCTTCCACCTCCTCCTGCCGGGCCCCGGCGAGGCTGGCCGCATCGGGGAATCGCGCGAAGAGGGCCGGCGTGGTGAGGTTCACCCGGGCGTCCGTGCACTGGGCGCTGAGGATGGTGGCCACCACCAGCTGGAAGGGATCCAAGTGGTCCAGGGCGCAGCGGGCATCGGGATAGGCGACGCGGAGGCGGGCCTGGAGTTCGCGGGCCTGGGGCTTGGAAAGCTTCATGGAATCAGGATAAGAGCGCGCCGTGACGATGAATGGAGGAGATTCGATAAACTAGGTTCGAGGTACCCATGCCCACCACCCTTTCAGGTCGTCTGGATTGCCAGGAGACCGCCCGCCACTATCTGGCCCTGGTCAAATCCAACGTGAAGAAGCTGGGCTTCTCGCCGGGCCTGGGGGTCATCCTCGGCAGCGAGGATGCCGGCAGCCATACCTACCAGCGCTGGCTCATGAAGGACTGCGAGGATGCGGGCATCAACGCTTCCGACATCCGCGTGGAGAACGGCATGCAGATGGTGAAGCTGGTGGCGCGGCTCAACCAGGATGACAAGACCCACGGCGTGTTCATCTTCTATCCCCTACGCTACCCCGAGATCAAGGACGACGAGGTGATGGACCTGGTGGATCCCGGCAAGGACATCGAGGGCCTCCACGCCATCAACATCGGCTTTCTGAACAAGTACCGGAAGCGCATGGACGACGGCACCCAGCATCGCTGCATGACACCTTGCACGGCCCGGGCCATCGTGAAGACGCTGAAGCGCGGCTTCGGCGAGGGTTGGCTGGCGGGCAAGACCGTGGTGGTGATCAACGACAGCCTGCGCATCGGGCGGCCCCTCACGGCCATGGTGGCCAACCTGAAGGCCACGCCCATCCTGTGCCACGCGAACACCAACAAGGCGCACCTGGAAGGCTTCATCCGCCTGGCCGACGTCATCGTCAGCGCCGTGCCCGCGCCGGGCTACTGCATCGACACCGACTGGATCAAGGACGACGCGCTCTGCTTCGACCTCAGCGGCGACCACAACTTCGACTACGGGGCCCTGGACGCCCGGGGCATCCCCTACACCGACACCACCAAGAACAGCGTGGGCAAGGTCACCCGGGCCATGGCCCTGCTGAACCTCACCTATGCGGCAGGGCTGGAATAATCACGGGCTCACCGCCCTTGCCAATCCCCCTCCAGCAGCCCGTACACCGCGTGATCCACGAAGCGGTCCGCCAGCCGTTCCGCCTGGCGCAGGGTGCCCTCGTGGCGGAAGCCCAGGCGCTCGGGAATGGCGCGGCTGCGGCGGTTGCGGACGCCGGCGCGGATCTCGATGCGGTTCAGCTGCAGGGTCCGGAAGCCGTGGCGGAGCAGCGCCGTCACGGCGGCGGTCATGAGGCCGTGGCCCTCGGCCTCCTGGCCCAGCCAGTAGCCGATGGCGGCGCTCCGGTTGGCCGCATCAATCCAGGCAAGGCTGGCGACGCCCACCAGGCGGCCGCGCCACCAGAGCCCGAATGACTGGCCCGTGCCTGCCTTGGCCTGGGCCGTCACCCGGCGGAGGAATTCGCGAATGTCAACCACACTGCCGGTGGCATCCACCCAGGGCAGCCACCGGCGCAGGCGTTCCCGGTTGGCCTCCACCAGGGCGAAAACAGCCCCCGCATCGCGCAGGTTCAGGGGGCGCAGCTCCAGGCCGCGTGCGGCCTTCAGGGCCTCCGCCATCATTTCCCCGCGGGCTCTTGCAAGGCCGCGGCCCGACCGCCGCGCCAGAGCACGAGCAACTGGTCGAGCAGCTCCCCGAAGCGGTCGAGATGCATGGCGTTGGGGCCATCGCTGTGGGCCTTCTCCGGGCACTCATGCACCTCGAAAAAGAAGCCGTCCACGCAGGTGGCGGCCGCGCGCGCCAGGGTGGGGATCATCTCCCGGGCACCACCGGTGGTGTTGCCCAGGGCGCCGGGTTTCTGCACGCTGTGGGTGGCGTCGAAGATGACCGGACAGCCGGTCTTGCGCAGGTGGGGGAAGCTCTGGAAATCCACCACCAGGTTGCCGTAGCCGAAGGTGGAGCCGCGCTCGGTCACCCATACGGTCCCGTGGCCGGGCACGGACTGGAGCTTTTCCACGCCGTGCTTGAGATCCCAGGGCGCCAGGAACTGTCCCTTCTTCAGGTTGACGGTGCGGCCCGTGGCGGCGGCGGCCGTGAGCAGGTCCGTCTGGCGGCAAAGGAAGGCGGGGATCTGCAGCACGTCCACGGCCTGGGCCGCGCGGGCGCACTGGTCGCTCTCGTGCACGTCCGTGAGTACCGGCACGCCATAGCAGCTGCGCACCTCGGCGAGAATGTCGAGGCCGCCGTCCATGCCCGGGCCGCGGTGGCTGCCTCCGCTGGTGCGGTTGGCCTTGTCGAAGCTGGATTTGTAGATGAACGGGATGCCTCGCGCCTCGGCCAGATCCCGCAGACTCGACGCCATCAGGTGGGCATGCTCCCGGCTCTCGATGACGCAGGGTCCCGCGATGAGGAAGAAACTCTGGTCCGTATAGGGTCGGGCGAAGTCCATGTGCACCTCTCCCATAGTTTAACGCCGGATCACTATTGACGGGTTGTCATCTGGATTGTTGAAATCACTAGCATAATGTTCAATGGGTATACCAACCCGATCTGGAGCGACCCATGGTGAAGCTGCTGATGGAAGACGACCTGAACCGCCGCCTGGTGGCCCTGCTCCAAAAGGATGGCCGCATGAGCCACGCGGAGCTGGCCGAGCGCCTCGGCGTGAGCCGGCCCACGGTCATCGACCGGGTGAAGCGCCTGGAGGCGGATGGCATCCTGGGCGGCTACGCGGCCCGGGTCAGTCCGGCGGCCGTGAACAAGCCCACGGTGGCCTTCGTGGCCGTGCGCTACAAGGACAACAACGAGGCCATCGAGCAGCGCTTCATCAAGGCCCTGGAAGAGGAGCCCGACATCCTGGAGGCCCACACCATCGCCGGGGATGATGCCCTGCTGCTGAAAATCGTGGCGGACACGCCCGCGGGCATCGCCGAGCGCCTGCGCCGCATCCGCGTGCTGGGCCTCATGGTCACCACGCGCACCACGATGGTCCTCGAAACGCACAGGGAGAAGTCGGGCCCGAGTCCCTTCCCCATCGAAGGCGTGGTGCGAAAGGACAAGAAGTGATTGCAGGGACGGTTGGAACGCGAGTACGGCGTGGGTGAGGCCTGATGCTCGCCTGGCTGGCCTACCTCACCGTGGCGGTGGTGTGGGGTTCCACCTACTTCGCTATCGCCCTGGGCCTGGAGTCCTTCACGCCCTACGGAATGGTGGCGGGGCGTTTTTCCGTGGCCGCCGCGCTGGCCCTGGCCGTGGGCCGGCTGCGTCGCGAGCCCTGGCCGCCGCTGCGCGAAGCAGGCCACCTCATGGTGGTGGGCGGCCTGCTGCTGGGCGGCTCCAATGCCCTGGTGTCCTACGCCGAACTGCACGTTTCCTCCGGCCTGGCCGCGGTGCTGGCGGCCCTGGTGCCGCTCTGGCTGGCGGTGTTTTCCATGGCGACGGAACCCCTCGGGCCCAAGGGCTGGGTGGGCATCGCCCTGGGCCTCGCGGGCGTGGCCGCGCTGGTGTGGCCCAGCGGGGGCCTGCGCGTCCACGCCGGCGGCCTGGCGGCCCTGGTGGCGGCGCCCCTCATCTGGGCCTGGGGCACCCTGCACGGCAAGCACTTCGTCCATGGCGGCGGGCTGCTCACCAACGTCGGCATCCAGATGCTCACCGCGGCCGTCATCGGCCTCGCCGCGGCACCACTCACGGGCGGCTACCTGCGCGGCCCCATCACGCATAGGGCACTCTTCGCGGTGGGCTACCTGGCGCTGTTCGGCTCACTGCTGGCCTTCTCCGCCTACATCTACCTGGCCAAGGCCTGGCCGCCCGCGAAGATGGGCACCTACGCCTACCTGAATCCCGTGGTGGCCGTGCTGCTGGGCAGCGTCGTCCTCCATGAGGCCTTCGGCCGCCGCGAGATCCTCGGCATGACCATCATCCTGGCGGCGGTGGCCCTGGTGCAGCTGCGGGCGAAGGTGACTGTTCCAGAGAGGGCTGCAGAGGCCTGACCGGCCCGGGGAAGTTGGGCATGGCCTCCAGATCCCGAAAGAGTTTGCCCAGCACCTTGCGGAGGGAGGCCTGAAGCTGGCGCTCGCGATGGACCTGCTCCGTTGGCGGGAAGGCCTGCAACTCCTGACGGGCCCACAGCACGTAGTAGGTTTCCTCCCACAGGGGCTTATCCGCGACCCCCCGGCGAAGCCGCGCCTCTACCACGGCGGGCGAGGACCAGCGACCCATGAGCATGGAGCCGCCAATCCAGAAGGCGCTTTCCTCCAGCAGTTCGTAGACACCCAGGCCCACGGCCAGGCGCGCGTCATGGACGAGGAGGCCTGTGCCCACGCCCCAGGCCACGCCGCTGAGGATGCCCCAGGCGATGTACTTGGGCCGAACCTCGCCGAGGCTGGTGATCTTCAGCTCCAGGTGATCCTGCGCGGCGTCATCCAGA
>JBBQHW010000121.1:0-5091 GCA_038324335.1 Holophagales bacterium
CGCGGCCCAGCCCTTCCTCAGCGGCGCCATCAGCAAGACCATCAACCTGCCCGCCGAGGCCACCGTGGCCGAGATCGGCAGCATCTACGAGGCCAGCTGGCAGCTCATGCTCAAGGCCGTGGCCCTCTACCGCGACGGCTCCAAGATGAGCCAGGCCATGGCCACCAGCCTGGATCTGCTGGATGGCGTCGATACCCTCCTGGATGACCAGGCCACCGCCGCGGAGAAGATGCCGATCCTCGCCCAGGCTCTCACCAACCAGCTGGTGCGCACCTACCGGCGCCGCCTGCCCAACCGGCGCGGCGGCTACACCCAGGCCGCCACCATCGGCGGCACCAAGCTCTATCTGCGCACCGGTGAATACGAAGACGGCAGCTTGGGCGAGATCTTCCTCGACATCCACAAGGAGGGCGCCGCCTTCCGCGCCGTGCTCAACTGCTTCGCCATCGCCGTGAGCATGGGCCTGCAGCACGGCGTGCCCCTGGAAGAGTTCTGCGACGCCTTCCTGTTCACCCGCTTCGAGCCCGGCGGCATGGTCATGGGCAGCGACACCATCAAGCTGAGCACCAGCCTCATCGACTTCGTGTTCCGGGAACTGGCCATCAGCTACCTGGGCCGCTACGATCTGGCCCACGTGGAACCGGAACAGCTCATGGCCTCCACCGGCGTGCGCCCCAACAGCCAGGCCCCTGGCCTCACCAACCTCCCGGACCTGCCCACGGGCACGCCCCTGCCCTTCCCCGAGGCCGCCACCAGCGGCCCGTCGACCAGCCCCGCGCCAGCCCCCGTGCTGGTGAGTGTCGCCGGCGCCCGGACCAAGGTCTCCGCCGCCCAGGTGGCCCGCGAAAAGGGCTACACCGGCGATCCCTGCCCCGAATGCGGCCACCTCACCCTCGTCCGCAACGGCGCCTGCATGAAGTGCCAGACCTGCGGGGCCACTACCGGGTGCAGCTGATTCTCTAGGAAAACCCGAAGCCCCGCCTACGGACAGGAACCACCCCGCCTATCCCCCCGCCAACGCATGCGTTGTCGGGGATCTTCCGTCGTGTTCATCTGAGTTCATCCGTGGCTGATTTGTCTTTTCCGCCACAAGATGGTTCCATGCCCGACCTTCTCGATCCCGCCGCCCTGGACCTGGCCTCTGACCCGGAGCTGGGGCCGCTGCTGGCGGCCTGCCCGGACATTGAGATTCTGCGCTTTCGCGACGGGGAGCTACTGGTGGTGGAGGGGGAGGACTCCCAGGATCTCTACATCGTGCGGAAGGGCGGCCTGGTGGTAGAGAAAGCGCAGCCGGACGGCACGATGCGGCCCCTGGCTCACCTGCAATGCGACCTGGACGCCCCCTGCATCATCGGCGAGATGGCTTACTTCGGGGCCAGGCAGCGCACGGCCACGGTGCGCGCCGTGGGCGCCTGCCAGGCCCTGCACCTGAAGCCGGTCCACCTGGACGCCATCATGGCGGGCTTCCCGGGTCTCACGCGTATCCTCTGCCGCCAGTTCACCGCGCGCCTCAAGGAGTCGAACGAGGAGCTGCGCGAACTCCGCGCCCGCTTTGACCTGGCCCCCGAGCGCCGCATGATCGAGGCGGGCGGGACCCTCTACGCCGAGGGTGCGCCGGCCGAGACCGTGTTCCAGCTGGTTCTTGGCACAGTGCGAGTGTTCAATGCCCAGGGCAGCCGGGTGCTGCACTCAGAGGACCTCGTGGGCGGCTTTCTGGGACTGCGGGCCTACCTGCTGGGCCTCCCCCAGGGGGAAACCGCGGTGGCAGAGGAGCCCTGCTTCCTCGCCGTCATCGGGGCCGGCCAGCGGGAGGCCTTCCTGCGCTGCTACCCCGCCGAGGCCCTGGCGGCCCTTTCCTAGAACCTGCCTCCCCCCATGGACGCAAAAAGGACCTATATTCAACTTGTGTCGTTTGTTGTTCCCTTGATGGGGCAGCCATGCAAGTCGGAAGCGTCCAGGCCAAGACCACCAGCTTGATCATCCAGCCGGCCAAGTCGGCCAAGACCTCAAGCCTTGCCTCCTATGCTCCCGCGGATACGAACAAGGACGGCCTCGTGTCGGCGGCGGAGGCTTTGGCCTATGGGCTGAAGCACCCTGAGTTGGGGGCCCGCAAGGCCGCCAACACCGCCTCCACCCACACCGCCCAGACCAGCGGCATCCCTTCCCTGCTGGCCTATACACAGCGCGCGACCACCAACAGGGCGACCCAGGTCCAGCACGGGTTGCTGGATCTCAAGGCCTAGACGAAGGGCAGCGTGGAACTCGACTAGTGTTTGTCGTGGCCCTTGTGCTTGCCGTTGTCGCGGTCCTGGTGCTTTTCCTGGCCCTTGTGCTTGCCGTTGTCGTGTTTCTCCTTCCGGACTTTCCTTTCCACGCGACGGCCTTCCCTGGGGGCAGGGGAGCCATCGCGCGTAGGTGCGGGCTTCCTGGAAACACCCAAAGGATCGGGCAATCCCAGGGGGTTGGGGAGCTGGGCCAGGAGCAGGGAACCGCCGAACATTAATGCGACAAGGGTACGGGCCACTCGGGTCATAGGGTCCTCCAGTGGCGGGTTCTGCAGTTCGCAGGTTTCCCGCCGCACTGAAGCTTGAGGTTACTCCCCTTCTGGCCCACAACCCGGTAATAGGTGGGAGGGCTACACGAAGAGCACCGCATGCACCGGCGGCAAGTGCTCAGCGAGGGTCAGCCAGTCGTCGCCGCCGTTCTCGCTGATCCAGACGGAGCCGGTGGTGGAGCCGAAGGCCATGCGCTCGCCCGTGGCGTCGAGATCCAGGGCATGGCGGTAGACCAGGTCATAGGCCCAGGCCTGGGGCAGGCCGCGGCGCAGGGTTTCGAAGCTGCGGCCACCATCGCGGGTGCGGTTCACCACCACGCGGCCTTCGGCGGGAATGCGCCGCTCGTCCTTGATGGCTGGCACGAACCAGGCCGTGTCCGGATCCTTTGGATGCACCACCACCGGGAAGCCGAAGACGGACGGTTGCACATCGACAATCTCTGTCCAACTCATGGCGTTGTCGGTGCTACGGAAGATGCCGTTGTGGTGCTGCACCCACCAGGTATCCGGCGCGCCTGGGCATTGCACCATGCGGTGGGGATCCTGGGATTCGGGGGCGTAGACCAGCTCCGGTGGCGCGTAGTCCGCACGCATGCCCGCGGTGTGGGCAGTCCAGCTCTTGCCCAGGTCCGGCGTGATCCACACGCCGCCGCTGGAGACGGCCACGGCCACGCGGTTCCCGTCGCGGGGATCCACGCAGACGGAGTGGATGCCCGGCGCGTCCGCGCCGCCACCGGCCCACTTGAGGCGTTCCGGCATGTGCCAAAGGGCTTCCACCAGCTGCCAGGTGGCGCCGTGGTCCTCGCTCCAGAAGAGACCGCCCGGCAGGGTGCCTGCCCAGAGCAGGCCCGGTTGCGAGGCCAGGCCCGGTGTCAGCGACCAGAAGCGCATGAGGCGCCAGGGAATCTCCCGGCCCAGGAAGTCCTTTTCCACGTGGCCCTCGGGCGGCGTGGGATAGGCTGGCACGCCGATTTCCTCCCAGGTGGCGCCGCGGTCTCGGGAGCGGTGCAGCTTGGCGCCGAAGTGGCCGTGGTCCAGGGCCGCGTACCAGGCCCCATCCCGGGGATCCTGCAGGGTGAGGGACACGTTGTCCCCCAGGAAGGAGACCGCTTCCAGTGCCCAGTTTCCCTTCCCCTGACGGCGAGCGGAGAAGAGCCCCTTGCGGGTGGACACGAGGACCTGATCGGACATTTCAACCTCCAGAAAGGGCCTGCATGACGAAGATCTCGCCGGCCTCGGGCACGCTGTCGCTGAGCCCGCGGCGATCCGAGATGGGTACGCCATCCACGAAGATGGCCATGTGGAAGCGCAGGGCCCCGTGCTCGTCTAGCACGTAGCCCCGGAGCTTCGGATAGAGCACGAAGGCCGCCTCCAGGCTCTCCCCCACGGTCGCGCCGGCCACCGCGCAGGGCGGGCAGGCCACATGGCGCTGAAGGTTGCGCGTGAACGCGACGCGGGGCATGGGATTCCAGGAAGACCCGCCAATGTCGCTCGGGACCCGGCTCCCTGTCAAGACAGCCTGAACTAAAAACGCAGGAAGCAAGGCTTCCTGCGCAATGGTGGATCGTGCGAAATGGCTCTAGATGAGCCCAAGCTGCTTGACGGCCTCACGCTCCTCGTCGAGCTCCTTGGCGGTGGCGTCCATCTTGGCGCGGCTGAAGGCATTGATCTCCAGGCCCTGGACGATCTCCACCTGGCCGTTCTTCACGGTGACGGGGAAACCGTAGACCAGGCCTGCGGGCACGCCGTAGCTGCCGTCGGAAACGAAGGCCATGCTGGTCCATTCGCCCTCGGGGGTGCCGAGCGCCCAGCTCTTCATGTGGTCGATGGCCGCGTTGGCGGCGCTGGCGGCGCTGCTGAGGCCGCGGGCCTCGATGATGGCGGCGCCCCGCTTGGCCACGGTGGGGATGTAGCTGGTTTCGTACCAGGCGTGGTCATTGACCAGCTCGTAGGCGTTCTTGCCGTCCACGGTGGCGTGGTAGAGGTCCGGGAACTGGGTGACGCTGTGGTTGCCCCAGATGGTCATGTTCTTGATGGCAGTGACGGGCTTCCCGGTCTTCTCGGCCAGCTGCGAGATGGCGCGGTTGTGGTCCAGGCGCACCATGGCGTGGAACTGGGTGGCCTTGAGCTTGGGCGCGTTGGACAGGGCGATGAAGGCGTTCGTGTTGGCGGGATTGCCCACCACCAGCACCTTCACGGTGCGGCTAGCCACTTCGCTGAGGGCATTGCCCTGGGGCTTGAAGATGCCGCCGTTGGCGTTCAGCAGATCACTGCGCTCCATGCCGGCCTTGCGCGGCAGGGCGCCCACCAGCAGCGCATAGTCCACGTCCTTGAAGGCCACCATGGGATCGTCGGTGATGACCACGCCCGCCAGCAGCGGGAAGGCGCAGTCCTTGAGCTCCATGACGACGCCGTTCAGCGCCTTCAGGGCGGGGGTGATCTCCAGCAGCTGGAGGATCACGGGCTGATCGTTGCCGAGCATCGCGCCGCTGGCGATGCGGAAGAGCAGGCTGTATCCGATCTGACCGGCAGCGCCG
>JBBQHW010000122.1:0-5076 GCA_038324335.1 Holophagales bacterium
CCCCATGACTTCCTCCGCCGTGGCGGGCCGGAAATCCGTGCGGGCGGATTTGGGATCCATGAGATCGCCCTCGCAACCGAAGCGGCCCGGATCGGCGCCCCGCAGGCGGCCGATGGGGGCTTCCACCGTGCAGGCCTCCAGGGGTGCGGAAATGCGCGCGAGGTAGAGCTTCTCGAGATCGCGGCCCGCGAAGGCCGCGGCCAAGCCCTTGTTGGCCTTGGGATCCTTGGCCAGCACCAGCAGGCCCGAGGTGCCCTGGTCCAGCCGGTGGTGCAGGAAGGGCTTCAGGTCCGGGCGCTGGGTTTTCAGCAGGGCCAGGAGGTCATGGCGGTCCGAGGCCCAGGTGCCCTGGGTGGCGATGCCTGCAGGCTTGTCCACCGCGATGATCCAGGCGTCCTCGAAGACCACGGGAATGATGGTGGTGGGCACCGGAGGCAGGTCGGGGTCGAAGGCCACGCGGACTTCAACGCCCGGCTTCACCAGCTTGCCCGCCACCTTCACGCGCTTGCGGTCCACCTGCACGCCGCCCAGCTTCAGGGCCTCGCGAGCGGCACGGCGCGAGATGTCCGTGCGCTTGGCGATGAGCTGATCCAGGCGCAGTTCGGCGTCCTCGGGGTCCACGGTGAAGGTCCATTTGCGCAGCGTCATGCCTTAAGAGTAATCGCAAGGCTCGTATTGCCTCAAAAAGCGAGGCAATACGAGTGAATGTTTGGCATTCTGGTGGGTGGAGGCTTCCATGTTCCGATTGCTGCGCCCCAGTCTGCTCTTGGCCTTGTCGGTGTTCGCCGCCGCTGCGGACCTCCCCGTGTCGGGCTGGGCCCTGAAGCCGGGCTCCACCGGGAAGGCCAACACGATGCGGCCGGAGGCCGCGGCCCTGCGCCTGGAGGCCGCCCCGGAAGGTTCCGAGGCCACGCTGGCATCAAGCCCCCTGACGCTCAAGATCGGCGAGCTGTACCGCCTGAGCGCCACCATCAAGACCGAGGGCGTGAAGGCCGATGCCCTGGCCCGCTACCCCACGGCCCTGGGGGCTTGCCTATCCATGGAGAGTTTCCCCTTCACCAATGCGTCGCAAAGTGTGGCCGGGACTTCCGAACGGAAGATCTCGTTATTGTTCCTCGCCACCGCGCCCAGCGACCGCGTGCAGCTGCACCTGGGCCGCAACGGCAAGGCCAACGGCGCGGCCTCCTTCCGCGACGTGCGGCTGGAGAAGGTGGAAGATGTCACCGCCTTCATCCCCATGCAGACCGTGCGCTGGGCCGGGAAGGGCTTCCGCTACGAGATGGGCGGCTGGACCTTCCTGCACATCGAGGGTGCGCCCTATGCCCGGGGGCGCCAGCACGGCGAACTCATGGCCGACGAGATCGTGCGCTACATGACCAAGCTGGGCGTCATGAAGAACGCGGCGGATCCCGTCCGGGGCTGGGCCGACCAGCGCCAGACGGCGGACGCCCTGTTCTTCAGGAAGTACGACGTGGAGTACCTCGAAGAGATGAAGGGCATCGCCGATGGCGCCGTGAAGGCGGGCGCGGCGTTCAAGGGGCGCGCAGTGGACCTGCTCGACATCGTGACCCTGAACAGTGCGGTGGATATGAGCCAGCTCCAGGAGGGCCTCAACCACGCGGCTCATCCCCTCAGCGGCCGCACCTTCATGACCGGCGAGGATGAGATGGAGCAGGCCGGGAAGGGCGACCACTGCAACTCCTTCGTGGCCACCAAGGGCGCCACGAAGAGCGGCCGTTTCATTTTTACGCAGATGTTCATGTGGAATGGCTACACGGGCACCGAGTGGAACGTGATGCTGGACATCGTGCCTGATAAGGGCCACCGGCTGGTCATGCAGACTTTCGGGGGCGGCATCCACAGCGGCACGGACTGGTACCTCAACGCCTCGGGCCTGGTCATGGGCGAGACCACCGTGGGGCAGACTCCCTTCAACGCCGACGGCACGCCCCAGAGCAACCGCATTCGCAAGGCGGCCCAGTACGCCACCAGCATCGACGAGGCCGCAGCCATCCTCTTCAAGCAGAACAACGGCCTCTACACCAACGACTGGACCATGGCCGACACCAAGACCGACGAGGGCGCCTGCTACCTGCTGGGCACCGAGAAGGCCAAGCTGTGGCGCACGGGCAGCAAGGGCAAGCCCGCCGATACACCAGGCCAGCACCGGGACTTCATCTGGGCCAACAACAACAACCGCGACCTGGACGTGCGCGGCGAGTACGGCGCCAACCCCGACAACGCTCCGGCGGACCTGGCCTTCAACACCTGGAACCGGGACATCGCGTGGCAGGAGGCCTTCAAGACCTATGGCAAGGCCGGCTTTGACATCGACAGCTCCACCCGCATCATGGCCACCAGTCCCATCAACCGGCCCCACGCCTGCGACGCCAAGCTGACCACGTCGGAGATGGCGGAACAGCTCGTCTTCATCGCCCACCAGGGCAAGACGACCCAGCGCGAAAAGATGGTGGGCGGCCGCTGGATCGCGGACCTACCCGGCGCCACCCCGCACCTGACCCATGGGTATACGGTGTTCAGTCCCATCTGGGTGTCTGCGAAGCTCCAGGCCGCGAGAAGTCTCTCTGTCTCGCGTATCGGCGAAGCCGATACCGAGAAAGCGGCCTGGAGGGAGGAAAAGAATGCGAAGGCTGCGCCTTCGCCGGAGGTGTTGGCGGTCAAGGAGGCCTATGGCTTCGACTCAAAGAGGCTCTGGACAGGCACTGTCAAGCCGGCCACGGATGCGGAGAACTGGTTCGTCAGCGGGTCGGCGGCCTACTGGCAGCAGTTGAAGCACCTGCCGGCCACGCCCGCCAAGGCCTTCGAGACCCAGAGTGCGGCCCTGGCCGACCTGAACACCCGCCACCTCTGGCTGGCCGCCAAGGAGGGCGCCCGGGCGCCCCTGGCCACCACCACGGACTACGACCGCTACGGCGCCTACCAGATCCCCCGTATCCGCGGCGTCTTCGCCCTCCACCAGCTGCGCCTGCAGCTGGGCAACGCCGCCTTCGCCAAGGCCATGCGCACCGCCCACGAGCGCTTCAGCGGCAAGCCCGCCTCCACGACGGAGCTCCTGAAGGCCCTCTCTGATGGAGCCGGCAAGGACGTGGCACCGATCCTGAAACCCTGGCTCGAAAGGGCGGACCTGCCCGCAATGAAACTCTCTGTGAAAGTGGAAAAGGTCCACCAGGGCTTCGAAGTGAAGCTGGACGTGGAACAGACGGGCTTCGCCTATCCCTTCGTGGCCGCCGTGAACCTGGAAACCGAGAAGGGTGCCCGACTGGAGCGGATCGACATGAAAGGGGCCAAGGGCACCTTCACCTTCCCCAGCGACGCCATGCTGACGCGGGTGGTCTTCAACGCGGGCAACGACATCCCCATGGCCCGTGCCAACTTCTGGGTGCCGGGCAACGTGCTGGACGATTGGAGCGCCGCGCGCCTGGTCTACGGCACCGGCCGCGAAGTGGAGGCCCAGCGCACCCTCGCCCTGAACTACCGCGATGCCCTCGCCGACAACCTGACCGAGGTGCTGCTGCCCACCCAGACCGATGCGGAGCTCAGTGACACCGACCTGGCCGCCAGTGATCTCATCCTGTTCGGTGGTCCCGCCGAAAACGGCCTCAGCACCCGGCTTCAGGCCGAGGGGAAGCTGCCGCTGGAGGCCGGCTCTGGCTGGTTCAAGTGGCAGGGCCGCACCTACGGCCGGCCTGACGACGGCCTGCTGGCAGCCTTCCCCAATCCCTGGAACCCGAAGCGCATGCTGGTCCTGGTGATCTCCAACAGCCGCATCCAGCAGTGGGCCATGACCAAGGCCATCCCCCGCGGCCTGCCTGGTTGGACCCTCTACCGGGGCAGCGAAGTGAAGGAGAAGGGGCACGCGCTGGCGGAGGCGATGCTGCTGGATTTCAAGCCCTGATCCAGGTTTCCAGAATTCACCACAATTCCAGAATATGGCATTATTTTTGAAAATGCCATATTCTGGAGCCAGAGGTGGACCCGATGAAGGCCACAGTGACTTTGGATGGGGCTGGGCGCCTGGTGCTTCCGGTAGCGGCGCGGAAGGCACTGGGACTCAAGGCGGGGTCCCGACTCATCCTGTCAGTGGAGGGCCAGGTGGTTACGCTCACGCCCATGCGAGAGGCCATCCGCAAGGCTCAGGCGATCCTGGCGCCGTACCGGCCCAAGGATGGGCATTCGGTCGCGGATGATCTCGTGGCGGAACGGCGGGCGGAGGCGGCGCGTGAGTACAAGTGAGGTCGTGCTGGATGCCAGTGCGTTGCTGGCTCTGTTGCTGGATGAGAAGGGCGCCGAGGTGACGGCCTGTGCTTTGGACGAAGGGCAGGCCGTGGTCTGTGCGGCGAATCTGGCTGAAGTGGTCACCCGCTTGGCGTTGCTCGGCAATGCGCCCAGGAACATCCGCGAGGCCCTTGGCCCAATGAAACTCAGGATCATCAATGTGGACGAGGAACTGGCCCTCCGCGCCGGGCTCATGGCCCCTGAAGCCAAGCCCCTGGGCCTTTCCCTGGGCGACCGGCTCTGTCTGGCCACGGCCGAGCGCATGAAAGCCACCGTACTCACCACGGATCGCATGATGCTCAAGTGGAAGGGCAAAGCCAAGGTGGTGTGCATCCGGTAGGGCCTGATTCCCCAGCACACGGGCTCTCCAGCCAGGTTTCAATCCACGCGCGGGTTTCGCGGCCCGCGCGACGGCGTCGGTCATGGGGTCAGGCGTCGGCTGGCGTGTTTCAATCCACGCGCGGGTTTCGAGGCCCGCGCGACACCGTAGTCCCCGGAGGCGCTGGCCTGACCCTTGTTTCAATCCACGCGCGGGTTTCGAGGCCCGCGCGACGGGACTGTCGGCTGTTCCGGGCCATACAAAAGCCGTTTCAATCCACGCGCGGGTTTCGAGGCCCGCGCGACCTGGGACGCCCCTGGCCGTTCCCCTACCCCCACTACGTTTCAATCCACGCGGGGGTTTCGAGGCCCGCGCGACGCGAACTCAACGAGGGCGCCTCGGTGCCCATGGACGTTTCAATCCACGCGCGGGTTTCGAGGCCCGCGCGACGCCGCATCAAG
>JBBQHW010000123.1:0-4858 GCA_038324335.1 Holophagales bacterium
CCCCGCGGCCAGATAGGTGGCCGTGAGCTCCTGGGTGGCCGGCCAGATCTCCTCGACCGATTCGTACTTCGAGGTGAGCGCATGCCAGTCCGCGATCATGTAGAAGGCTTCGCCCTCGCCCTGCAGGCGCGTAAAATTGTCTAGGGCCCCCACCCAGTGGCCGATGTGCTGGGAGCCCGAAGGCTGGATGCCGGAGAGGACGCGACTCATGGGGTTCAGGCTCCAAGAACGAGGCGGGCGATGGACTCGATGCCCGATAGGACCACGACGAAGACGGGACCGATGACGTAGCCCAGCACGCCCGTGAGCGCCAGCACGATCAGCAATCCACCCATCCAGGGCTGGATGCGATCGAATTTGGGAAGCCAGCGCCAGGGCAGCAGTCCCCGCAGGATTCCGGAACCGTCCAGCGGACCCATGGGCAGCAGGTTGAACAGGGCGAGACCGATGTTGATGAGCACCAGGCGACCGCAGAGGGCCAGGGCGATGGACATCCCGGTGCCCAATTCCAG
This sequence comes from Holophagales bacterium, assembly GCA_038324335.1. Taxonomy (GTDB): domain Bacteria; phylum Acidobacteriota; class Holophagae; order Holophagales; family Holophagaceae; genus Geothrix. The sequence goes on from JBBQHW010000123.1 coordinate 513, forward strand.
GGCCTGAATGCTCTCCACCCGGCGCGCCAGCAGGGCGTGGGCGAAGACCCGGAATTCCAGGGCCGGAGGCAGGGCGACCAGTTTGACAAGGATGAGCAACACCGCCAGGAAGAGCACCGCCAGGATCATGTTCGAGGTGGGACCCGCCGCCGCCACCAGGGCATAGCCGCCCCGCTGGGTGAAACGGCGCGTGAGGATGCGGGGATCCACGGGCACGGGCTTGGCCCAGCCGATGAAGGGAAAGCCCGTGGCCATGCCCAGCAATGGGAAGACGACCGTACCCAAAGGATCGATGTGGGCCAGCGGGTTCAGCGTCATCCGCCCCAGCCGACGGGCCGTGTCGTCCTCCAGGAGGTAGGCCGCCGAGGCGTGGCAGGCCTCGTGCACGCTGAGGCTGAATAGCAGCGCCACGTAGCTCACGAGGATGGTGGGGATGGATATGTTGTCGAACACCCGGACTCCGGCAATTCTCCAGTGTACAGGCCGGCGGCCGATGAATGAAGGTAGGCATCCAGAAGGGCAGCCTGCCCTGGTCCTGCTTGAACCAAACCGCTCCGGAGCTCGGCATGTATCTGAAAGCCAATTCGCCCCATGCCGCTGCCGCGGGACCCAGTGTCATCGGGTTCAACCTCATCAACGGCAAGGAGGTGGAGGGCGACCTGTCGCTGATCCAGGCCAAGTCTGCGGTAGATAGCCGGGATCTGGTGGGCATGTTCCCGGACAGCGGCGAGAAGGACGTCGCCCGGGCCGCCAAGGCCGCCGCCGACGTCTTCCGGGCCTGGTCCAATACACCGGTCGGGGAGCGCTGGGCTGTCGTGGAGCGCACCGCCGGCCTCCTGACCGCGCACCGGGACAAGCTCGCCCGCATCGTCGTCCGGGAAGTGGGTATGACGCCCCGGGAGGCCCTGGCGGAGGTCCAGGAGGCCATCGACGCCTGCGTCTTCTTCGCGGCGGAAACCCGCCTCCTCCAGGACCGTGCCCTACCCTCCGGGGCCGCGATCCACCGCCGGGCCGTGGGCGTCTGCGGCATCCTCGCCACCGGCAACTCGCCCCTGGCCGCGCCCGCCCGAATGATCATCCCTGCCATCCTCTGTGGCAACACCGTGGTGTGGAAGCCCAGCGACAACGCCCCCACCGCCGCCTACCTGTTCCTCCGGGCCATGCTGGAGGCGGGCCTGCCGCCGGGCGTGGTGAATTCCGTGAATGGCCGCGGGCGCGCGGGCTGCGGGAAGCACTTCCTCGCAGGCCTCGATAAGGGACATTTCCAATCCTTCAGCTTCGTGGGGTCCATGGCCCTGGGACGCACGGTGGGCGAGCTCTGTGGCCGCAATCTGGTGCTCCCCAGCCTGGACCTGGTGGGCAAGGGCGCCATGGTGGTCATGCCGGACGCGGACCTCGATCAGGCCGCCCTGGACGCCCTCCAGGCCGCCTTCGCGCAGGCGGGCCAGCGCCCCATCGGCCTCCTCAACATCCTCCTGCACGAGGCCTGCGCGGCCGATTTCAAACAATGCTTCCTGGACCTCGTGGCCTCGCTCGAGATGGGCAATCCCATGACGGATCCGGACGTGGCCTACGGCCCCCTCATCAATGCCCGCGCCGCCACGGCCTTCCGGGAACACTGGGACCTGGGCCGGGAGGACGGGGCCACCCTGCTCTGCGGCGGCGAGCAGTGGACCGAGGCCAACCGCACGGGCCAGGTGAAGGGGAACATCAGCCACGGCGCCTACCTGCAGCCCTGCGTCTGGGATGGGGTGACCCCGGCCATGGGGCTGTTCCGGAACCAGGTGCTTGGTCCCACGGTGAGCTTGACCACATTCCAGGACTTCGAGGAGGCCATGACGTGGACCAACGGTGCCCCGGCCATCAGCCTCTATGCCCAGGACCGTGCCCTGATCGAGCGCTTCCGGCACGAGTGCACGGCGGACATCACGCGACTCAACAACACCACCGATGACCCCGGGACCCGCCTGGCCTTCGCGGGCCAGGGCACTCGCTTGGGCAGCCGGCTCGCCTGCGACGGCTACTTCCGCTGGCAGGCCGGAGCCAGCCAGCAGCCCGCGGAGGGCCAACCCACGACCGATCCCGGCAGCCTGGTGGGGTCCTTCAAGACCGACTGGGCCAGTCTGTAATTCACAGATCCAATGCAGCGAGTTCGGCGCCCAGGGCGCCGACTTCGCCGCCCAGCTTGAGACGCAGCAGGAATTCCGTGTTGCCCTCGCCGCCCTTGATGGGGCTCATGGCCAGGGCCTGCGGGCGCAACTCTGTCTGCGCGAAGAAGGCCCAGATCTCCACCAGCACCCGCCGGTGCACCACCACATCGCGAACGATGCCGCCCGGGCCCACGTCGTCGCGGCCCGCCTCGAACTGGGGCTTCACCAGGAGCACGGCTTGGGCCCCGGCCACGAGGCTGGGCAGCACCGGCGGGATGGCCAGACGGAGGGAAATGAAGCTCAGATCCGCCACCAGCAACTGGCAGCGTTCGGGAATGGCTGCCGGGTCCCAGGTCCGGAGGTTCACCTGCTCCATGGAGATCACGCGGGGGTCGCTGCGCAACTTCCAGTGGAGCTGGTTGGTGCCCACGTCCACGGCATAGACCTTCAGCGCCCCGCGCTGCAGCAGGCAGTCCGTGAAGCCGCCGGTGCTGGAGCCCGCATCGAAGCAGGTGAGCCCCGTCGGATCCATCTTCCAGCGGTCCAGCGCCCCCACCAGCTTCAGCCCGCCGCGACTCACGAAGGGCAGCGCGTCGCCCCGCAGGCGGAGGCTGGCAGCCTCGTCCACGGCCGTGCCCGCCTTGGTGACGGGGCGGTCGCCCACCAGCACCTCGCCCGCCAGGATTCGCGCCTGGGCCTTGGCGCGGGTCTCGCAAAGGCCGAGCTGGACCAGCAGCAGATCCAGCCGTTGCTTAGCCACGGGCCGCCTTCTTCTGGCGAAGGATTTCCTGGCGGAAGGTACCCACGTTGCGGTTGTGGTCCCGCAGGCTGGGAGCGAAATTGTGGCCCCCCAGGCCCGTGGCCACGAAATAGAGATCAGGCCCAGCCCGCGGGGCCTTGGCGGCCTCGATGGCCCCGGGGCTGGGGATGGCGATGGGCGTCGGGGGCAGGCCGGCCACGGTGTAGGTGTTGAAGCGGTGGGGGCGGCGGATGTCCTCCATCAGCGGGGCCGTGAACCGCAGATCCCCACCGAGCCAGCGGGCATAGAGGCTGGTGGGATCGCACTGCAGGCGCATGCCGATGTCGAGGCGCTTCTTGTACACCCCTGCCACCCGGGGCTGCTCCTCGGCGATCTTCGTCTCCTTTTCGACCAGACTCGCCAGGACGAGCGTTTCATAGGGCGGCAGCACCCCACCTTCCAGCTTGGGCCGCACCTGGTGCCGGAAGGCCTCCACCAGCATGAGCATGACCTCCTCGGGCTCCATGGCGTGATGCAGCTTGTAGGTGGCCGGCGCCACCAGGCCCTCCAGGCTCTCCGCCTCCCCGAAGCCTGCGCTTCGCGCCAGCCGCTGGCTCTTCCAGAGGGTCCAGAATATGTCCTCCGGCACGAAATCCCTCAGGCGTTTCTGCACAGACCAGGCATGGGCACCCTCCGGAATGGCGACGGGGGTGTAGTGGATCTCGGCGCGGTGGAGCTTGCCCGTCACTTCCGACAGGCTGGCCTGGGAGGTGAATGTGTACTCGCCGCGAATGAGCTGGAGCTTGCGCGCTCGGGCCCAGAGCTTGAAGAGCGAGGCGGAGCGGATGACGCCCTCGCGCTCCAATTGCTCCGCCATCTGGTTGATGCTCGTGCCCCGCTTCACCAGGACGATGGCCCCCTGCTGCAGGGGTCCATGGCCCGACCAGGCCCACCAACCCCCCAGCACCGGCAGGGCGGCCAGGAGGAGGGTGGCCAGGAAGAGCCGCAGGGAGACTGAGGAACGCGCCATTGGTTCAGGATGACCTGCTAGCGTGGATTCATCTACCCAAGAGGCTCTATGAACGCCGGTTACGTCCGCCACCTCGGCCTGCTCTCGGTATCGCCTTCGGCGATACGCGAGGCCACCCCGAACCATCCTTGTCGTTGCCTTTCCTGGGAGGTTGCATGAGCACGGGCTACGTCCGCCACCTTGGAGTCTTCTCCGCCACCATGCTCATCGCCGGCTCCATGATCGGCAGTGGCGTATTCATCGTCGCCGCCGACATGGTGCGCACGGGGCACTCGGGCGGCTTCCTCCTGGCGGCCTGGGGCCTTACGGCGGTACTGACCCTCTTCGCGGCCCTGAGCTATGGCGAACTGGCGGGTCTCTTCCCCCATGCGGGCGGGCAGTACACCTATCTGCGCGAAATCTACGGACCCGCCACGGGCTTCCTCTA
>JBBQHW010000124.1:0-4654 GCA_038324335.1 Holophagales bacterium
GCGCTCGGCAAGCTTCTCGGACCACGGGCGGGCCTCCCATTCGGCGAGCGTGACGCGTCTCGACCGGGCCCGGTCCTCCTCGAAGATCGCGACCTGCTCCTTGGCGAAGCGAGCGTCGTAGATGTTCAAATTGGCCTCGTCGTTGAGCCTGAAAGAGCGGTTATCGAAGTTGGTCGAACCGGTCGACACCAAATAGTCGTCGACCACCATGACCTTGCAGTGGAACATGGTCGGCTGGTACTCGTAGATCTCGGCCCCGTCAGCCAGCAGCAGGCCCCAGGTCGCTTTCGATCCAGTCCGAACGGTCTCCGAATCGGTGTGTTTGCCGGGCGTGATGATCTGCAGTTTGACACCCCGCTTCAAAGCCTCACGCATCGCTCGTATCGCCAACTTGTCGGGGACGAAGTAAGCGCTCGAAAGCTGAATCGACCGCTTGGCGGCAGTGATCGACAACAGGTACATGAGCTCCATGCTTTCGCTCCCGCCGGTCGGCGAGCTGCTGAAGACCTGGGCCGATCCGTTGCCGACCGAATCGAGGGGCGGGAAGTATTCGGCTCCGTGCAGCACCTTGCCACTGGTCTTGATCCAGTTGTCGAGGAAGACCGCCTGCATCTGAGCGACCGCTGGGCCCTCGAGCTGAAAATGAGTGTCGCGCCAGTGATCGGGGTCTTCGGCATGACCGGTCCATTTGGGGGCGATGCCGACCCCGCCGGTGAAGCCCACGCGCCCATCGACGATCAGCAACTTGCGGTGGGTCCGGTTGTTGAGCCGTCCAAGATGGGACCAATGCGGGGGATGGTATTTCTCGATCGCAACCCCGGCCGCTTTCATTTGGGCGATATAAGCGACATCGATCTTCGCGCTTCCCACCCAGTCGAGCAGCACATGCACGGCGACGCCGCTTCTGGCGCGTTCGGTCAGAGCGTCGGCAAACTGCTTGCCGATGTCTCCCGACCAATAGATATAGGTCTCAAAATTGATCGACTTTCGAGCCGCCTTGATTGAGTCGAGCATCGCCGGAAAGATCTCGTCACCATTGCGCAGCACGCGGTAGCGATTGCCGCGGACCACCGGCGGGCCCAGCAACGACCCCATGACCTGGACGAATTCGGGGTCTTCGACGGAGTACAGGCGCTCGACGCTATGCTCGATGCGCTTTTCGCCGCCCATGAGATTGATCGTGAGCAAGGTCGTCGCAAGGGTCACGATGACGGTGACGGCAATGGCCAACGCGAGCTTCTTTTTGGTCAGGTGTTCTAGCCCATGCCAGCGTTTGAACACGTTGTGCCTCGTGTATAGGGAATTCAAAGGCCCCATTTTGATCCGGTGCGATGATTGAGGGTTTGCGAAAAGGTGGTGGGGAGATTTGGAGTGCGCTCCGGAGGGCGGGTTTGTAGGTTGGAGTGCCCCGCCGCCCATCAATCCCTGCGAGGGTCCACGACGATGGCCCCGGGTTCGGCCGGACACGAGAAGACGCAAATGCCACAGCCGGTGCAGAAGTCCGCATCCACCACGGGGTGCCCCACCAGATCACCGTCGGTGGGATCGACGATGCGCAGGGCCTGCTCCGGATAGGGGCAGCGATCCACGCAAACCCTGCAGGCGCGGGGCTCTCGGTTGAGGGTTTCCCAGGTCACGCACTGGTCTGGCTTCACGCGGGCGAGGCCCATGCGCACCGCCTGGGGCCCGTCGCTCGGGGTGCCGTCGGCCCGGGTGTGCCGCGGCCAGACCAGGGCCTCGTCCTCGCAGGCGGTGATGCAGGGCAGGGTGGTGCAGAGGAAGCAGGGGACGCTGCGGGGATCGATGAACGGCGTGCCCAGGGCCAGGCCCGCATTGGGCCCGGCCCGCGCGATGGCGTTTTCCGGACAGACCTTTATGCACTTGTCGCAGCGGGTGCATTTGGTGAGGAATTCGAACTCGTCCAGGGCGCCCGGGGGCCGCAGCAATTTGGGGCCCAGGCCCGTCACGGCATCCTCGATGCGGTTGGCCAGGAAGCCCCCGAAGAGGGTCCCCAGAGACCTGAAGAAGTCTCCGCGCTCCTGGGGTTCGTCCAGCTTCTTGGCCATGAGGGGCTTCAGTCCATCAGGCCCAGCACCCGCAGGGTCGGCCTGAGCACACCCCAGAGTACGGGGTCGAAGCCCAGGGAGAGGACGGCGGCCTTGGCGTCGGAGGTGAACTCGACGTGGGCCAACAGCTCGGGGCTGATGGCGACATCGCGGGAACTCGGCGGCGCCTCCACCCACTTCACGCCCGCCTGGGCCTCCTTCTTCGCCAGGAGCTGGCCCTCGGCGGCCCGGAGCTGGAGGATGAGCAGGTCACCATGGAAGGAGGGCACCCGGATCTCCAGGAGCCGGCCCTTACCGGCCACCGGCGGCACCGGCACCAGCTCGAAGGCCTGGCGGTAGCCCAGCTTGGTCAGCTCCGGATCCTCGCCGTTGAGGACGGACAGCGTCTGTTCCACGAGGCCGTCCAGGCCCCGGTCTCCCATCCAGGCCACGGAGCGCAGGTGGACGCCGCCCACCTCGCCCACGCCGTCCAGCAGCGAGGGGATCAGGGCCAGCACCTGCTCCAGGGCGGGGCGGCCCCGCAGGGACTTGGTGTCCTTGGGCCAGGGGCCGGACAGGGGGATGGGATTGATCCGGGGCTCGGGCTCGGAGCGGAGATCGAGAATCCGGCCCGGGAAACCCTCCAGCAGGGCGGGGTCCGGGGTGTCGGCGAGCAGCACGGCGTCCAGTCCTTCCAGCAGGGCCTGACTGGGGGCGAAGACCACCAGGTCACCGATCTCCTCCTCCACGCTGAGGGCCCCTATGGACAGGGGCACCACCGACGCATCCCGGGCCTCCAGAGTGCCCACGAGTTCCCGGCCCAGCATCGTCTGGGCACCAATCACGGCGAGTTTCAGCATGAGTTACCTTTCGACTTCAAGCGGTCAAACCCGCACAGCGGTTGCCTGGGCGGGAACATGATTCTTCAGGGCCGTCGCCACGGGGCCCGTCAGGAATTGGCGCACCTGTTCCCCGGCGCGGCCCGTGAAGCGGCGGGCATCCAGCAGGGCGGCCAGTTCTGTCTCGGTCATGGCCCAGGCCGGATCCGCGGCCAAGAGGGCCAGCAGGTCGTTGGCGCCGCCCTCCTGCTTGATGCGCCGGCCGGCCTCCATGGAAGCCACGCGGAAAGCCTCGTGGAGATCCTGGCGGTCGCCGCCCCGCTTCACGCCCGCCATGAGCAGCACTTCCGCGGCCATGAAGGGCAGTTCATTCAGGAGTCGCGCCTCAATCATCCGGGCATTGACCACCAGGCCCGAGGCCACGTTCTGGTAGAGCACCAGGATGGCGTCCACCGCCAGCAGGCCCTGGCTGAGGGTGAGCCTGCGGTGGGCCGAGTCATCCAGGGTGCGTTCCAGCCACTGCGTGGCGGTGGTCTGGTAGCTGCTGGGCAGGAGCCCGAGGACGAACCGGGCCAGGCTATTGATGCGCTCGCTGCGCATGGGGTTGCGCTTGTAGGGCATGGCGGAGGAACCGATCTGCTGGGTTTCGAAGGGCTCTTCCACTTCCTTCAGGTGCTGGAGCAACCGCAGGTCGCAGGCGAACTTCGAGGCCGAGGCCGCGAGGCCGCAGAGCACCTGGCCGATGCGATCTTCCAGTTTGCGGGTGGCGGTCTGGCCGCTCACGGGAATGGGGGGGAAGCCGACCTTGTCGCAAAAGCGCTGCTCGAGCGCTTCCACCTTGGCGCCATCCCCGTCGAACAGTTCCAGGAAGGTGGCCTGGGTGCCGGTCACGCCCTTCACGCCCCGAACTGGCGTGGTACGGACCACGTGGTCCAGGTCCTCCAGATCCAGGAGCAGATCCTGAAGCCAGAGGCAGGCGCGCTTCCCCACGGTGGTGGGCTGGGCTGGCTGGAAATGCGTGAAGCCCAGGGTCGGCAGGTCCTGCCATTGGGCGGCGAAGCCCCCTAGTGCCGCGATGACGTCCTGCACGCGGGTGCGTAACAGCGCCAGCGCCTCCTGTGCAATCAGCAGATCGCCATTGTCGGTGACGAAACAGCTGGTGGCGCCCAGGTGGATGATGGGTCGGGCCCCCGGCGCCTGCTCACCCCAGGCGTGGATGGCGGCCATGACGTCGTGGCGCAGCGTGGCTTCATGCTGGGCGATGGCGTCCAGGTCCACCGCGTCCTGGGAGGCCCGCAGTTCCGCTATCTGCGCCGGGGAAATCGGTATCCCCAGCTCGGCTTCGGCCTCGGCCATGGCGATCCAGAGCCGGCGCCACACGCGCTGGCGATAGAGGGGCGACAGCAGCCGCACCATGGCCTTGCTGGCGTAGCGACTTGCCAAGGGATGCTCGAAGCGCTCCAGTTCGGGGGCATCGTGAGGCGGAAGGAAGGGCATGAGAACTCCGGCCCTTCAGTGTCTCACACGCTCTGACCTGTGACTCCGCTCACGAAGAGCACGCCTTGGCGGGCCCGCACCGGCGCTAGGATAGGGGCATCACCCTGGAGCCCCCGCCATGTATGAAGTGATCCGAACCGCCGACCCTGCTGTGTTCCAGGCCCTGGAACTGGAGGTGCAGCGCCAGCGCCATCACTTGGAGCTCATCGCGTCGGAAAACTACGCCTCCCGCGCCGTCATGCAGACCATGGGCTCGCACTTCACCAACAAGTA
>JBBQHW010000125.1:0-4599 GCA_038324335.1 Holophagales bacterium
CCCATGACCCATCGCGCGATCAACTTCTACGCCGGCCCGGCCGGTCTGCCCCTGCCCGCCCTCGAGCGCGCCAAGGAAGAGCTGCTGGACTTCGCCGGCACCGGCATGTCGGTCATGGAGATCAGCCACCGCTCCAAGGAATACGACGCGGTGCATGAGGAGGCCATCGCCCTCACCAAGGAGCTCATGGGCCTGCCCGCCAACTACAAGGTGCTCCTGCTCCAGGGCGGCGCCCACCTGAGCTTTGGCATGATCCCCCTGAACCTGCTGCGCGGCGGCCGCAAGGCCGACTACATCGTCACGGGCAACTGGGCCGAGAAGGCCACCAAGGAGGCCAAGCTGGTCGGCGGCGACAACGTCCGCGTGGCCGCCAGCACCAAAGACCTGAAATTCGCCCGCCTGCCCTTCACGAATGAGATCAAGGTCGGCCCCGACAGCTCCTTCGTGCACTTCACCTCCAACAACACGGTGGAAGGCACGCAGTGGCAGGCATTCCCCGAAGTCGGCGGCGTGCCCTACGTCTGCGACATGAGCAGCGACTTCATGTGGCGGCCCTTCGACGTGAACCCCTTCGGCCTCATCTACGGCGGCGCCCAGAAGAACCTGGGGCCCAGCGGCGTCACACTCACCATCATCCGCGAGGATTTCCTGGAGATGTGCGAAGCCCAGGACCTGCCCAGCTACCTGCGCTTCAAGCTGCACGCCGAGAAGAACAGCCTGTACAACACGCCGCCCACTTTCGGCATCTACATCCTGCGCAACGTGCTGGCCTACAACAAGAGCCTGGGCGGCCTCCAGGCCATCGAGGCCAGCAACCGCAAGAAGGCCGAACTGCTCTACGGCTGCATCGACAAGCACCCGGGCTTCTTCAAGGGCTTCGTCACCGAGAAGGCCCACCGCAGCCTCATGAACGTGGACTTCTTCCTGCCCACGCCCGAGCTGGACGACCAGTTCGTGAAGGAGGCCAAGAAGGCCGACATGGTGGGCCTCAAGGGCTACCGCGACATCGGCGGCATCCGCGTCAGCACCTACAACGCCGTCACCGTGGACAACGTGAAGACCCTCGTGGAATTCATGGAGCAGTTTGTCAGGGTGAACGGGTAATCCGGGACAAGGTCCCATCCCGCAGAAAGGGGCGCCGGTTTCGGCGCCCCTTTCTGCGTCTGGACCAGCCATAGTCCCATTCTTGGGTGCCGCCACTCCCCGGCCGATGACGGGGCAACGCACCCGCGTTTCCTGGAACCGACCTGCCCATGGCTCTCCCCCGCCCCACCCTCGACTGCCTCGAGCTCCTGGCCGCCACCGAGTCGGTGCGCCTGGAGGCCATTGGCCCGGAGGGCCTGGGGGATCTGCTGGAACGCGGCCTCCTGGTGAAAGACGAGCAGCCCCGGCAGACCAGCCTGGACGCCCGCTACGTGGCCCTGCAGGAGACCCACCGCCGCATCGTCGAGGCCAAGGGCTGCGTGGACCGCCTGCTGCGCCAGGGGGCCCCCAAGTCCCGGCTGGCTGGACTCTTCCCGGCCCTGGGCGCGGCACCGGGGCCCCGTCGGGAGGATCCTGACGCCGCGGCCCTCCTGGCCTTCCTGGAGCTGCTGAAGCTCCGGGTCCGGGGCGTGAACGGCCTCGCGGACGTGCTGCCGAACCTGGCTCGCATCCAGGACTACCTGCAGGTGGAGGGCCGGGGCTGTCTGGACCTGCTGGCCGCCACGGACCGGGAGATCGACCAGGCCCAGCTGGAGGCCCGGCCCGGCACCAAGGTGGAGGGCCTGGGCTTCTACCGCCTCACGGCCGCCGGCGAGGCCGCCCTGCCCGAGGCCCCCGTCATCGCGCTGCTGGAACTCTCGCTCCAGACCGCCTTCGGCAACAACCTCCGGGGCTCCAGCCTCCCCCATTTCAAGGAGGATCCCTCGGCCCTGCTCGCCCTCCTGGTGGACCGCCTGGCCCGGGGCGAGCGGCCCTCGGTGGTGGTGGGCGAGTACGAGGCGCTGCTGGAGGCCTTCGACCGGGTGCCTGTCTTCGCCGCCCTCCAACCCCTTCGCGCCAAGATCGGCTTCCTGGTGCGCCTGCTCCGGGCCCACCGGGAGGATCCCAAGCGGGCCTACCTCTGGTGCAACCGCGAGCGCCTGACCGTCGCCACCCAGCGCATGAAGGCGCTGCTGCCCCCCACCGTGGCGGCCTCGGGTTGGCTGCTGCCCTACACCGCCGACGTGTTCCTGGCGGATGGTGGCGAGGCCGCCGAGGGCGAGCAGGCGGAGCAGCGGGTGCGGCTCTTCGAGGCCGTCCACCGCGCCCAGTCGGAGCTGCTGCAGGAGGCTCGCATCCGGGACGGCCAGTTCTTCCGCCTGGCCCTGGTGCTCACCCACGAGGCCCGGCTCCGCAACTTCGCCCCGGGCATTCTCATGGACCGCTTCGTCCGCGAGGCCATCGAGTGCGTGGTGGAGGCGGCGAAGGGAGCCCCCTACGACCTGGGGGACCGCGGCACGGCCCTCATCTTTGGCACCCATCTGGCACACGCCGCGGGCTTTTCGAGGACGAGGCTCCAGGGGCCCCTGGAGGCCTTCGCCGCCATCCAGGGGCGCTTCCGCAGCGGGAGTGCCACCGCTCGGGTCCCAGTGCAGGTGCTGCTCCACGTCTTCGCCACCCTGGACCGCCTGGCGCGCCTGGGCCAGGCCCTGCCCCTGGAAACCTACGCCGGGCATTTCGACCGCATCCGCAAACGCCTTCTCCACCACAAGGGCGCCTCCCGGGCCTTCGGTACCGCCCAGCTTCGGGCTGGCGACGAGGTGGCCTTGGCCTCTAACCTCTGCGCCCTGACCTGCTTCCAGGGCCTCGCCCTGCCCCCCCAGGCCCAGCACCTCCCGGAGGTGGGCGTGGCGGGCCTCTACGAAGAGCGCACCCCCGGCTGGCCGCCGCTGCTGGGCTCCTGCTTCGGCACCCTCCTCCTCACCTGACCTGTCCCACCAGGACGTAGGGATTACACTGTTTCACGCGGGGAGTGACCTTGGGCATCAATGACTACATTCTGATCGTCGTGGGCCTGTTCTTCGGCTACCTGCTGCTGGCCATCCACTACGAGGAGAAGCGGAGCACCGAGCGGAGAAAGCAGAACCTGGGCCCGCCGGACGGCGTCGAACGGCGCTGCAGCAAGGGCCGCCGCCGCGACTCCGTGCTGCACTACGTCGCCTGGGTGCTGCGTTCCCAGCTGCGGCGGATGGGTGGTTCGAAGACAAGGAAACCAACTGCTTAACACCGATGAACACCATCGGTGTTCCTGCTTTTCACCGTGGTTCATCTCTGTGTTCCAACTTTTCCCTCAATCAAGTGAAGGCTGCTGCAGGCCCAGCATGATCGCCTCGATGCGGGCGTCCTTCTCGGCCCACATGGCCTTCACCCAGGCCTGCATGCGGGCGCGGAAGGCGGGATCGCCCTCGTAGTCACCGCCCAGCAGGTCCGGCGGAATCTCCAATTCGTGCACCCGCACCACCACCTGCCGCACCTTGCCCGAAAGCAGGTCCCAGAAGCTGGGCACGCCCTGCGGGTAGACGATGGTGACGTCCAGCAACGCGTCGAAGCGCTCGCCCATGGCGCCGATGGCCGTGGCCAGCCCGCCCACCTTCGGTTTCAGCAGGTGCCGGTAGGGCGAGGCCTGGGCCGCGTGCTTGGCCCGGCTGAACCGGGTGCCTTCCAGGAAATTCATCACCGACGTGGGGATCTGCCGGAACTTCTCGCAGGCCGTGCGGGCTGCGGCCAGGTCCGCCTTGCGGCTGCCGGTGCCGCGCTTCATGAAGGGGAAGTCCAGGGCCCACCAGGCCAGGCCGATGATGGGCACGAAGATGAGCTGGCGCTTGAGGAAGAACTTCAGGAAGGGCACGCGGCGGTGGAAGACCCTCTGCAGCACCAGAATGTCCACCCAGCTCTGGTGGTTGCTGCTCACCAGGTACCAGCCCTGGCGGCGCAGGCCGTCGAGGCCCGTGACGTCCCAGCGGTGGCGCTGCACCAGGGTCATCCACCAGCCGTTCACGGCGATCCAGCCCTCGGCCAGGGCGTTCAGCGTCCGATCCGTGCCGCGGCGCATTGCGCCGATGGGCAGCGCCAGTTTCAGCAGTGCGAAGGGCACCATCCCCGAGCAGAAGGCCACCACGTTGGCCGCCAGCACCGAACTGGCGAACGAACCCTTGAGAATGGCCCCGATGCGTTGCAGCATCCAGGCAGCATAGCGCGGCTGGAGGCCGGTTCCCAAGCCGCAGCGGGACTTTCCAGCCTGGACAGCTCCTGCTTTTCCGCATTCCATCGTAGAAGATCCACCACGGAGACACAGAGACCACGGAGTCCGCACGGAGGCCTCCGTGTACCTCCATCATGGGCCGGCCGAAGGCCGCTTCCGGCTTTGCCGGAAGCCACAGGAGGCGCCAGGCCCGGATCCGCTTTTTGGAAGACCAGCCTGGCGCCTCCAGTGGGGCCCTGCTCTTTGTCTCGGTGGTGAGTTTGTTGGGGGGCCCACGGGATCACTCGTACACGCGGTAGACGACTTCGGCCACGCAGGCGGGCTTGGTCTGGCCCTCGATCTCCACGCTGACGGTCCAGAGGAGCTGCACCCCG
>JBBQHW010000126.1:0-4579 GCA_038324335.1 Holophagales bacterium
ACATGTTCGGGCTGACGAACGAGGCCCTGCTCGGCTCCGAGTATGTCAGCCACCTCCACGAGTCAGAACGGCACCTGGGCGATGAGCGGATGCGCCAGCTGGTCGCCGGCGAGATCTCGATGGTCTCCGTGGAACGCCGCTATCTCCGGTCGGATGGCACGAAGTTCTGGGGCCACCTCGCCGGGCGCCGGCTGGAGCATCCGGATGGCAGCCTGCGGGCCCTGGTGGGGATCATCACCGACATCTCCCAGCGGAAACAGGCGGAGGAGGAGCAGCGCAACCTCCAGGCCCAGCTCAACCAGGCCCAGAAGCTGGAGAGTCTCGGCAGCCTGGCGGGGGGCGTCGCCCACGACATGAACAACGTGCTGGGCGCCATCCTCGGCCTGGCCTCGGCCCACATCGAGTCCCAGGTCCCGGGCAGTCCGACCCATCGGGCCTTCGGCACCATCATCAAGGCCACCGAGCGGGGAGGCACCATGCTCAAGAGCCTGCTGAGCTTCGCCCGGCAGGGTTCCTCCGAGATGCGGGAGTTGGATCTGAACGCCATTCTCCGGGAAGAGGTCCACCTGCTGGAGCGCACCACCCTGGCCAAGGTCCACCTCGTCCTGGATCTGGCCGTGGACCTGCGGCCCATGCAGGGCGACGCCAGCGCCCTGACCCACGCCTTCATGAACCTCTGCGTCAATGCCGTGGATGCCATGCCCGAACCCGGCACCCTCACGCTGCGGACCCGCAACGTGGATGAGGCCTGGATCGAAGTCCAGGTCGAGGACACCGGCGTGGGCATGGCCAGCGACATCCTGGAAAAGGCCCTGGATCCCTTCTTCACCACCAAGGAAGTGGGCAAGGGCACGGGCCTGGGCCTGTCCATCGTCTACAGCACCGTGCAGGCCCACCGCGGGAAGATCGAACTCTGGAGCCAGCCCGGGCAGGGCACCTGCGTGACCATGCGCTTCCCGGCCTGCACCACGGGCGCTGAGGATCCCCATACCTCGGGGAAATTCCAGACCACGGGTTCCCGCAAGAAGCTGGACATCCTGGTGGTGGACGATGACGAACTGATCCAGAGCTCCATGCAGGCGCTCCTCGAAGTCCTGGGCCACCGGGTCTTCATCGCCACCCGCGGGGAAGAGGCCCTGGCGAAGCTGCACGCAGGACTGCAGCCCGACCTGGTCATCCTGGACATGAACATGCCGGGCCTGGGCGGGGCCGGCACACTGCCCCGCCTGCGCTCCCTGTACCCCACGCTGCCCGTCCTGCTCGCCACGGGCCGCGCCGACCAGGCCGCGGTGAATCTGGTGGAGGCCCATGCCCACGTCACCCTGCTGGCCAAACCCTTCAGCATGAAGCAGCTCCGGGCGCATCTTGAAACCATCGACCGGACAGCGCCGTGAGCACCAGGTCCTGGCTCGCGGCGGTTCTGGCCCTGGCTGCGCTGGGGCCCGTCTGGGCAGCTGGTCCACAAAAGGTGACGCTGCAATTGAAGTGGGCGCACCAATTCCAGTTCGCCGGCTACTATGCCGCCCAGGTGAAGGGATTCTACCGGGCCGAGGGCCTGGACGTCACTCTGCTGGAGGCTTCGCCGACCCGATTGCCTCTGCCCATGGTGGAGTCCCGCCAGGCCGAGTTCGGTGTCAGCGACCTGGAGGTCTTCCAGGCCTACCTGCAGGGCAGGCCCCTGGTGGCTCTCGGGGTAGTTTTTCAGCATTCGCCCAACGTCCTTCTCGCGCTGCGCGCGAGCGGCATCCATCGGCCCTCCCAGCTGGCCGGACGGGCCCTCATGTGTCAGGGGGACCAGGGTCTGGTCGAGACTCGGGCCCTGCTCGCGTCCGAGGGGATCCACCTGGATAGGCTCAGACAGGTGCCCCACTCATGGAACCTGGACGACCTGATCCAGGGAAAGGTCGACCTCATCACGGCCTATTCGACCAACGAGCCCTTCTTGCTGAAACAGCGGGGCGTGGACTGGGTACAGCTGCGCGCCAGTGACTACGGCATCGATTTCTACGGTGACCTGCTCTTCACGACCCAGGGCTTCGCCAAAGACCATCCAACTGCCACGGAGGCCTTTCGCCGCGCCTCCTTCAAAGGCTGGGACTACGCCATGGACCACGCCGAGGAGATCATTGAGGTCATCCTCACCCTGCCGGGCGTGAAGGACCGGGGGGTGACCCGGGAGAAGTTGCGCTTCGAGGCGGAAAGGATGCGGGAGCTGGTGCTGCCAGGGCTGGTTGAGATCGGCCACATGAATCCCGGGCGGTTCCGCCGCATGGCTGACCTCAGCGTGAGCCAGGGCTTCGGGAAACCCGTCCGGGATCCTGAGGGCTTCCTCTATCACCCCATCGTTCCCACCGCCCGGGCCTGGCTGAAGGGGCTCCTGGTCACCGTGCCAGTGCTCACTGGCCTTGGGCTGCTCGGGGCGCTCTGGATCCTCCAGCTCCGCCGAACCGTGGAGGCCCGGACCCGGGAGCTCCGGGAGGAGGTGCTCCAGCGCCAGCAGGGGGAGGCCGCCTATGAGCAGAGTGCCTCCCGCCTACGCACCCTGATCGACACCCTGCCAGACATGGTGTGGATGAAGGATGCCGAAGGGGTCTATCTCCAGTGCAACCGGCGCTTCGAACAGTTCTTCGGTGCCTCCGAGAAGGACATTGTCGGCAAGACCGACTACGACTTCCTCGACCGGGCCATGGCGGATTTCTTCAGGGAGAACGACCGACTGGCGATCTCCGCCGGCCTACCGCGGATGAACGAAGAGGAGATCACCTTTGCCGACGACGGGCACCGCGAATTCCTGGAGACCATCAAGACGCCCCTCTTCGACCGGGATGGGAGGGCCCTGGGGGTGCTCGGAATCGGCCGGAACATCACCGAGCGCAGGCGGGCCGCTGAGGAAAACCTGAAACTCCAGGCCCTGCTCCAGCAGGCCCAGAAGATGGAAAGCCTCGGCAGTCTCGCCGGGGGCGTGGCCCACGACATGAACAATGTGCTGGGTGCCATCCTCGGCTTGGCCTCGGCGCGGCTGGAGGCCCATCCCCCGGAAAGCTCGACCCGCCGCGCGTTGGGCACCATCATCAAGGCCGCCGAACGGGGTGGAACAATGGTCAAGCGCCTGCTGAATTTCGCACGCCAGAGTCCCGTGGAAAACTTCGAGCTGGACCTGAACGCGGTGCTCCAGGAGGTGGCTCGTCTGCTGGAGCGCACCACCCTCTCCAAGGTGCGCCTGGTGCAGAGCCTGGCCCCCGACCTACGGCCCATTCGCGGCGATGCCAGTGCCCTCACCCATGCCTTCATGAATCTTTGCGTCAATGCCGTGGATGCCATGGCGGAGAACGGCATCCTCACCCTTCAGACCTGCAATGCCGACCAGGACTGGGTCGAGGTGACGGTGGAGGACACGGGCACCGGGATGCCCCGGGAGATCCTGGAAAAGGCACTGGACCCCTTCTTCACCACCAAAGAGGTGGGCAAGGGAACCGGGCTCGGCCTTTCCATCGTCTACAGCACGGTGAAGGCCCACCAGGGGTCGCTGGAACTAAACAGCGTACCCGGCCGGGGGACCTGCGTCAGGATGCGCTTCCCGGCCTGTGCGGAGGCGCTCCCGGACCAGGAACCTCCGGACGGGCGCCCACCCCTGCCACTCCAGGGCAGGCTGAAGGTCCTGCTCGTGGATGACGATGAACTGATGCAGACCTCCATGCAGGCCATTCTGGAAGCCCTGGGCCATGCGGCCACTCTCAGCCCCAGTGGAGAGAATGCACTGGCATTGCTGGAGGCGGGGCTGGACCCCGACGTCGTCATCCTCGATATGAACATGCCTGGGTTGAGCGGAGCCCAGACCCTGCTGCGCGTGCGTGCCCTGCTCCCCAAGGTGCCGGTGCTGCTGGCCACCGGCCGGGTTGATCAGGCTGCCCTCGATGTGGCCGGGGCCCATGCCTACGTCACCCTGTTGGCCAAACCTTTCGGCATGAAGGAGCTCCGGGCCCATCTGGAGCCGCTCCAGGGCTGAGTGGCGCGCACTCCCGTGTCTGGACACAAGAGCTGGCCGGGGTTGCCGATGAGGAGTGGTTGCCCCTTTCCCTCGTGGGGGCGAAGGAAGGAATTGGCTCCATGAAGCTCGGCACCAAGTTTTCCGTCTATGGCGGTCTCATGATCGCCCTGACCACTCTGGTCGTGAGTGGCGTCACCCTGGCCGGAATGTACTCCTCACTCAAGGACCAGGCCATCACCATGCAGGAGAGCCGCATCAAGACCTTCTGGGAGCTCGCCCGCCGCGGCGGTCGAGAGTTTCGGATCTCGGACGGCCAGCTGTTCGCGGGCGATGAACTCATCAATGGCCAGGTCGGGTTGCCCGACAAGGTCAAGGAACTCTGCGGCGGGACCGCGACCATCTTCATGGGCGATACCCGTGTGTCTACCAACGTGATGACCGCCGAGGGCCAGCGCGCCATCGGCACCAAGCTGCAGGGTCCGGCCCGGGAGGAGGTCCTGGGCCATGGCCGGCCCTACCGAGGCGAGGCCATCATCCTGGGCGAGCCCTACTTCACCGCCTACGATCCCATCCTCGACACCCACGGTCAGA
>JBBQHW010000127.1:0-4576 GCA_038324335.1 Holophagales bacterium
TTCGCTTTTGCTGTTCCTCACTCCCGAGATCGCAGCACCCACCCCAGCCCCACGGGCCCCGCGACAGTGGTAAGTAGCAGCGCTCCAATGATGCCAGCCTGCACTTCGGCACTCAGCAGGGGCATGCCATTCATGTGCAACTGGGCGCCGGCCCCCACGAAGATGAGGCCCACTTCGCCCCGGGGCACCATGCCCCAGCCCACCACGGCGGCACGGATGCCCCGGCCGCCACCATAGCCCGCGACGTACTTCCCGGCCACGCCGAGCAGGGCCAGCACCGCCGCGAGGCCCAACGTGGCCGGTCGGAAGAGGGCTGCGGGATCCACCTTGGCCCCCATGAGCACGAAGAAGAGGGGCGAGAGCACCGTCACCAGGGGATGCACCAGCTCCTCCAGAGTATGCTGCTCGCGGTGTTCCAGATCCATGATGTGAGCCGGTTCCAGGATGAGGCCCGCCGCGTAGGCGCCGACGATGGACGCCAGCCCCGCCAGGTTGCCCAGCCAGGCCAGCAGGAAGGCGAAACCGAGGCCCAGGGGCAACAGCACCTGTTCGCCCCGGAATCGGCTGGCCAACTGGAAGAGCCGGGGCGTGGCCAGGCGGCCCAGGGTGAGGGCCAGGGCTAGGAAGCCCAGGGCCAGGCCTAGGGTCCGCGCCAGGGCGGGGCCCAGGGCGCCGCCCGAAGCCGCGCTCACCAAGCCGGAGACGGCCACGAGGACCAGCAGCCCCAGCACGTCGTCGATGACGGCCGCGCCGACGATGACGCGGCCCTCCACCGAGTCGGAAGCGCCCTTTTCCCGTAGCACCTGGGCGGAGATGCCGATGCTGGTGGCGCAGAGGCAGGCGCCGATGAAGAGGTCCAGCACGAAGGGCGCGCCCTTGGGCAGCAGCAGCCAGGCCCCGGCGAGTCCCGCGGCCATGGGGACCACCACGCCGATGAGGGCCACGCGCAGCGAGGCCGCGCCCACCTTCAGCATCTGGGGCACTGTGGATTCCAGGCCCACGGCGAACATGAGCACCACCACGCCGAGGCCCCCCAACAGCTCCATCGCAGGCGAAGCCGCCACGTCCGGGAACACCGGCCAGGCCCGGTGCAGGGCCGTGAGCGCCAGTCCCACGGCCAGTTCGCCGGTCACCGCAGGCAGCTGCAGACGCACGGCCAGTTCCCCGCCCAGCTTCGCCGAGAGCCACAGCAGCGCCAACAGCATCAAGGTGCCGGCCAGGGGATCGTGCAGCAGGAAGGCGAAGGGCATGAGCGCCTCGAGGACAATCCCTCCATTGAACCACTCCGCAGCCCTTACCCGCCATGGCCCGGCAGCTGACCCTGGGCGGGATCGGTCAGGAACCGAAGCGCTTGACGACCCTCTGCACGACGCGGAATAACAGCACGCCCCGCCGCACAAGACCATGCTCACGGTGCGCGTAGGTGGCCTCGATGTTCTCCATCTCCTTTCCGATCTCCACCTGGATGGATTCGGATTTCCTCATGGATAGTACCTGAGAGTGGTAGACACTGCGGTGGCCCGTCATGAGGAAGCTGATGACACAGGCCACCGTGGCGTAAGGGGCGACTACAGGCCCGAACAGCTCCACGGCCAGGATACTGGCAGCGATGGGGGTGTTGGCGGCGCCAGCCAGCACGCTGGTGAAGCCGATGGCGGAGAAGGTGGCCGTGTTCAATCCCATCAGCGTGGCGAACACCACGCCGGACGTGGCTCCCACGAAGAAGATCGGGGTGACGATGCCGCCGCTTCCCCCGAAGTTCAGGGTGATGGACGTGAAGACCGGCTTGAGGAGGAAGGCGTACCAGGGGACATGCTCACCCCGCAGACAGGTCTCGATGGTGTCCAGACCGAGCCCGAGGAACCGGTTCGAGAAGGCCAGGGCCAGCACCACCAGCGCCGCCCCGCCGATGAGCCCCTTGAGCGGTGCCCAGATAGTGAACCGGGCGGAGAGCTTCTCGCCCAGCCTCAGGGTCTCGATGAGCATCATGGAGCACAGTCCGAAGAATACCCCCGCCAGGATGACCTTGAGGAAGAAGGTCTCGCTGAAGTTTGGGAGCAGGTTCACCGGGTGGTAGAAGTAGCGGATCCCCATGGCCGCGGACACCTGGTAGGCCGTGATCCCGGCGATGAACGAGGGCAGGAGCACTTCGTAGAGGATGGCCCCCACGAAGAGGACCTCCACGCCGAAGATGGAGCCCGCGATGGGCGTTCCGAAGACCGAGGCGAAGCCTGCGCTGATGCCGCAAATGACCAGCTTCTTCCTATCCTGTTCGTCGAAGCGGAGGAGGTCGGCGACCGTGGAGGCTATGCCTGCACCGATCTGGGCGCAGGGGCCCTCCTTGCCAGCGGAGCCCCCGACGCAGAGTGTGATGAGCGTGGCCGCCAGCTTGACGGGCACCACCGCCGCCTTGATCTTGCCGGCGTGCTTATGGATGGCCTCGATGACCTTTTCTGTGCCATGCCCCTGGGCGTCCGGCGCCAGCTTGATCAGCAGCGCGCTGAGGAACAGGGCCAACGGCAGCAGGAGGAAGGTGTAAGGATGGCTTTGCCCTGCCAGCGTGCCCCAGGCCAGCAACTTGAGGAAGAAAGTGGTGACCGCCCCGATCAGGGTCCCCACGCCAGTCGCCAGAATCACCCACTTGATGACGCTGATGAACAGGATGGTTTCTTCTGCCAGCCGTCTCTGCATGGTGCCCTGCCCCTCTCAGCCCGATCTGCCGTCTTGCTTCAATTCAAGGGTTCGTTGTTGCGTGGTGTCAACTGGGTCGTCCCAAGGAAACCCTGGATGACACCAGGTTTCCCGGTGGACGACCCGACCCGCCACCCATGTGAAGCGAAGACAATTCCTGCCAGAACTAGTTCTTCAAGACAAAGTGGTCCCGACGGTTGCGGTGCCAGCAGCCCTCGTTGGATTCGGTGCAGACGGGCTTCTCCCTGCCGTAGCTGATGGAGGTGATCCGGCTTTCCTGAATCCCAAGTGCGCCCAGGTAGCTGATGGCGGCCTGGGCCCGCTGTGCCCCGAGGGCCAGGTTGTATTCCAGGGTTCCCCGTTCGTCGGCGTTGCCCTCGACCTGCACTCTGGCTTGCGGATACTGCTTCATGAAGGCTGCGACCCCTTGGAGCAGTGTCTTGTCATGTTCCTTGATGACGGCTTTGTCCAGGTCGAAGTGGATGTCCTGAAGGGCCTTGTCGGCGGCTGCGCGGAATGCAGCTCCATCGCTTTTTCTCGCTTCTTCGGCCCTCCTCTGGGCCTCGGCTTCCGCGTTGCGCCGAGCCTCGTCCTCGGCCCGCTTCAGGGCCTCTGCATCAGCCCGGGCCTTGCCATCGTCCTGAACGGGCGCCACAGGCTTCGGGGGCTCCGTTGCCTTGAACGGC
This sequence comes from Holophagales bacterium, assembly GCA_038324335.1. Taxonomy (GTDB): domain Bacteria; phylum Acidobacteriota; class Holophagae; order Holophagales; family Holophagaceae; genus Geothrix. The sequence goes on from JBBQHW010000127.1 coordinate 3,378, forward strand.
TCGGGCTTCTTGCAGGCCAGGCCGACTAGCAGAAGTCCGCCGAGGAGGCATGGGGTTGCGCGTTTGAGAAAATGCATGAAGACCTCCGAAATGGGACACCAATGGGTGTCGGTCGGACCGGGTTGGATAGCAGACTGTGCGTTCGTGGGGACAGTTGGCTGGGGGCAGAAGGCCCAGGATCCTTTCCCTGGGGAACACGCTCCAGGAAGAGCATAAGAGTATCAATTTCCTTTGCAATACTAAATTTTAGTGTTAGTATTTAATTGCGACCGAACCCAAGGTCCACCCCGAATCCCGGCGGCCAGAACCAGGTTCAGGGCACCATGGGGAGTCCTACCTGTCGGCTTCAGCGCCTTCGAATCCCCTCCGCATCGCCCTACCGGTCCTGCGATGCAGCCTTAAAAGGTCCCCGGATGGCCAGAGTCAGCAAAGCCCAGAGCCGCCTGATCCAGGAGTGCATGCAAAGCCTCCGCCGCATCGTCAAGGCGTTGGAGGAATACTCCCGTTCGGTGGAGAAGCATTTCGACCTGACCGGTCCGCAGTTGTGGGCCTTGTGGGAGCTCGGACGCAGCGGCCCGCTGGCCCTGAAGGACCTCGCGGCCCGCATGCACCTGGAGTCCAGCACCGTGACGGGTGTGGTGGATCGGCTGGTGGTGAAGGGCCTGGTGGCCCGCAATCCAGATGCCAGCGATCGCCGGCGCATCTCCATGGTCCCCACCGAAAAGGGAGCACAGATCCTGGCGGAGGCACCCCATCCCGCCCAGGGCCATCTACTCGTCGGTCTCGAGTCCATGGAGCCGGCCAAGGTTGTCAACATCCACGAGGCTCTGCTCACACTTGAAGCCGTCCTGGAGGCCCAGCACCTGGAAGCTCCGTTTTTTTTCTCTGATTGAAGGATGCACCTTGACGACCTTCAGCCGGTCGTTTCCCTTCGTCCCCCGGACTCGGTCGGGTCATCCTTTCCCAGACCCTCAGGCTCTGCCCTCTCCGGCCTGAGACCGACCCATAGAAAAACCCCACCGTGAACTTCCTCGATTTCCTCAGCTGGGTTGCCGCCGCCGCAATCCTCGCGGCCCTTGCCGTGCTCCGCCGGCATTGGGCCCGCCTGCCCCTGCTGGAGGAGGATCCTGTGCTGCCACCGGATCCACCCTTCGTCTGCCTCTGCATTCCCGTGCGGGATGAGGTCCGGGAGTTGGGCC
>JBBQHW010000128.1:0-4373 GCA_038324335.1 Holophagales bacterium
CCGCTATTCCGACCGCGCCCAAGGCCCCTTCGTGGCGGTGAACTGCGGGGCTTTCCCCGAGACCCTGCTGGAAAGCGAACTGTTTGGCTTCGAGAAGGGGGCCTTCACGGGCGCCAACGCCATGAAGCGGGGCCTCTTCGAGGAAGCCGGCGGCGGCATCCTGTTCCTGGACGAGATCGGCGAGATGCCCCTGTCCCTGCAGGTGAAGCTGTTGCGGGTGCTCCAGGAGCGGAAGGTGCGGCACCTCGGGGCCACGGAGGAACGGGCCGTGGATGTCCGCGTCATCGCCGCCACCAACCGCAACCTGCGGGAACGGGCGGAATCCGGGGCCTTCCGTGAGGATCTCTACTACCGCCTGAACATCCTGCAGATCGAACTCCCGCCCCTGCGGGAGCGGCCCGAGGATCTGCCGGTGCTGGCGGAGCATTTCATCCGCCGCTTCTGCCAGAAACTGGGCAAGCCGCTCATGCAGCTTCATCCGGAGGCCATGGCGCAGCTGCTGGGCTACCGGTTCCCCGGGAACGTGCGGGAGCTGGAAAACCTCATGGAGCGCTGCGTGGCGCTCAATCCCGGCGGTCCCATCACCCGGGATCTGCTGCCGGAGGGCTTTGGCCTGGCGGTCTCCGGGGAACCGGCCGACCTGCCCACCCCCCTGGTCATCCCGGCCGATGGCTTTGATCTGGAAGCCTGGCTCCACGCGCTGAAGGGGCATTTTCTCCGCAAGGCCCTGGACGAGGTCGGGGGCGTCAAGACCAAGGCTGGCAAGCGCCTCGGCATGAGCTTCCGGGCCTACCGCTACTGGCTGGCGGAACTGGGTGGCCTGGAGGCCCTGCCCAAGGACTTCCCCTGGCCTACCGATTTTCCCGCGCCCCCGGTGGACGAGGGCGGCGGCGACGGCACCAAGGAGGCATGATGCCCATGAACGCTTGTGTTTCCGCTGGTTTCTGGCACACTGACAAGCTCGAATGCGCCCCAGACGATGAGCCCTCTTTCCGGACCCCGACCATGACCCTCACGCCTGCCCGACGCACGAACCGGGGCTTCTCGCTCCTGGAACTGCTCACGGCGATGATGATCATTGCCGTGCTGGCCACCTTGGGGTTTTCCCAATATCGGAAGCATGCGGCCCAGGCGCGCTACCTCAAGGCTCAGGATGACCTCAAGATCGTGGGCGAGGGCCTGGACCAGTACTGGCTGAAGCACGGCTCCTACCCGGATTTCGGCAGCTACGACGCCATGATCGACGGCAATTCCTCCCTGGTGAAGGAAAACCTCATCAAGGTGGGCATGAGCGCCCAGGACCCCTTCAATCAGCCCTACGAGGGCAAGTCCACCAAGGCCAGCTACGAATTGAAGTGCCTCGGTGAACCTAACAACCCGGATGCCGGTCCCATCACCCGTACGCCCGGACAGGGCCAGGTTCTCGGCACCGCACCCGGGGCCACCGGGCCGAAAACCGATGCCCCCGCCACGGATGCCGGAGCCAAGAAGTGATCGATATCTACAACCTGCCCCCCGAGGGCCTTCGCCTGAATGGCACCACCGAGGGCCTGGCCCTGGAGGGTGGCGTCTCGCTGCGCGAACTGGTCTGGTCGGTGTTCGCCCTGCCGTCCAACCGCGATGTGTTCCTCGAGGTGAAGGGTCAGGCTATCTGGGAGGGAACCTGCAGCCGCTGCCTGGCGCCCCTGGATCGTCCCCTGATGGTTGAAAGCCAGTTCCTGGGCAGCAAGGACGCCGATCTGGTGGGCCGGGGCTCCCATACGCTCGGGTCCCAGGATCTCGACGTGGTGTTCCTGCCGGAGGACAACCTGGACGAGGCCGAACTGGTGCGCGAGCAGTTCGAACTCCAGGCCCCCATGCATCCCCTCTGTGCCGACGACTGCAAGGGTCTCTGTCCCACTTGCGGCAAGAATTGGAACAAGGGGCCCTGTCAGTGCCGGCCCGAGGACGAAAAGGCCCCTTCGGCCCTGAATCAGGCTCTCGCCAAGGCCCTGGCGGGAATCAAGCTGGACCCGGAATCCTGAAACCCTTAACCTGGAACTTTGCGTTTTATCCCTAGGAGCAAGCCATGCCGAATCCCAAGCGCCGCCATTCCAAGGCCCGCCGTGACCGCCGGCGCACCCATGACTCGCTCGAAGTCATGAGCGCCAGCACCTGCCCCAACTGCCAGACCCCCAAGCTGCCCCACCGCGTCTGCCCCAGCTGCGGCTTCTACCGCGGCAAGCTGGCCGTCCGCGTCGCCGAAACCGCTTAAGCCCTTGCCGGTGGACGGCCATCGCATTGCACTGGATGTCATGGGGGGCGACCATGCCCCCCATGCCACTTTGCAGGGTGCCCGGGAGGCCCTCGAGGCCTTTCCAGGGCTCTACCTGTACCTGGTGGGCAACGAGGGCGTCATCCGCCCAGAGCTGGCGAAGTACGGATTCACGCCGGAACTGATGAAGCGGGCCGAAGTGGTGCATGCCTTCCATACGGTGGTCATGGCCGACAAGGCCACCTGCATCCTCAAGGAAAAGAAGGACAGCTCCATCCGGGTGGCCGCCCAGCTCGTTCGGGATGGCCGCGCCCAGGGCGTGGTCTCCATGGGCCACACCGGCGCCGCCATGGTGGCCTCCAGCCTCGTTATCGGCAAGCTCGACGGCGTGGACCGGCCGGCCCTGGCCAGCGTCCTGCCCAACATGAAGGGCACCCCCACGGTGTTGCTGGACGTGGGCGCCAACGTGGGCAGCCGGGCCGAGCACATCGCGCAGTTCGCGGTGATGGGCTCCGTCTATGCGGAAGAGGTGCTCGGCCTGGAAAGCCCTCGCGTGGGCATCCTCAGCGTGGGCGAAGAGGAAGGGAAGGGCACGGACGTGACCAAGGATGCCGCCGCCATGCTCCGCCAGATCGAGATCCGCTTCGAAGGCAATGCCGAGGGGCGCGACATCTGGAACGGGAACTTCGACGTCATCGCCTGCGACGGTTTCGTGGGCAACGTGGTGCTGAAATCCAGCGAGGCCCTGGCCGAGGGCATCTTCCGCGGCCTCCGGGACAGCTTCATGGAGAACGCCGTCACCAAGTTCGCGGGCTTCCTGGCCAAGCCCGCCATGAAGCGCTTCAAGCAGAAGCTCGACTACACGGAATACGGCGGCGCCCCGCTGCTGGGCGTCAAGGGCGTGAGCATCATCGGCCACGGGCGCAGCGATGCCAAGGCCGTGCGTAACGCCATCCGCGCCGCCCTGCGCGCCGCCGAGCACCGCCTCCACGAGCGCATCCAGGAGCGCGTGGCGTTGCTGCTGCCGCAGGATTGATTTCTGGCCACGGATGAACACGGATGAACACGGATTGGTTTTTCATCTGAGTGCATCCGTGTTTATCTGTGGCTAATTTTTGGGGTTTCCCATGAGCAAGGTCGCTTGGTTGTTTCCGGGGCAGGGGTCGCAGGCGGTGGGCATGGGCGTGGCGTTGGCTGCGGCGGAGCCCGCGGCCCGGGCCGTGCTTGAGGAGGCCGATGCCTCCTTGGGTTTCGCCCTGTCACGGTTGATGGCGGAGGGACCCGAGGAAACGCTGAAGCTCACCGAACATACGCAGCCCGCCATCCTCACCCATAGCACCATGGTGGTGCGCGCCTATGGCCAGGGCTTGCCCAGGCCGGACTTCGCGGCAGGCCATTCCCTGGGCGAGTACAGCGCCCTGGTGGCCCTGGGCGTCCTGACCTTCCCGGATGCGGTGCGCACCGTGCGCGAGCGGGGCCGCGCCATGCAGGAGGCTGTGCCCGTGGGTGTGGGCGCCATGGCCGCTCTGCTGGGCATGAGCCTGGCGGACGTGGAGGCCAGCTGCTTGGAGGCCGCCGCCGCCACGGGCCAGGTTGTGGTTCCAGCCAACTTCAACGGGCCCGGCCAGATCGTCATCGCCGGCCACGCCGAGGCCGTGGAAGCGGCCATGGCGGCCGCCCGGAATCGTGGCGGTCGCAAGATGATGAAACTGCCCGTGAGCGCCCCCTTCCACTCACCCCTCATGAAACCCGCCCAGGCGCGCATGGAACCCATCCTGGCGGGCCTGGCCATCCAGGCGCCCGACTGCCCGCTGGTGAACAACGTGGACGCGGCGGCGGTGACGGGACCGGAAGCCATCCGGAACGGCCTCCGGCGCCAGATCCCCGGCGCCGTGCGCTGGCAGGCGACCATGGAGCTGCTGCTGGACCAGGGGGTCACCACTTTCGTGGAACTTGGACCCGGGAAAGTGCTTGCTGGGCTCGCGAAACGGCAGGCCAAGGAGCGGGGACTGGAGGTCTCGGCTTTCAGCCTGGGAGGCCCCGAGGATCTGGCCCAACTCGCCTGATAACCTAGGGTCTGTTTTCAAAGTGGGGTGTGGCCGCGCAAGGGGCGCCGCCC
>JBBQHW010000129.1:0-4361 GCA_038324335.1 Holophagales bacterium
ATCCCTGGCCCAGGCCAGGGGGGCGCGAAGGCGGCCGCTGTCGCCCAGACGGCCGGCCCAACCGACCCACTTAAAGGCCTCGCCCTCGGGCAGGTTCTCAAGGCGCGTGTCCAGATCGAAGACGCCGGGCGCGACGTGCACCGAGCGCAACAGGCGCACGTGGGTACGGGCCGCCTGGAGTTCCGGCGGAATGGGCAGGTCCCATTCCAGGTCCAGCCAGGCGGGCCGGCCCGGCAGCGCACGGAGAAGGTGGGTCAGGCGCCCGGCCTCGTCCTCGGCGGGCCAGCGCCCGCCTTCGGACACCCGGCGGCAGGTCACCAGGCAGCGCCGCTTGAGGGCATCCACCAGGGTCTCGGGGTCCAACTCGGGAAAAAGGTCCAGGCGCAGCTCGGGCAGGGCATCGTCGCCCAGCCGCCTCGCACAGGCCGACGCCTCCTCCCACTCGGGGTGGGTCAGGGTCACGAGATGGTACGGAAGGGGGTTCACGTCGGGGCACCCAGAAGGGGCCATCCTACCCTGTCGTGAATTCCAGCGTGGGCTGACTCATCGAAACGCCCAGCCTGAGCAACGTACAGACACTAAAACAACTAAATAAAACCAGGTGCGGGTCAATTAAATACCACTTCATCTGCTACGATTCCTCGTCCAATGATTTAGCCAATGTTCTGATCAAAGGAGAACAGACCATGTCCCCTGCCCTGATGTTCTGGATTCAATTCGTGCTGGTGCTGGGCGCCATCCTCATCGGCATCCGCAAGGGAGGCGTGGCCCTGGGGCTCATCGGCGGCCTGGGCGTGGCCGTCCTGGTGCTGGGCTTCCGCGTGGCCCCCGGCACGCCGCCCATCGACGTGATGCTCATCATCCTCGCGGTGGTGACGGCCTCCGCGACCCTGCAGGTTGCGGGTGGCCTCGACTACCTGGTGCAGCTGACGGAGCGCGTGCTCCGCGCCAATCCCAAATACGTGACCATCCTGGCGCCGCTGTCCACCTTCCTACTCACGGTCTGCGTGGGCACGGGGCACGCGGTCTACGCGCTGCTGCCGGTCATCTCCGACGTGGCGCTCAAGACGCGCATCCGGCCCGAACGGCCCATGGCGATTTCAAGCGTGGCTTCCCAGATGGGCATCACCGCCAGCCCCGTGGCCGCCGCCGTCACCACCTTCCTGGCCATGGCCGCGAAGAACGGCCATCCCGTGGGCCTCTTCGAGATCATTCGTATCACGCTGCCCGCGGGCATCATCGGCGTGCTGGCCGCCGCGGCCTGGAGCTACAACCGCGGCCTGGATCTGGACAAGGATCCCGAGTTCCTCGAACGCATGAAGGATCCCACCTTCGCCAAGGCCCTGGATGCCGAAGTCACCACCCTGGGCAAGGTGATCCCCCTGTCGGCCAAGCTCTCCGTGGCGCTCTTCTTCACGGGCGTGCTGACCATCATCCTCATCGCCCTGAAGCCCGCCCTGCTGCCGCTGGTGGGCGGCAAGCCCGTGCCCATGACCACCGTGGTGCAGATCATCATGCTGGCCTTCGGCGCCTTCATCCTCTTCGCCACCAAGGTGAAGGCCCCCGACATTGCCCGCTCCAGCGTCTTCATCGCGGGCATGATCGCCGTGGTCTCCATCTTCGGCATCGCGTGGATGAGCGAGACCTTCATCAAGGCCAACGAGGGCTACCTGGTGGCCAACATCAAATCCATGGTGCAGGTGGCCCCCTGGACCTTCGCCATCGCCATGTTCTGCGTCTCGGCCTTCGTGAAGAGCCAGGCCGCCACGCTCACCATCATGCTGCCCTTCGGCTACGCCCTGGGTCTGTCCACGCCCCTGCTGCTGAGCCTCATCCCCGCCAGCTACGCCTACTTCTTCTTCGCCTTCTACCCCAGCGACCTGGCCGCCATCAACATGGACCGCACGGGCACCACGCGGATCGGCAAGTACCTCCTCAACCACAGCTTCATGATCCCCGGCCTCATCGGCGTCGGCACCTCCACGCTGACCGCCTACGGCTTGTCGAAGCTCTTCAGCTGATTGCCCTCGCGGAACCGGACCCCGCCCCAGCGGGGTGCGGTTCCGTACCTAGCCATGCTGCTTCAAGGAGGCTCCCATGCCTGACTTCAGGATCGCGACCATCCCCGGCGACGGCATCGGCAAGGAAGTCATTCCCGAGGGCATCCGCGTGCTGGAGGCCGCCGCGGCGAAACACGGCCTGCGCTTCCAGTGGGACGGCCTGCCCTGGAGCTGCGAGTACTATCTGGAACACGGCAGCATGATGCCCGCGGACGGCCTCGAGCAGATCCGCCATCACGATGCCGTGTACCTCGGCGCCGTGGGCTTCCCGGGCGTGCCCGACCACGTCTCGCTCTGGGGCCTGCTCATCCCCATCCGCCGCGGCTTCAGGCAGTACGCGAATCTGCGCCCCGTGAAGCTCATGCCCGGCGTGCCCTGCCCGCTCGCGGGCAGGCAAGTTGGCGACATCGACATGGTGGTGGTGCGCGAGAACAACGAGGGCGAGTACTCCAGCATCGGCGGCCGGTTCTATGAAGGCACCGACCAGGAACTGGCCATGCAGCAGAGCGTGTTCACCCGGCAGGGCGTGGATCGCATCCTGAAGATCGCCTTCGACATCGCCCAGGCGCGGCCCAAGAAGCACCTCACCTCGGCCACGAAATCCAACGGCATCGCCATCACCATGCCCTACTGGGATGAGCGGGTGAAGGCCATGTCCGCGCTCTATCCCGAGGTGAAGGTGGACCAGTTCCACATCGACATCCTCTGCGCCCAGTTCGTTCGCAACCCGCATTGGTTCGACGTGGTGGTGGGCTCCAACCTCTTCGGCGACATCCTGTCGGACCTGGGCCCCGCCTGCACTGGCACCATCGCCATCGCCCCCAGCGCGAACCTGAATCCCGAGCGGGACTTCCCCTCCATGTTCGAACCCGTCCATGGATCCGCGCCGGACATCTACGGCAAAGGCATCGCCAACCCCATCGGCGCCATCTGGGCCGGGGCCATGATGCTGGACCACCTGGGCTGCCCCGAGGCCCGCGCCTCCGTCATGGCCGCCATCGAGCAAGTGCTGGCCAGCGGCCTCCGCACTCCGGACATGGGCGGCAAGGCCAGCACCACCGACATGGGCAAGGCCATCGCCGACGCGGTTTAAGTCATCTCGGCCGAATTGCGCCCGGTCCCGGAGGTGGAAGAGGGCCGACTCCCGGGCCCCCGGACGACACGCTGAGCCGTGCCATGAGCGCTTTGGCGGCCTTGCCGCGCAACCGGATCAGCCGGCCGCCCTGGCCCAGGCGGAATTCAGCGGGGCTGAGGAGGGCCCACCAGGCCTCGTTCGGGGCCCTTTCCAGCAGCATCTCGCTCCAGGGAATGGAGGCGGGGCCGTTCCAGAAGGCGGGCTGGAAGGGGAAGGGCTGCTTCAGGTGCAGGCTGCGGCGACCGAACTTGATGGACATGGGCGAGTGACCCCGGAAGGTGCCGAATTCCACCTGCACCCAGCCGAGGTTCCGCTCGATGGGATCGTTGGGATCCGCCGGCCAATCCTTGTACATGGCGTCGATGCCCATCAGGTGGTTCGTGAGCCAGGAGACCCCCAGGAACACCACCGGGACGAATAGAAGGATCCATGTGGGCGGGGGCGGCCCGTTCCGGGGCACCAGCAGCAGCCATTCCATCAGAGCCTCCCCTTCTTCTTCGCCGCCTGCCAGGCGGCTTCCATCTGGTCGAGGTCGCGGTGCTCCCAGCCGCCCGCGGCGCGGGCGTCGTCCTCCACGGTGATGAAGCGGCCCTTGAAGCGGAGCATCTGGCGGCGCAGCGCGGCGTCAGGATCCACGCCTTTCTTGCGGGCCCACTGCATGAGGCTGAACAGCACGTCGCCGAATTCCTCCTCCACGCGCACGGGATCGGATTCCGCCTGCAATTCGGCCACCTCCTCCTTCACCTTGTCGAGGACGCCTTCGAGGTCGGGCCATTCGAAGCCCACCTTGGCGCAACGGCGGCCGATCTCGAGGGCCTCGTCCATGGGCGAGAGCGTGGCGGGAATGCCTTCCAGCAGCCGCGGTTCAGTCTCGGCCGTCAAACCTTTCTCTTCGCGCTTGATGGCCGCCCAGTTGGTGAGCACCTCGTCGGCACCATTGACGGCCACCTCGGCGAACACGTGCGGATGGCGTCGGATCAGCTTCTCCACCACGGCGCGTTCCACCTCATGGATGTCCCAGGCGCCGCGATCCGCCGCCAGCTGGGCATGGAAGGCGATCTGCAGCCAGAGATCGCCCAGTTCCTCGCAGAGATGGGCCTCCGTGGCGGCGTCGCCGGGCCGGTGGGCGGCCAGGGCCTCCAGCACCTCGGCTGCCTCCTCCCGCA
>JBBQHW010000130.1:0-4304 GCA_038324335.1 Holophagales bacterium
CCTTGAGGGTGGTTCACCAGGTTTTGAGCAGCGTGACGGCAAGGTAATCCATGACATTTTGGGTGCGGAGCTGAAACGCACCCAGGACTGAATCAAACCTTGAGGGGGTCTTGAGGCGGTTGGCGGGCACTTGAACCAGGGGTGCGCCGCGCCGCCGAGGGGCGCGTCGCAGGATCGATGGCGTTGGTTTCATGGCGGGCCTCCCCGAGTCAAATCGAAAGAAGCACCTTTCAAACCAATCCATAAGGCATAGAATTACAATTATTTAAATGAGGACAGTATTCGAATGTGAGAGCTGTCCCATTCAGGATGAAGGACCGATCCGATCAATTCGAACGAAGGGTCGGCTCCAGCACCAACCAGACATGGTCCGCGATGATGCGCGCGCCATCCGCCGTGGGGTGAATCCCGTCGGGCTGATTCAGCCGCGGATCCAAGGCCACCCCCTCCAGCAGGAAGGGGAGCAGCGGCAACCGATACTCCTTGGCCAGGCGCGGGAAGAGTTGGGCAAAGGCGGTCCGATAGGCCGGGCCGTAGTTTTCCGGGAGCTGGAGGCCCGCCAGCACGACCCGAGTGCCCTCGCATTGCGCGCGGTCGAGAATGGACCTCAGGTTCCGTTCCGTCTCCGCCACGGGGATGCCCCGCAGGCCATCATTGGCGCCGAGGCAGAGGAACATCACGTCCACCTTCTGTTTGTAGATCCAATCCAGCCGGGCGACACCGCCGGCGCTGGTGTCGCCGCTGACACCGGCGTTCACCACCTTCCAGGGGCGGCCGTCCGCCTGCAGGCGCGCCTCGATGAGCGCGGGAAAGGCCTGCTCCCTGGAGAGCCCAAGGCCGGCCGTAAGGCTGTCCCCGAAAAACACGAGGGTGCCCGCGACCCGCTGGGGAGTGGGCTCGGCCACCGCGGCTGGACTCCTGGGTGCAACTGAGGCTTGGGTTCTCCGGTCGCAACCGATGAAGGCGGCGCACAGTGTGGCCAGGACCATGGTGGGAACCCAGAGCTTCCTCATGGTTTGAGCATCGCATGGACCCGTATCGGGGCGGCTAGTCTGAATGCGAGGGCCTCCCATGATCTCCATCCGCTCCGTCGCCAAGACTTTCCTGTCCCCCTCGGGAGAACTGCTGCGCGTATTGCAGGACGTCAGCCTGGAGATTCCCGCCGGTGCCTCCGCGGCCATCCAGGGGCCCAGCGGCAGCGGCAAGAGCACCTTGCTGGGTCTCATGGCGGGCCTCGACCAGCCCACCTCCGGAGATGTCATCGTGGCGGGGCAGTCCCTGACGGGCCTTGGCGAGGCGGCCCTCTCGCGCTTCCGGGCGCAGAACCTCGGCTTCGTCTTCCAGGCCTACCATCTGCTGCCGCATTTCTCCGCCCTGCAGAACGTCCTCATCGCCGCGGAAATCGCCGGTTTGGCCGGGGCCGAGGCGAAGGCTCGCGAAGCCCTGGCGCGGGTGGGGCTCGAAGACCGCACCGAGCATCTGCCCGCCCAGCTCAGCGGCGGGGAATGCCAGCGGGTGGCCCTCGCCCGGGCCATCGTGGCGCGGCCCCCGATCCTGCTCTGTGACGAACCCACGGGCTCTCTGGATCCCGAGAACGCGGACCGGGTCTTCGACCTCCTTCTGGAACTCCAACGGGACCTTGGGGCCACCCTGGTGCTGGTCACCCACGATGCCTTGCTGGCGGGGCGCCTGGGGCTCCACTTCGCCCTGGAGCGGGGCCGCCTCGCCGCGGGGGTGGCATGAGCTTCGCCTTCCGCATGGCCCTGCGGGAGGCCTCCCGCCAGAAGGGCCGGCTCCTCGTCATTGCCCTCTGTCTGGCGGTGGGTTTCGCGGCCTTCTTTGCCACCTATGGCTTCAGTGCCCGGGTGCTCAGTGGCATCCGGAGCGAATCGCGCGCCCTGTTGGGTGCGGATTTCGCCATCACTTCCACAGGTCTGTTCCCCGAAGACCTGCTGCAGCATGCCGCGGTAGTGCCAGGCATCCAGGCGCACAGCCTGGTGTATGACGTGGTGAGCATGGCGCACACGGGCAGCGGCGAGGCCATCCTGAGCCGTCTGGTGGAAGTGCGGGCCGTGGATGCGGCCTATCCCCTGGTGGGGCGGTTGGAACTTCAGGCCGACGGGAATTCGCCCACCCTGCGAGTGGGTGGCTCCGGAGCGGTTTTCGTGGAGCGTGGGTTGGCGCAAGCCTGGGCGCTGCCGGCGCGGACCGCGACCCTCTCCCTCGGCGAAGGCTCGCTGCCCGTGGGGGGCACGGTCACCCTGGATGAAAGCCGCCAGGCCAGCGCCTTCACCATGGGGCCGAGGGTCCTCGTGGATCGCGCGGACGCGGAACGGCTGGGCCTCCTCACGGCCCGGTCAAGGTTTGCCGGAAAGCTGCTCCTCACCCTCGCCCCGGGCGCCGATGCGGAGAAAGTCCGCGCTGAACTCGCCATGTTCGTCTATGCGTCGACCCAGCGGCTGCGCCTGCAGAGTCACGAAGAGGCCGCCACCGCCCTCGCTCGGCCCATCCGCAACCTCAACCGCTTCGTGCAGCAATTGGGCCTCGCCACCCTGCTCCTCGCAATGCTCGGCGCCTGGGCCATCCTCACGGCCTTTCTGGACGCGCGCTCCCGGGATGCCGCCATCCTCCGGTGCCTGGGCGCGGCCCCCATGGAACCCGCCCGGATCTTCGGCCTGCTGACACTGCTGCTGCTGATGGCGGCCCTGGTCCTCGGCCTGGCCGCGGGACTCGGCGTGGCGGCCTTGATCCCGCGCTGGCTCGGGGACCTGCTGCCAGCCATCGTCGGCAAGGGCACCCAGGCGGCACCACCCCTCCTGGAGACCGTGCTGGCGGTGAGCATGATCGCCCTGCTGACGCTGCCCCCCCTGGTGCGTCTGGGGGACGTGAAGCCCCTCACGCTGCTGCGGGAAGGTGCGAACCTGCGCGGTGGCCGCGCCTGGCTCAGCCGGGGCTGTGCGCTTCTGGCGTTTCTCCTCGCCGTGCTGCTGATCCTGCGCAACGCCCCCAGCCTGGCCGTGGGCTTAGGCACGGCTGCGGCCATGGGGCTGCTCTTCCTCCTGCTGTACGGCGCGGCCCAGCTGCTGCTGTTGGCCTACCGTCGGGGCGCCAGCGCCATGCCTCTATCCCTGCGCCTGGCCTTCGGGCAGTTGGGCGCGCGCCGCGGCTTGACGGCCTTGATGATGGCGGTGATGGGGCTGGCAATCTTCCTCACCACCGCCTCCCAGTTCATCAAGGACGACATCATCGCTCCCATTGCCGCCCAGCGGGGCGCGGGCAACCGGCCCAACCTCTTCTTCCTGGATGTGCAGTCCACCCAGCGGGCCCTGGTCGCCGCAAGGCTCAAGGCCGAGACCGGCCGGGATCCGCTGGAGGCACCCATCGTGCGGGCACGGTTGTCCGCCATCGGCGGGAAGCCGGTCCGCGAACGACAGCCGATGCGCGCCGGAGAGGATACCGGCGAACAGCGTGGCGAAGGGTTCCGCAGCCGCGAGCAGAACCTCACCTGGCGCGACCATCTCGGCGCCTCGGAGGCCATCAGCGCTGGCCGGTTCTGGGCACCGGGCCTCGCCGAAGCCGCTGAGCTGTCGCTGGAGCAGGGCTTCGCGGATTCCATCGGGGCAAAGCTCGGGGATGTGCTCACGTTCGATGTGCAGGGCGCCGAGGTGAAGGGCCGCGTCACCAGCCTGCGGAAGGTCATGTGGCAGAGCTTCCAGCCCAATTTCTTCATCGTCCTGCATCCCTCCCTGCTGAAGGACGCACCCGCAGTCCACCTGCTGGCCGCGGAAGCTGAGCCGGCGGCCAAGGGCCGCGTGCAGGCGGCCATGGCCAGGGACTTCCCCAACATCACCATCATCGACGTCACGGAGGTGGTGGCGAAAGTGGGACGGGTGCTGGACATCATCGCGCTCATCACCCGCTCACTGGCGGCGCTCATGCTCACTTCCGCCCTGCTGGTGCTCATGGCCAGCCTCATCGCCGGGCGCCTGGGGCGGCAGCGGGATCTGGCGATGCTGCGCACCATCGGCGCCTCCCATGGCACCCTCTTGCGCAGTCTCGCGTGGGAGTTCCTGCTGCTGGGTGGCAGTTCGGCCTTGCTGGCGACGATCCTGGCCTGGGTCCTGGCGCGGATCTACACCAGTCGCGTGCTGGAACTGCCCGCCCACCCAAGCATCACCATGGGCCTCCTAATGCTGGGCGCCTCCGCTCTGTTGACGCTGGTCGTCGGGGTGGCCGGGAGTCTGCGGGTGCTCAATGCCAAGCCCATGGACGTGCTGCGGGGTGAGTAAAGCGCCAGGGCAGGG
>JBBQHW010000131.1:0-3862 GCA_038324335.1 Holophagales bacterium
GGGCGATGACGGCGACCGCATCTCGTACGAACGCTTCGTGCAGGGCGCCATCCTGGACGAGGTGCTCGTCTCCGCCTCGGAGCGCCTGCGCCGCATGAGCAAGCAGCGCTACGCCCTGCGCCGGGCCACCACCAGTCCGGACCAGCGGCGGGCCGGCGGCCTGCAACTGGAGATCACCGACAGCCACACGGGCCGGGCCCGGGCCGTGAGTTCGCTGTCGGGCGGCGAGGGCTTCCAGGCCAGTCTGGCGCTGGCTCTCGGCCTTTCCGACGTAGTCCAGCGCCACGCGGGTGGCATCCGGCTCGATACCGTCTTCATCGACGAAGGTTTCGGCAGCCTCGACCCCGAGGCCCTGGATCTGGCCCTGCGCACCCTGGAGGATCTCAACCAGGGTGGTCGTCTGGTGGGCCTCATCAGCCACCTGGAAGAAGTGAAGGCCCGCATCCCGGCCCGCCTTGAAGTCGTCCCCGGCCCCGGTGGCAGCCACGCGCGGTTCTGCGTCAACTAGCAGCGAATACCTCGCATGGCGTGGTAGGATCCGGGCATTCCCCGGGAGCCCCCATGCTGCGGTTCTTCGCACCCATTCTGAGCCTGTCCCTGGTGGCCCAGCCCACGCCCTACCGACAGGCCCCGAAGGCCATCCAGGCCGTGCTGGACGCGCCCGGCACGCCCTCCCTGCTCCTCAGCCCCCAGGGAGACTACTTTCTCCTGGCGGACTTCGAGCGCCATCCTTCCATCGCCGAACTGGCCCAGCCCATGGCGCGCCTGGCGGGCCTCCGGTTCAATCCACTCACGCGGGGGCCCCACACGCCGCCGCGCCTGAAGACCCTGGCCCTCCAGGGTCTGGCAGGCCAGCCGGCGAGGGCCATCACCTTGCCGCCAGAGGTGGTCCTGGGCCAGCCCCGCTGGTCGCCGGATGGCACCCGCTTCGTGCTGATTGGCGCCACCCGTGAAGCCACGGAACTATGGGTCGGCGAGGTGGCCACCGGCAAGCTGCGCCGCATCGCCGGCCTCAAGCTCAACGCCATCCAGGGCAGTCCTCTGGACTGGCTGCCAGATGGCAGCCTGCTCTGCAAGACCGTGCCTGAGTCGCAGGGAACCGCCCCGAAAGCCCCCGAGGTGCCCACGGGCCCCCGCATCCAGGAGAACGCGGGCAAGGCCGCGCCCGCGCCCACCTACCAGGACCTGCTGCAGAACGCGCAGGACGAGGCCCTCTTCGAATACCTGGGCCAGACCCAGCTGGTGTGCGTGGACCTGGCCAGCGGCCAGCGCAGCCCCCTCGGCAAGCCGGGCCTCTACAGCGAGGTCGAGCCCTCACCGGATGGACGGCTGATCCGCGTGGCCCGCCTGCAGCGGCCCTTCTCCTTCCTGGTACCTGCCTCCCAGTTCCCCGTGCGCGAAGAGATCTGGGACCGCTCCGGCGCCCTGGTCCATCTGGCCGCCGGGCTGCCCCTGGCCGAGGGGATTCCCATCGAAGGCGTGCGCACCGGTCCCCGCCGCCTGCACTGGCGGCCCACGGAGCCCGCGGTCCTGGCCTGGACCGAGGCCCTGGATGGCGGTGACCCGAAACAGAAGGCGGAGTTCCGCGACCGGGTCCTCGTGCAGGCCGCGCCCTTCACGGCAGCGCCCACCGAGTTGCTGCGCCTCAGGGCCCGCCAGATGGGGCTGGAGTGGGGCGAACGCGGTGACCTGGCCGTGGTCCGGGAATACGACCGGGATCGGCGTTGGGTGCGCACCTGGTTGCTGAATCCAGCCCAGCCCACCGGGGCGCGGCTCGCCTTCGACCTCAGCAGCAACGACCGCTACCGCAACCCCGGCGCCTTCCAGTCGAGGCTGCTCCCCAACGGCCACGCGGCCCTGCGCCAGACGAACGGTTCGCTGTACCTGGCGGGCCTGGGCGCCACGCCCGAAGGGGACCGGCCCTTCCTCGACCGCTTCGATCCCGCGACCCTGAAGACCGAGCGACTGTTCCACTCCAGCGATGGCGTGTTCGAAGCCACGGTGGCCCTGCTGCCGGACGGCCGCTTCATCACCCGCCGCGAGAGTCCCATCGAAGCGCCGAACTACCTGCTGCACGGCACATCCGTCACGGCCCTGACCGCCTTTGCCGATCCCCTGCCCCAGCTGCGCAAGATCCAGAAACGGCTGGTGAAGTACACGCGGCCCGACGGTGTGGCCCTCAGCTGCACGCTGTACCTTCCTCCTGATTACAAAGAGGGCGAGCGCCGCCCCGCCGTGGTCTGGGCCTACCCCATGGAGTTCACGGACGCCGCCACGGCGGGCCAGGTCAGCGGCTCCGCCAACCGCTTCACCACCCTTGGCGGCATGTCGCAGCTGTTCTTCCTGTTGTCGGGTTATGTGGTGCTGGACAACGCGACGATGCCGGTGGTGGGCGATGCCAAGACCGTAAACGACACCTTCCTGGAGCAGGTCGTGGCCAGCGCCAAGGCCGCCATCGACAAGGCCGATGAGCTCGGGGTCATCGATCCCAGGCGCGTGGGCGTGGGCGGCCACAGCTACGGCGCCTTCATGACCGCGAACCTGCTGGCCCACTCGACCCTGTTCAAGGCGGGCATCGCCCGCAGCGGCGCCTACAACCGCACGCTCACGCCCTTCGGCTTTCAAAGCGAACGCCGTTCGTTATGGGAGGCCCCGGACATGTACCTCAAGGTGTCGCCCTTCATGGCGGCGAACCACTTCCATGCACCGATTCTCCTCATCCACGGCGAGGCGGACAACAACACCGGCACCTTCCCCATCCAAAGCGAGCGCCTCTACGCCGCCCTCAAGGGCAACGGCCAGACCGTCCGCTACGTCACCCTCCCCCTGGAAAGCCACGGCTACGTCGCCCGCGAATCCATCGAACACACCCTGTGGGAGATGCTCAGCTGGTTCGATCGGTACCTGAAGTAGTCTCGTAGCTTTTGTATTGAAACCGCAGAAGACGCAGTTTGCGCAGACTGCGGTTCATCAATCAGTCCGCATCTACTCCACCACCACCCCACTGTCGGGCCAACGGCTGGTGTCGGCGGCGCCTTCGGCATGGCCGTTCCGGACGAGGATCACCTGGGCGCAGCCCTGCTTCTTCACGACCTTGAGCGCGTGGCCCAGGGCTCTCAGCGCTGCCTGCGTGGAGGCTGGCAGGGCCTCCTCCACCTGGAGCTGATCCGGCAGCCACTGGTGGTGGAAGCGGGGCGCGTCCACGAGGGCGCGGGCGTCCATGCCAAAGTCCACGATGTTCAGGATGGTGTTCAGGACCGTGCTGGGGATGGTCCGCCCACCGGGGCTGCCACTCACCATGAACACGGCCCCGTCCTTCACGAGAATCACCGGGCACATGCTGGACAGGGGCCGCTTGCCGGGCTGGGCCAGGTTGGGGGCCGTACCAATGAGGCCCCTCGCGTCCGTGTGGCCGGGCCCAGCGTTAAAGTCGCCCAACTCATTGTTCAGCAGGAAGCCCGCCCCCGGCACGATGCGCTTGAGACCGTAGCTGTCCTCCAAGGTATAGGTGAGGCTCACGGCGTTGCCCTGCCCGTCGAGCACAGAGAGGTGGGTGGTATCGGGCCGGTCCCTGGGCCAGTTGAACGTGTCCGGGGCCGATACGGAGGACCGGTTCGGGTTAATGGTGGCGCGCAGCTCCGCCGCGTAAGCCTTGGAGAGCAGGTGGGCCAGGGGGAGGTCCGCGTTGAAAGCCGGATCCCCCAGGAACCGCGCCCGGTCCGCGAAGGCCCGGCGCAGGGCCTCGGCGCTGAGATGGATGGCCCGGGCCGAGCCGGGGCCAGCGGCCCTCAGGTCGTAGCCTTCCAGGATGTTCAGCGTCTCGAGCAGCACCTGGCCGCCGGAGCTGGGCGGGGGCGCCGCC
>JBBQHW010000132.1:0-3815 GCA_038324335.1 Holophagales bacterium
GACGCCAGCCTGCCCCTCACGGTCGGCGAGTACCTGGAGTGGGGCAATCCCAACGAGAAGCCTGCCTTCAACTACATGCGGTCCTACAGCCCCTACGACAACCTGAAGAAGGGGGCCTACCCGGCCATCCTGGTCACCACCAGCTTCAATGACAGCCAGGTGATGTACTGGGAACCCGCCAAGTATGTGGCGAGGCTCCGCACCCTCAAGACCGACCACAACCCCCTGCTGCTGAAGATCAAGATGGATCCTGCCGGCCACGGTGGCGCCTCGGGCCGCTATGACGCACTGAAGGACAAGGCTTTTGAAGCGGCCTGGATGCTGCAGCAGGTGGGTATCACCAAGTAGCCGGTCTATGCTCCAAAATGCGCGGACGCGCATTTTGGAGGTAGCAAAAAAGGAGAAAGGCCATGGTTGCGCCTGTACCTGAGGGGTATCACACCGTCACGCCCTACCTGGTCGTGGCCGACGCGGAAGGCCTCATCGCCTTCGTCAAGGCCGCCTTCCAGGCGGCCGAGTTCAGCCGCACGCTCCGTCCCGACGGAACCATCGCCAATGCGGGCCTGCGTATCGGGGATTCGTTCGTGATGGTGGCCCAGGCCCGGGACCCATGGAAGCCCATGCCCACGGGCTTCTACCTCTACGTGCCCGATACGGACGCCACCTACCAGGCGGCCCTGGCCGCCGGTGGAGTCTCCCTAATGGAGCCCTCCGACCAGTTCTACGGGGACCGCAACGCCGGCGTTCAGGATGCCTGGGGCAACAACTGGTGGATCGCCACGCACATCGAGGATGTGGACGAGGCCGAGATCCAGCTCCGCCTGGGGATCCTCAACCAGCCTTGAGTCCTGGCCCTGGACCCGCGATAATGGAGAGGCGCGGCCAAACACTGCCGCGCCTTTCTATGTCCGGAACCTCATGTCCCTCACCGAAGAAATCCAGCGGCGCCGAACCTTCGCCATCATCAGCCACCCCGACGCGGGCAAGACCACGCTGACGGAGAAGCTGCTGCTCTACGGCGGCGCCATCGATCGGGCGGGCAGCGTCAAGGCCCGGGAGGGCGGGGCGGCGGCCCACTCGGACTGGATGAGCATCGAGCAGGAGCGCGGCATCAGCGTCACTTCGGCGGCCATGCAGTTCGAGTACCAGGGCAAGGCCATCAACCTGCTGGACACGCCGGGTCACCAGGACTTCAGCGAGGACACCTACCGGGCACTCACCACGGAATCGGCCGCGGTGATGCTGCTGGACTGCGCCAAGGGCGTGGAAGAGCAGACCAAGAAGCTCTTTCGCGTGGCCCGCGAGCGCCGACTGCCCATCTTCACCTTCGTGAACAAGCTGGACCGCCCCGGTCGCGAACCCGTGGAGCTCATCGACGAGGTGGAGGAGCTCTTCGGCCTCCATGCCGTGCCCATGACCTGGCCCATCGGCTCAGGCCCCGACTTCAAGGGCGTCTATGTGCGCGCCACGGGCCAGATCCAGGTCTTTGAGCGGGCCAAGGCCGGCCGCAAGGCCCGCGTGGCCGGGAAGGGCGGGCTAACCGACCCGGAGATCGCGGCCCTGCTGTCCCCAGCTGAGTTGCAACAATTGAAGGATGACGTGGACCTCATGGACCACGTGCTGCCTGCCTTTGACCGGGAGGCCTTCCTGCGCGGCGAACAGTCACCCATGTTCTTCGGCTCCGCCGTGAACAACTTCGGCGTGGCCGAATTCCTGGAAGAGTTCCTGGACCTGGCTCCGGCGCCGGGCCCGAGACCGCTCATGAACGGCGGTGAGATCGCACCAGAGCAGCCCTTCACGGCCTTCGTGTTCAAGGTGCAAGCCAACATGAACAAGGCCCACCGGGATCGGGTGGCCTTCGCGCGCATCGTGTCCGGGCGCTTCGAGCGCGGCATGGACGCCCTGCACGTGCGCGAAAAGAAAGCCATCAAGCTGAACTATCCCCACATGTTCTTCGGCCGCGAACGGCAGATCGTGGACGAAGCCTATCCCGGCGACATCCTGGGCCTCATCAACCCCGGCCTCTTCCGCATCGGTGACGTGCTCAGCGCCACGGGCCCCATCGAGTTCCATGCGGTGCCGCGCTTCGCGCCCGAGCAGTTCGCCTCCGTGCGCCTGGCGGATCCGGGTGCCCGCAAGGGCTTCCTGAAGGGGCTGGGCCAGATCGCCGAAGAAGGCGTGGTGCAGGTCTTCTGGCCCAAGGGTGGCGCACCCCTGCCCATCCTCGGCGCCATCGGCCGCCTGCAGTTCGAAGTGCTCCAGCACCGCCTCAAGGAGGAGTACGCCTGCCCGGTGCTGCTGGAGGCGCGGGGCTTCCAGATGGCCCGCTGGATCGTGGGCGGCTGGCCCGAGCCCAGCCGGTACTGGGGCGAACTGGTGGAGGACGTGGAGGGCAACCCAGCCATTCTCTTCGAGAACGATTGGCAGCGCAGGACCACTGCCGAGAAGTGCCCGGAGCTGACTTTTCTGGTGCACCCGCCGAAGTGACCGCTGGGGCTCGGAATGCTGCGCATTCCAAGATAGAAGAACAGATAGACAACCAAACAGAAGAGCGGCGCTTTCGCGCCGCTCTTCCTAGCTCGGAACGCCATGCGTTCCGAGCAAAGACCTACTTCGCGTTCTTGTACATGTCCATGATGGTGTGAAGCAGCTGGATGGCCTCGGCCTTGGGGCGCTGGAAGGCGTTGCGGCCCATGATGCTGCCGAAGGCGCCGCCCGCAGCGATCTCGGCCACTTCCTTCAGCACCTCTTCGGTGCCCTTGGCCTCGCCACCGCTGAAGATCACGATGCGCCGGCCGTTGAAGGCGCACTGCAGCACGTGGGCCACGCGCTCCTTCAGCGTCCCCAAGGGGATGCCGAACTTCTCGTAGACCTTCTTGGCCTCGGCCTGTTCCAGGTTGGCCTTGGGCGGCTTCACCTTGATGATGTGGGCCCCCAGCTGGGCGGCGATCTGGGCGGCGTAGCCCGCCACGTCCAGGGCGGTCTCGCCTTCCTTGCTGAGGCCCGAGCCCCGGGGATAGGACCAGACGACGGAGGGCAAACCCACGGCCTTCGCCTCCAGGATCAGCTCGCGCAGCGCCTCGTACTGCTCATTGCGGGCGCCGCTGCCGGGGTAGATGGTGTAGCCGATGGCGGCGCAACCCAGACGCAGAGCGTCCTCCACGCTGCCGGTGATGGCGCTGCAAGGCTCGATGCCCTTGCTGAGGCCGTCACTGTTGTTCAGCTTGAGGATGAGGGGGATGTCCCCGGCATAGTCCGACGCCACGTGCTCGATGAAGCCCAGCGGGGCGGCATAGGCGTTGCAGCCAGCCTCGATGGCCAGCTCGACGTGGTAGCGCGGGTCGTAGCCGGCTGGGTTGGGCGCGAAGCTGCGAGCCGGGCCGTGCTCGAAGCCCTGATCCACAGGCAGGATCACAAACTTGCCGGTGCCGGCGAGGCGACCCGTGTTCATGATCCGGGCCAGGTTGGCCTTCACGCCCGGGTTTTCCGAGCTGTACCAGGACAGGATTTCACGCACGCGGGCGGTGGCCATGGATTCTCCTATTGATTGGTTGAAACATTATTCTAGCGTCAGCAGTAGAAAATGGGGCCGAAGGCCCTTTTCGCCAGGAGGCAACGCCTCCCGGTGTCTGGCAACGCCCACGAATCAAGCCTTGCCATAATCATAGAATCCCCGGCCGCTCTTCTTGCCGAGCCAGCCCGCGTCCACGTACTTGATGAGCAGGGGGCAGGGGCGGTACTTGGGATCGCCGAGGCCCTCGTGGAGCACGTTCAGGATGGAGAGACAGGTGTCCAGGCCGATGAAATCCGCCAGG
>JBBQHW010000133.1:0-3741 GCA_038324335.1 Holophagales bacterium
GCTCGCGAAACGGCAGGCCAAGGAGCGGGGACTGGAGGTCTCGGCTTTCAGCCTGGGAGGCCCCGAGGATCTGGCCCAACTCGCCTGATAACCTAGGGTCTGTTTTCAAAGTGGGGTGTGGCCGCGCAAGGGGCGCCGCCCCTTGCCCGGGTCCGCCCTCTGCCCGGCGTGCGCCGGGCAGGAGCAGGCCCCGGGCGGGGCCTGCGATAGGGAGAGGGGGACGTCGCCCAGCCGCACCCCTGGCCGCGTTGGGGGCCTCGAACGATGTCCCGCATCGCCCCTCGGCGCCCGCCCTCTCGGTATCGCCTTTGGCGATACACGAGACAAACTGATATCTGCCATGCGCGCGGCTGGACGGCGTCGCGGCTCGCATCCACTTTGAAATCAGACCCTAGAGGTAGCATTTCATTTCGGGCAAGGTGTGATGAAAAGCAATGGCCATCAGGGCTAGGGTGGAGAGAACGCCACGACCCTGCTTTTCGTGTGCGGGACGCCGGGCTGAGAGCTAGCCGACCGTCCCCATCCACCGGAGGTGCCCATGCGCAAGGATCTCGTCTTTGGAATGGCTGGATCGGGAGGCGATGGCATCGTTTCCGCTGGCGATTCGCTGCTTCAGGCTGCTGCGGCCGAGGGTTACCACGGCGTCATGACCAAGAGCTTCGGGTCCCAGATCCGCGGCGGTGAGTCCTCCTGCCGGGTGCGCATCAGCACCACGCCCATCCTGAACCCCGGCGGCAACCTGGACGTGGCCGTGGCCCTGAACTGGGATGACTTCCTCAAGTTCGGCGCCGAGTTGCCCGTCAGTGGCAACACGGTGGTGATCTACGAGGCGGCCACGGGCATTCCCGAGAACCAGATCCCCCTGGTGGGCGTGACGCCCCTGCAGGTGATCGCCGTGCCCATCGCGGCCATGGCCAAGGAGACGGCGGGCACCGAGCGCGCCAAGAACACCGTGGTGCTTGGTCTCATCGCCGGCTGGTTCGGCATCGGCGCCGTGGCCGTGATGAAGGGCATCCGGAAGAAGCTGGCCAAGAAGGGCGAGGAGCTGGTCGAAGCCAACCAGCGCGCCTTCGACGCGGGCCGGGCCTTCGCCATGGCGCACCCGCTCAAGACCAGCATGAACGTCATCGGCTCCGAGACCAAAGGCAACGTCAAGCTCATCACGGACGGCAACGACATGTGCGCGGCCGCGGCCATCTTCGCGGGCTGCCAATTCTTCGGCGGCTACCCCATCACGCCTTCCACCGAGATCATGCAGTTCTTCACCGACCACGTCTGGAAGTACGGCGGCTCCGTCTTGCAGGCCGAGGATGAGATCGCGGGCATCGGCGCGGCCGTGGGCGCCTCCTTCGCGGGCAAGAAGGCCATGACCGCCACCAGCGGTCCCGGCCTCTCCCTCAAGTCCGAAATGATGGGCCTGGCCAGCATCGCCGAGCTGCCCCTGGTGATCGTGGACGTGCAGCGGGGCGGCCCCTCCACGGGCCTGCCCACCAAGACCGAGCAGTCCGATCTCTTCGCTGCGGCCTTCTCGGCCCACGGCGACGTGATCCGCCCGGTTCTGGCGCCCACCTCCGTGGCGGACACCTTCCGCATCACCATCGAGGCCTTCAACATCGCCGAGTACTACCAGACGCCGGTGATCGTCCTCTCCGACCAGGAGATCGCCTCCCGCAAGGAGACGCTGGATCCCATCGACACCACCCAATTCAAGATCATCAATCGCGTTGAGCCCCGCGGTGGCGACCTGCAGGACTACAAGCGCTTCAAGCAGACCGAGAATCACATCAGCCCCATCAGCCACCCGGGCATGCTGGGCGGCACCTACCTGGCGTCGGGCATCGAGCACGTGGAATCCGGGGCGCCCACCAACAGCGGCTCTGTCCACCAGCGGATGAACGACAAGCGCACCAAGAAATTCGATCCCCTGAAGGAGCGCAAGGATCTCTTCGAAGTGACGGGCAACTTCGACGCGCCCATTGGCATCGTGGCCTGGGGCAGTGTGGCGGGCGTCTGCCGCGAGGCCCTGGAGATGGCCCGGGCCGAGGGGCTGAACGTGAAGCTGCTGGTGCCCTACCTGTTGTATCCCGTGGCGGAAGGCGTCTACAACGACTTCTTCCAGTCGGTTCAGAAGGGCCTTGTCATCGAGCAGACCCACCTGGCCCAGACCTTCAAGCTGCTGCGCATGCACATCGACCTGCCCAAGGGCGTGAAGTCCCTTGCCCGTAGCGGCGCGAACCCCTTCCTGCCCAGCGAGATCGTCGCGGCCCTCCACCATCTCCTCTCGGAGCTGCAGCGCAGCCACGAGGGCAACCTTCAGCCCCAGGAGTGAGGTCGACATGAGCGGAACCGGCACCCTCGAATTTCAAGCCAAGGACTACAAGAGCGACCTCAAGCCCATCTGGTGTCCCGGCTGCGGCGACTTCTCCGTGGTGCAGGGCATCTACCGCGCCCTGGCCGCCATCGGCCGGCCGCCCCATGAGATCGCCTTCGTGTCGGGCATCGGCTGCTCCAGCCGCATTCCCGGCTACACCACGGCCTACGGCTTCAACAGCGTCCACGGCCGCTCCCTGCCCATCGCCCAGGGCATCAAGCTGGCCAACCCCGACCTGCTGGTGCTGGCCGCGGGCGGTGACGGCGACGGCTTCTCCATCGGTGGCGGGCACATCGCCCACCTGATCCGCCGCAACATGGACATCACCTACATCGTCATGGACAACCAGATCTACGGCCTCACCAAGGGCCAGCTCTCGCCCACCTCGCAGAAGGGCCGCATCACCTGCACTTCGCGCTATGGCAGCCTCGAGAATCCCGTCAATCCCCTGCTCTACGTGCTGGCCTACGGTGCCGGGTTCGTGGCCCAGGCCTCGCCCACGGATCTGGCAGGCATGGCGGCCACCATTGAGGAGGCCATCCGCTATCCGGGCTTCGCCTTCGTGAACATCCAGTCCCCCTGCGTCACCTACGGCGAAGAGGGCCAGCAGATCAAGGGTCTCAAGACCATCCAGGAGTCGCTGTCGGCCCTGGGCCACAACCCGGCGGACCGCCTCGCGGCCATGGACCTGGCCCAGCTCTACGGCACCAAGATGCATCTGGGCGTGTTCTACCGGAATCCCGAGCCGCCGCCGACCTATGGCGATCTGGTGAAGGAGCGGCAGACCCTGCTCTCCAAGGACGCCCTCCCCAAGGAGCGCATCCTCGATCTCTTCATCAAGAAGTAAGGAGAGCCTCCATGGTCACGCGCAGCATCGATTTCGCGAACCTGTCCCTGATGGACGCCCTCGATCTGGCCATCCTCATCGAGGACGAGGCCCAGGAGCGCTACGAGGACTTCGCGGCGCAGATGGAGCAGCACCGCACGCCTGACGCCGCCAGGTTCTTCCGCTACATGGTGGAGAACGAGGCGAAGCACGGCCGCGAACTTCAGGCCCGTCGCACCCAGCTGTTCCAGGACGCCCCGCGGTCCGTGACCCGGGCCATGATCTTCGACGTCGAGGCGCCGGACTTTGACGCCGCCCGCGCCTTCATGAGCCCCCGCCAGGCCATGCAAGCCGCCATGGCCTCCGAGGTGAAGGCCCACGCCTTCTTCGTGGCGGCCCTGCCGGCTCTGAAGGATGCGAACGTCCGCGCCCTCTTCGAGGAGCTGCGGGACGAGGAACTCGAACACCAGCAGCTGGTGAAGGTCGAGCTGGACAAGCTACCCCCGGACAGCGGCCTCTCCGACGAGGACTTCGTCGACGAGCC
>JBBQHW010000134.1:0-3719 GCA_038324335.1 Holophagales bacterium
CCTGGCGGCCTGGGGCCTTACGGCGGTACTGACCCTCTTCGCGGCCCTGAGCTATGGCGAACTGGCGGGTCTCTTCCCCCATGCGGGCGGGCAGTACACCTATCTGCGCGAAATCTACGGACCCGCCACGGGCTTCCTCTACGGCTGGACCTTTTTCGTGGTCATCGAGTGCGGCACCATCGCCGCCGTGGCCGTGGGGTTCGGGAAGTACCTCGGCACCTTCTTTCCCGCCGTCACGGACATCGCATGGCTGGGACCGCACCTGGACGTCCCGCTGTTGCAGGTCACGCGGTCCCTCGCCGTGGGGCCCTACCACCTGGGCCTCACCCCCGCCCGCCTCTCGGCCATCGCCGTGGTGGTGTTCCTCAGCGCGGTGAACCTCTATGGCGTGAAGCTGGGCGCCCGCATCCAGAACCTCTTCACCGTGGCCAAGATCGGTGGCCTGGCGGCCTTGATCCTCCTGGGCCTGCTCCTGAAGCCCCACGTGGCTGCGGTCCAGACGCCTTTCCTTCCCCTGGATGGCTCGGTGGCGCTGCCCTTCCTCACGGCCCTCCTGGTGGTGCAGACCGGTAGCATGTTTTCGGCGGATGCCTGGAACGCCATCACCTTCATTGCGGGTGAGGTGAAGGAGCCCCAACGGACCATCCCCTACTCACTGCTCATCGGCACCACCCTGGTCTGCGGCCTTTACATACTGGCAAACGCCGCCTACCTGAAAGTGCTGGGCCCCACGGGCATCGCCAACGCCCCCCAGGACCGCGTCGGCAGTGCCGCGTTGCAGGCCCTGCTTGGCTCTGGTGGCGGTCTGATCATGGCCGGCAGCATCCTCATTTCCATGTTCGGCTGCCTCAACGGCCTGGTGCTTTCCGGAGCCCGGGTCTACCAGCGCATGGCCGAGGACGGCTTATTCTATCCAGGCGCCGCCCGCCTGAACGGACACGGCGTCCCGGCCTTCGGGCTCTGGATCCAGGCCCTCTGGACCTGCCTGCTCACCCTCACGGGGACCTATGGACAGCTGCTGGATTTCGTCATGTTGCCGACCATTGCCTTCTACGTTTTCACCGTGGGCGGCGTCTTCCTGCTGCGGTGGCGCCAGCCTGACCTGGAGCGCCCGGTGAAGGTCTGGGGCTATCCCCTGGTGCCGGCCCTCTACATCCTGGGCGCCAGTGCCATCGTCGGCGCCTTGTTCATCCACCGCCCCAGCTATTCCTGGCCAGGCCTGCTCCTGGTTGCGCTGGGCTGGCCGGTCTATCTCGTCGTGAAACCCCACGTCGTCCCTTCCTGAAGGAATTTGCCATGACCCACGTCGTCGTTCTCGGAGCTGGTCGCGTTGGTGGCGCCATGGCCAAGGATCTGGCTCCCGATTTCCAGGTCACCGTGGCGGATCGCTCCGAGGCCGCCCTGGCCAAGCTGCGTGGAACCGGCCTCGCCACCCTGGTGGCCGATCTGTCCAATCCTGAGGGCGTGAAGGCAGCCGTGGCCGACGCAGATCTGGTGGTGGGCGCCGTACCGGGCTTCATGGGTTTCCAGACGGCCAAGACCGTACTGGAGGCCGGGAAGTCCCTGGTGGACATCTCCTTCTTCAACGAGGACTGCTTCGAACTGGACGAGTTGGCGAAGCGGCAGAACCTCACGGCCGTCGTGGACTGCGGCATCGCCCCGGGCTGCCACAACATCATCCTGGGCGACCTTTCGCGCCAGTGGGACCGCATCACCTCCTTCGAATGCCTGGTGGGCGGCCTGCCCGTGGTCCGCACCTGGCCCTACGAGTACAAGGCAGGGTTCAGCCCCATCGACGTCATCGAGGAGTACACCCGCCCGGCCCGCTACGTGAAGGATGGGAAGGTGGTCACCTTCCCCGCGCTCTCCGAACCGGAGCTGCTCGACTTCGAGGGCCTCGGCACCCTGGAGTCCTTCAACACCGATGGCCTGCGCAGCATCATCAAGACCTTCCCGCAGGTGCCGGACATGAAGGAGAAGACCCTCCGCTACCCCGGCCACATCGAGAAGATGCGGATGCTGCGCGAATCGGGCTTCTTCGGCACCGAAAAACGAACCGTGGCGGGGGTGGAGATCAGCCCCCTCGACCTGACCACCGCCTTGCTCTTCCCCCTGTGGTTCATGCAGGAGGGCGACGAGGATTTCACCGTCATGCGGGTCACGGTGGAAGGCGAGAAGGGCGGCCAGCCCATGCGCAGGGAATTCAACCTGCTTGACCGCTACGACCGCGCCACCAGGACCACCTCCATGGCCCGCACCACCGGCTACACCTGCACTGCCACCGTGCGTCTCTTGGCCCAGGGCGGCTTTAAGCGCAGGGGCATCAGCCCCCCGGAATTCGTGGGCCAGGTGCCCGGCGCCTGGGACTTCATCCGGGCCGATCTCGCGAAGCGGGGCGTGGTGTTCACCGAGGCTTGAGCAGACGTGGTGTCCGGACTTCGCCCGGACACCACGGGGGGAGCACGAGGGGGACGCAGAGGGAGCGAAGCGACCGGGCGGACCCCCTCGTTCGTGTCAACGTTCCAATTCCCTGTGCCGAATGGTGAGGGCCGCCAGGTCGTTCCGGAGCCGGTCTGCCAGCATCTCCACCAGTGCCACGGAGCGGTGCTGACCCCCGGTGCAGCCGATGGCCAGGGTGTGGTAGGCGCGCCCCTCCTGCTGGACCAGGGGCAGGGACCAGCGCAGCCAGGCCTCCACCCGCTCCAGGAACTCCCGGAAGTCGGGGGACTCCAGCAGGTATTCCTGCACGGGCAAGTCGCGCCCGTTGAGGGCCTTCAAGGCCTCGACATAAAAGGGATTGGGCAGGAACCGGGCATCGAGGACCACGTCCGCATCGGCCGGAACGCCCCGTTTGTAGCCGAAGCTCAGCAGGCGCACGGCGGTATTGCG
This sequence comes from Holophagales bacterium, assembly GCA_038324335.1. Classification (GTDB taxonomy): domain Bacteria; phylum Acidobacteriota; class Holophagae; order Holophagales; family Holophagaceae; genus Geothrix. The sequence continues at coordinate 2,890 of JBBQHW010000134.1, forward strand.
GGTGGGCAGCTGGGGCACCAGGGCCGCCACGCGGAGGCGGAGTTCGGACAGGCTGAGGTGGCTGGTATCGACGATGGTGGTGGCCAGGGCCCGGATGGGGGCCAGCAGCTCCCGCTCGCGCCGGATGCCCTCGCCCGCGGTGCCCAGCAGGGCCAAGTGGTGGGGCCGCCTCGTTTCGGAGAAACGGCGCAGCAGGGCCGCGTCATCGGCCTCGACGAAGATGACCTGGACGGGGATGTTGCCGACCCGCAGCTCCTCCAGAAGTGGGCCGAATTCATGGGCGAACTCGGCCTGGCGGCTGTCCATGCCGACCACCAGCCGGTCCCGGCTAGGCACCAGCTTGGCTTCCAGCTCCAGGAGGGGCGCCAGCAGCCGAGGCGGCACGTTGTCCAGGGCCGTGCAGCCGGTGTCTTCCAGGGCACCCAACACTGAATGGCGGCCAGCCCCTGACAGTCCCGTAACGATGATGAGTTCCATGGCCCCAGTGTCTCGCAGGCTCGCGGGGTCTGCCCATGAAATTCACAGGGGGCCGCGCGGCCCCCTGTGAATTTCTGAATGGAGAAACGGGATCAATCCTCCAGTCCGCCCGCCGTGAAGCGCAGGACCCGCTGGATGCCTTCGGGGGGGTTGCCCTGTTCGTCGGGGCCCAACTCGATGGTCTCCGAAGGGCCACGGAAGAAGTCGTCGTCAGGCACATAGGCGGGCTGGGGTTCCACGCGGAAGAGGTACGAGATGATCTCGTCCTCGTAGCCGAAGCGCATCTGTTCGAAGTATTCGTAGCTTTCGCGCTTGTACTCCACCAGCGGATCCTTCTGGCCATAGCCGCGGAA
>JBBQHW010000135.1:0-3673 GCA_038324335.1 Holophagales bacterium
GAACTCAGGGGTGAAGAACCAGGAGTCGGCCGCCGGTCCAGAAGTCAGGTGACCTGCCTTGAAGCGGCACAAGCCCCCACCCGAGAGGCAACGCACCAAAGATCATGCTTGAACCGTGAGTGATTCTAGCGCAGGAGGGCCCATTGCTGCAAGTCAGGGAGCCCCGGGAACCGTGACAGCCGGGCGCTTGGCCGATTGAATCCGGACTGTGACCTTTGTCCATGCTTGGAGGCTTGGGAATCCCGGTCCCTGGGAAGATAATCGGGTCCCATATGACCCCTCTCTTCGCTGCCGGTCCCATTCCCCATCCGGGACCCCCGTTCTACCCACATGTCTTCTTCAAGGAGTCCACCTATGTCCGTCGCTGAACAGAGCATCGCGGGCGCGGAAGCTCGCGGCCACGGTTTCATGGCGTCGTCGGTCGGCCGAAAGGTCGTCATGGCCGCCACTGGCATCGTTCTCTTCGGGTTCGTCACCGTCCACATGATCGGCAACACCCAGGCCTACCTGGGGGCCGAACCCTTCAACCACTACGCCGAGTTCCTCAAGACCATGGTCCATGGGGCCGGCATCTGGATCTTCCGCGGAGTGCTGCTCACGGCGGTCGGCCTGCACATCTGGGCCGCCACCACGCTCACCCTGGACAACCAGGCGGCCCGCCCCGTGGGCTACCGCGCCCAGCAGAGCGTGGCCTCTACCTGGGCCTCCCGCACCATGCGCTGGAGCGGGGTGATCCTCGCCATCTTCATCGTCTACCACCTGCTGCACCTGACCACCGGCACGGTCCACCCCCATTTCGATCACGCCAATCCCTACGCGAACTTTGTGAGTGGCTTCAAGGTGCCCGCCGTAGCCGGGTTCTACATCCTGGCCCAGCTCTGCCTGGGCCTGCACATGTGGCACGGCGTCTGGAGCGTCACCCAGACCCTGGGCCTGTCGCACCCGCGTTATGACAGCCTGCGACGGAACTTCGCCACCGGACTCACCCTGCTCGTGGTGGGCGTGAACATCTCCTACCCCATTGCCGTCCTCACCGGCTGCATCCACTGATCCCAGGAGCCCTCCATGGAACTCAATGCCCATATCCCAGATGGCCCGATGGAACAGAAGTGGGAGAAGCACCGCTTCGACCTGAAACTCGTCAACCCGGCCAACAAGCGCAAGTACAAGGTGATCGTGGTGGGCTCCGGCCTGGCCGGCGGCGCCGCGGCGGCCTCTCTCGCCGAGCTCGGCTACGAGGTGGAGTGCTACTGCTACCAGGACAGCCCCCGGCGCGCCCACTCCATTGCGGCCCAGGGCGGCATCAACGGCGCCAAGAACTACCACAATGACGGCGACAGCGTCCGCCGCCTCTTCTACGACACGGTGAAGGGCGGCGACTTCCGCGCCCGCGAGGCCAACGTGCATCGCCTGGCCGAGGTCAGCAACAACATCATCGACCAGTGCGTGGGCCAGGGCGTGCCCTTCGCCCGGGAGTACGGCGGCCTGCTGGACAACCGCTCCTTTGGCGGCGCCCAGGTGAGCCGCACCTTCTATGCCCGCGGGCAGACCGGCCAGCAGCTGCTGCTGGGCGCCTACCAGGCCCTGGAGCGCCAGATCGGCCTGGGCGCCGTGAAGATGTTCTCCCGCCACGAGATGCTGGAAGTGATCGTGGTGGACGGCGTGGCCAAGGGCATCGTGACCCGCGACATGGTATCGGGGAAGGTCGAATCCCACGTGGCCGATGCGGTCTGCCTCGCCACCGGCGGCTACGGCAATGTCTTCTACCTGTCCACCAACGCCAAGGGCTGCAACGCCACGGCCATCTGGCGCGCCTACAAGAAGGGCGCGGCCTTCGCCAACCCCTGCTACACGCAAATCCATCCCACCTGCATTCCCGTCACCGGGGATCACCAGAGCAAGCTCACGCTCATGTCCGAATCCCTGCGCAACGATGGCCGCATTTGGGTGCCCAAGCGCAAGGAGGATTGCGGCAAGCCCGCCAGCCAGATCCCCGAGGAGGATCGCGACTACTACCTGGAGCGGAAGTATCCCTCCTTCGGCAACCTCGCTCCCCGCGACATCTCCAGCCGCGCCGCCAAGCAGGCCTGCGACGAGGGCCGGGGCATCGGCGCCACGGGCCGGGGCGTCTACCTGGATTTCGATGATTCCATCAAGCGCCTCGGCCAGCCGAAGATCGAGGAGCGCTACGGCAACCTCTTCGAAATGTACGAGCGCATCACTGACGAGAATCCCTACCAGACGCCCATGCGCATCTACCCGGCCAGCCACTACACCATGGGTGGCCTGTGGGTGGACTACAACCTCATGAGCACCATCCCCGGCCTCTTCGTGCTGGGCGAAGCCAACTTCTCCGATCACGGCGCCAACCGCCTGGGGGCCTCGGCCCTCATGCAGGGTCTGGCCGACGGCTACTTCGTGATTCCCTACACCATCGGGGGCTACCTGGCCTCCGTCAAGCCCGGCGACCGCCCCAAGCTGGACGACCCGGCCGTCAAGGCCACGGAAGCCACCGTCACTGACCAGATCCATCGTCTCTTCAGCATCCAGGGCAAGCAGACGCCAGACCACTTCCACCGGGAACTGGGCAAGGTCATGTGGGAATACTCCGGCATGGGCCGCAACGAGGCCGGGCTCAAGAAAGCCTTGGAACTGATCCCCCAGATCCGCGAGGAGTTCTGGAACAATCTGCGCATCCCCGGCACCGGCGACGAGGTCAACCAGTCCCTGGAGATGGCCGGCCGCGTGGCCGACTTCCTGGAATTGGGCGAACTGCTCTGCCTGGACGCCCTCAATCGCCGCGAATCATGTGGCGCCCACTTCCGCGAAGAATGGCAGACGGGCGACGGAGAAGCGCTGCGCGACGACGAGAACTTCTGCCATGTCGCAGCGTGGGAATTCACGGGTGAAGGGAATGCGCCGGTCCGCCACACCGAGCAGCTCGCCTTCGAGAGCCTCCACCTTGCCACCCGCAACTACAAGTGAGGAACTGAGCCATGTCCAAGCACCTCAATCTCACCCTTCACGTATGGCGGCAGAAGAACGCGACCTGCGACGGCAAGTTCGTCGAGTACCCCGCTGAGAACGTCAGCCCCGACATGTCCTTCCTGGAAATGCTGGACGTCGTCAACGAGGGCCTCATCCGCAAGGGTGAGGACCCCATCACCTTCGATCACGACTGCCGCGAAGGCATCTGTGGCACCTGCAGCATGGTGATCAACGGCCGTCCCCACGGTCCGAAGGAGCGCACCACCACCTGCCAGCTGCACATGCGCAGCTTCAATGACGGCGACAGCATCACCCTGGAGCCCTGGCGCGCCGAGGCCTTCCCCATCCTCCGGGATCTCATGGTCGACCGCAGTGCCTTCGACCGCATCATCGCGGCCGGCGGCTTTATCAGCGTGCCCACGGGTTCGCCCCAGGACGCCAACGCCCTGCCCGTCCCCAAGGAGAATGCCGAGCTCTCCATGGATGCCGCCGCCTGCATCGGCTGCGGTGCCTGTGTGGCCGCCTGCCCCAACGCCAGCGCCATGCTCTTCGTTTCGGCGAAAATCAGCCACCTGGGCCTGCTGCCCCAGGGCCAGCCCGAGCGCTACACCCGCGTCCGCGACATGATCGCCCAGATGGATGCCGAGGCCTTCGGCACCTGCACCAACCACGGCGAGTGCGAGAT
>JBBQHW010000136.1:0-3525 GCA_038324335.1 Holophagales bacterium
ATCCACGCCGAGGCCAAGGCTGGCATTGGGGGCCGGGTGGCCCCCCGGGTCGCGCATTGGGCCGCCAACGAGAAGGTGGCCTACGACCTGGCCCTGGGCATGAGCTACGCCGGGCACCGCACGCTGGTCACCATGAAGCACGTGGGCCTCAACGTGGCCATGGACGCCTACGCGAACTCCGCCCTCACCGGCGTGAACGGCGGCCTGGTGCTCCTGGTGGCCGACGATCCCGGCATGCACAGCAGCCAGAACGAACAGGACAGCCGGCGCCTGGCCAAGTTCGCCTGGCTGCCCGTGTTGGAGCCCAGCACCGTACAGGAATGCTACGACTTCACGGTCCGCGCCTTCGAGCTGTCCGAGGCATTGCAGGTGCCCGTCATGGTGCGCCTGGTCACCCGCCTGGCGCACTGCCGGGCTGCCCTGCTCCGCCAGGAGACGCTGACCCCCACGGGCCTGGGCGTTGCCCCGCGGGACACCATCCAGAACTGGGTGCTCATCCCCTCCAACGCCCGGCGCCGCTATCTGGACCTGCTGGCCAAGCATCCGGCCATGGTCGAACAGCTGGCCCCCCTGAACCGGCTGGTGCCGGGTACCCAGCCCGGCCCGCAGAGACGGGGCGTGGCCCTGGCCGGCATGGGCCGCGCCTACTTCCTGCAACTGGCCCTGGAGCACCCCGAGCTGCTCACCATGCCCCGGCTGGAAGTGGCCGCCTATCCCCTGGACCCCGCCCTGGAGACGGACCTCCTGGCCCAGGTGGACGAGGTCTTCGTCTTCGAAGAGGCCTATCCGGTGCTGGAAGAGCGCCTCACCTTCCGTGGCACCGCCGCCATTCACGGCAAGCTGGACGGGGCCCTGCCCCGCACGGGCGAACTGACCCCGCGCCTCATCAAGGACGCCCTCGGCCTCATTACCTCCGAAGGCAAGGCCGCCAGCACCCTCGACCTGCCCATCCGCGCGCCGCGTTTCTGCGATGGCTGCGGCCACGTGGACGCCTACGAAGCCCTGCGCTCCGCCCTGGTGAACCTCGGCGTGCCCGATGCCCGCGTCTTCGGCGACATCGGCTGCTACACCCTGGCCGCCCAGGAGCCCATGAGCGCCATCCACGCGGTGGTGGAAATGGGGGCCAGCATCAGCATGGCCGTGGGCGCGGCCATGGGCGGCCAGACGCCCGCCATCGCCGTCATCGGCGATTCCACCTTCGGCCACAGCGGCCTGCCCGCCCTACTCACCGCCGCCAGCTCCGGCGTCAACGTCACTGTCATGATCCTCGACAACCGCGTGGTGGGCATGACTGGCCAGCAGCCCAGCCTGGCCCTGGACCAGGTGGAGCGCATGGCACTCGGCATGGGCATTCCCGCGGCCCAGCTCCAGGTGCTCGCCCCGCTGCCCAAGCAGCACGACGCCAACGTGAAGGCCATGGAGGCCGCCCTGCGGCACCCCGGTCCCTCGGTGGTGATCTTCCGGCGGGAGTGCATCCAGTCCCTGCGCCGGGGCGTGTTCAAGGACTATGACCGCGAAGAAAAGGTCCGCGCCGAGCAGGCCCGCGCAGAGCAGATCGGCATGAACCAGGTCGGCTGCGCCGGATCAGAGAGTGGCGCCGGGGATGGCTTCGCGGGGGAGGCCCGCCCATGAGCGCCGCCCGCATCCACGGCATCGTCCTCGCCGGCGTCGGCGGCCAGGGCGTCCTCTCCCTTGCCCAGATCGTGCTGGAGGCCCTGCGCCGCAGCGACTTCCAGGCGCTGCAATCCGAGATCCATGGCATGAGCCAGCGGGGCGGCAGCGTCCACGCCATGGTGTGCTTCGCGGAAGTGCCCCTCACCTCGCCCATCATCGACGAAGGCTGCGCCGACCTGCTCATCTCCCTGGAACCCCTGGAGGCCCTCCGCTACGTCGCCATGTTGCGGATGGACGGCCACCTGGTGGTCTCCGAGGAACCCCAGGCCAGCATGGATGGCTACCCGCCCCTGGACGACGTGTACTCGGCCCTGAAGAAGGTGCGCGGGGCGCATCTGGTGGACACCGAGGAGCTGGCCCGCCGCCTCAACCACCGCCAGGCCGGCGGCATGGCACTGCTGGGCATGGCCTCGAAATACCTGCCCGTCGCCGAGACGATCTGGCGGGACGTGATCACCCAGCGCTTCGAAGCCAAGGGCGCCCGCGTCATCGAAAAAAACATCGAGGCCTTCCAGGCCGGCCGCGGCCTGGTTGCGGTAGGAGCCTGACATGCCGACCACTCTTGGATTCCTCCACGAGGAGCGGGCCTATGGCCTGCTGGCCGCCGCGGGCCTGAGGGTGCCGCGTTATGGCTTCCTCGAAGCCGGCACCCTGCCCTTCGCGCCCGGCGAACCCATCGTGCTCAAGGGCATCGCGGATCAGCTCTGGCACAAGTCGGACAAGGGCGCGGTCCACTTCGGCACCTTCGATCTGGAAGCCCTGAAGACAGAAGCCACGGCCATGCGGCAGCGGGTGCCTGAGCATCCCTGGATCGGCGGCCTGGTCTGCGAGAAGGTGGCCTTCAAACGCCTGTCGGGGCTGCCCACCGAAGCCCTCGTCTCCCTGAAGCGCGATCCCGATGCAGGTTGGCTCATTGTCTTCGGCATCGGCGGCCTCCAGGCAGATGCCTGGGCCGCGCTGGCCCCGCCGATGCTGTGGCCCGTGGCCCTTACCACACCGGAAGAGGCCCTCGCGGAGCTGCGCGCCCACTGGCTGGGGCGCACCTGGCTGGGGCAGCAGCGCGGCACCGAGGCCCTTACCGACGAGGCCCGGCTGCTGGCCTTCCTCCAGGGCCTCTGGCGTGCCGTAGCGGGGCTGGAACGCGAGGGTGTCAGCCTGCTCGAACTCAACCCCGTGGTGCTGGACAGCGAGGGGCTGCCCACGGCCCTGGACGGCGTGGGCACGCTGGAAAAGGCGGAAATCGTCCCAATCGCCAGCCCGGATCCTGCCTGGTACCAGGCCCTGCTGAATCCTCGCAGCCTCGTGCTCGCGGGCGTGTCCAGCCGCGCCGGCACCGTGGGCCGCATCATCCTGGAGAACGTCCGCCAGTCGAACCTGCCTGCAAGCGCGCTCCGCCTCATCAAGCCCGGAGCCACGGAATTCCTGGGCCTGCCCTGTCTCGACTCCGTGGCCGAGCTGGCCGTGGCGCCCACGGATCAGCTCATCCTGTCCCTGCCCGCGCCCCAGACACTGGAAGCCGTCGAACAGCTCTGCCGCCAGGGTGGCGGCGCCACGGTGGTCTACCTGGTGGCCGGCGGCCTGGGCGATGGCGCCGACACCGAAGGCCTCGGGAAGCGGCTCGTGGCCTGCCTCGACGAGCACCGTCGCGCCGGGAAGTGGACGCCCGCCATCGTGGGGCCCAACGGCCTGGGCCTCTTCAGCCCGGACCTCGCCCTCAACACGCTCTTCATCCCCAGCGTCAAGCTGCCGCTCACGGCCCACCCGGGCCACGTGGCCCTGGTCAGCCAGAGCGGCGCCTTCCTCATCACGCGCCTCAGCCGCCGGGCGGAACTGGGCCTGCGGGCCGCCGTG
>JBBQHW010000137.1:0-3426 GCA_038324335.1 Holophagales bacterium
GACTATGCGGGCAACCGCAACGTGGACGTCATCGCCTATGCCCTGCGCAAGGACGTGGCCCATCCCTTCCCGCTGGAAAGCGACGAGGTGGGCGCAGGCGACAAGAAGGACATGGAGAAGAAGGAGAACGGCGAAAAGAAGGAGAACGGCGAAAAGAAGGCCGAGACCAAGTCGGAGACCAAGGGCCCCGTGGCCATCCGCATCGACTGGGCGGGGTTCGAGCAGCGCGGCACCCGCGCACCCATTCCCGCCGACAACCTGGGCGGCCTGGACACCATTCGCGGCTTCCTGCTCTACACCAAGGCCGCGCCCTTCGTGTACGGCGAAGCCAATGGCCGCCGGAGCGGGGGCAGCAGCCTCTGGATGTTCGATCTGAAGAAGCGCCAGGAGAGCGAGCTGCTGCCGGAGGTCTCCGGCTGGACCCTCAGCCAGGATGGGACCAAGATCCTCGCCCGCACCGGCCAGGGGCCCGCCGTGTCCTACCAGCTGATCGAAGCGAAGGCGAAGGGCGCCGAGAAGAAGGCCGTCTCCACCAAGGAGCTCTTCGTGGACCGCATCCCCGCCGAGGAGTGGCGCGAGGTCTACGACGAGGCCTGGCGGCGCTTCCGGGACTTCTTCTACGTGAAGAACATGCACGGCTACGATTGGAAGGCCCTCCGCGAACAGTACCGGCCCTGGCTCCAGCACGTCACGCACCGCTCGGACCTGACCTACGTGATCACCGAGCTCATCTCGGAACTGAACATCGGCCACACCTACACCGAAGGCGGGGATTATGTCCTGCCCGAGCGCGCCAAGGTGGGCCTGCCCGGCGCCCGCATCGAAATGGATGCCGCCGCGGGCCGCTACCGGCTGGCCCACATCTACCCGGGCCATAACGAGGAGCCCAAGTACCGCAGTCCGCTCACGGAAGTGGGCGTGGATGCCCGGGAGGGCGACTACATCCTTGCCATCGACGGCGTGGAATTGAAGGCGGACGAAAGCCCCTACCGTCTGCTGCGCCACAAGACCTTCGCGGTGACCCTCACCCTGAACGCCCGGCCCAGCTTCGACGGCGCCCGGCAGGTGACCTACCATCCCATCGAGAGCGATGCGAGCCTGCGCTACCTCGACTTCGTGCTGCGCTCGAAGGAGACCGTCGACAGGCTCAGCGGCGGCAAGGTGGGCTACCTCCACATCCCCGACATGGGGGCCCCCGGCCTCTACGAGTTCATCAAGTGGTACTACCCCCAGATTCGCAAGGAGGGTCTGGTCATTGACGTCCGCGCCAACGGCGGCGGCAACACCAGCCAGATGTTCCTGGAACGGCTCGGCAAGAAGCTGCTGGGCACCCGCTTCGGCAACGGCAACGACCATCCCTCCACCTACCCCGGCACCGTCTTCCACGGCCCCATGGTGGCGCTCACCAGCGAGACCAGCGCCAGCGACGGCGACATCTTCCCCCACTACTTCCGGGCGGCGGGCCTTGGACCCCTCATCGGCAAGCGCACCTGGGGCGGCGTCGTGGGCGGGGGCAACCTGCCGCTCATCGATGGCGGGAGCGTCTTCGTACCCCGCTCCGGAACCAATGCCGCCACCGGCGAGTGGGTCATCGAGGGCGAGGGCGTGAGCCCCGACATCGAAGTGGAGGACGATCCCATCTCGCTGCAGGCCGGTCACGACCTGCAGCTGGAACGGGGCGTCCAGGAGGTTCTCAAGCGCATGGCCGATAAGCCCATGGCCCTGCCCAGGCGTCCGGCGGATCCGGTGAAGACGAAATAACGGCGCTGCTAGGCACCGGAATTATCCCGGTGCCTGGCAGGAACGGCGAGGGCCGGCACTGAAAGGTGCCGGCCCTCGCTAGTTGAGGCTTTTTTGGGTTTGGTGGTCAAACCATTCCTGCTACTGTTCTTGGCAGTTGATCCGGAGGTAGACAATGTTACTTGGTGCCCTTGCGGCCACGCTGCCGCTCATCGTCCTGCTCATCGGCATCCCGCTGATGATGAAGCCCGCCGCGAAGGTGGCACCCATCGCGTGGCTGGTGACCGTGCTCACGGCCATCCTCGTCTTCCACTTCCCGGTGAAGGTGACCCTGCTGGCGGCCCTCCAGGGCGGCCTCACGGGCCTCTTTCCGATCATGTACATCCCCTTCGGCGCACTGGTCGTCTACAACGTCCTGAAGGTCACGGGCTGGATGGACAAGATGCAGGGGGCCATGGCGAACCTCACCATCGACCGCCGTGCCCAGGCCCTGCTCATCGCCTTCGGCTTCGGCGCCTTCCTGGAAGGCATTTGCGGCTTCGGCGCCCCCGTGGCCATTCCCGCCAGCATCCTCATAGGTCTGGGCTACAACCCCATGATGGCCGCCCTGGTGTGCCTGGTCGCCAACACTGGCCCCGTGCCCTTCGGTTCCCTCGCCATCCCCACCGTGACCCTGGCCAAGACCACGGGTCTGGATCTGATGAAGCTCTCCCAGATGACCGGCCGCTTCATGGCCCCCCTGGCCCTGATCATGGCCTTCGCTACGGTCTATGCCATGTCCAAGTCGAAGGGGCTGAAGGGGTCGCTGGGCGCCATCCTGGTGGCGGGCCTCAGCTTCTCCATCACTGAGTTCCTGGTCTCCAACTTCATCGGTCCGGATCTCACCTCGGTGCTGGCTGGCCTCGCCTGCCTCATCGCCACGGCCATCTACCTGAAGTCGCAGAAGCATGCGCAGCCCTGGCTCTTCGAGGGCGATGCCCCGGCCACCAACGCGCCCAAGGAATTCCACTTCATGGAACTGTTCCTGTCCTGGCTGCCCTACCTGCTGTTGGCCGTGCTCGTCATCGCCGTGAACCTGCCCAAGACCAAGCCCCTCTTCGCCGGCGCGGTCGATGGCTGGCGCTGGGCCGTCCTCAAGACCCAGATCTACAATCCGAACAAGATCTACGCCTTCACCTGGCTGCAGACCCCCGGCACCATCATGCTCATCGCCGGCGCCATCGCCTTCCCCTTCATGGGCATCAAGTATTCCGTGATGGGCGAGCAGGTCGGCAAGACCTTCAAGCAGATGATCCCCTCCTTCATCGCCGTGGCCTGCATTCTCTCCATCGCCGAAGTGATGAACCTGACCCTGCCCATCATCGATCCCAAGACCAAGCTCGCCTTGGTGGGTGAACTGGCCACCAAGCAGATCTCCATGGTGGCCACCCTGGCCAACGGCATCGTCGCCCTGGTGAGCCAGCACGTGTACCCGCTGCTGAGCCCCCTCTTCGGGACCATCGGCGTGTTCCTCACGGGCAGCAACACCTCGGCCAATGCCCTGTTCGGAAACCTGCAGAAGCTCACGGCCCAGGGCATGGGCCTCTCCGACATCCTCATGGCTTCCGCCGGCAGCGCGGGCGCCTCTGCGGGCAAGATGATCTCGCCCCAGAGCATCGTCATCGCCGCCGCCGCCGTGGGTCTGGC
>JBBQHW010000138.1:0-2876 GCA_038324335.1 Holophagales bacterium
TACATCTGATCCTTGAGGCCCTTTGCGGTCTTGAAGACCACCTTGCGGCCGGCGGGGATCTTGATGCTCTCGCCGGTCTTGGGGTTGCGGCCCATCTTTTCCTTGGTGGCGCGGACTTCGAAGATGCCGAGACCGAAGACGTTCACGCGGTTGCCGGCCAGGAGCGTCTCGACGATGTGATCGCGAACGCCGTCCAGGATGGACTTGGAGCGGGCCTTGGAAAGGTCCTGGGCCTCGGCGAGGTTGGCGGCGAGTTCGGCGATGCCGAGGGTGGCGGGTTTGGCAGTGGATTTCGCCATGGTGTGACTCCTTAGGTAGGGGGTGGGCGGGATTCCCTGCGACAGGCGAATCCCGGCGGGACCGTGAACCCTCTCGGGGACCGGCCACTGAAGGGACGAGATGCGCGACTCTACTCGGCGGCCGCGATGGCGCTGACTTCCAGGTTCACCTTCGCGTGGACGCCGGTGTAGAGGCGCACGTCCACCTGGTAGGTGCCGGCATCCTTGATGTGCGGAACGGTGATTTCGCGGCGGTCCAGCGTGAAGCCCTTGCCCTTGAAGAGCTCGGCCACGTCGGCATTGGTGACGGAACCAAAGAGGTGGCCGTTCTCGCCAGCCTTCTTGGACACGGCGAGGGTCACGGCTTCGAGCTTCTCGGCCAGGCTCTTGGCGTCGGCCAGTTCCTTGGCGCGGAGCTTCTCGGCGCGGACCTTCTCCAGCTCGATCTGCCGCTTGTTGCCGGCGGTGACGGGCAGGGCCATCTTGCGGGGCAGGAGGAAGTTGCGGGCGTAGCCGTCCTTGACGTTGACGACGTCGCCGCGGACCCCGAGGTGGGTCACGTTCTCGATCAAAAGGATTTCCATGGGGACTCCAGGAAGGATGGTGGGATGGGTTTGGCCAGCGCCTGGTGCTCGCGTTGTCCCCGCGTGGGTGAGACGGCGTCTTGCGCCGTCAGGGTCGGGATCAGAAGAACCCGCCCTGTCCCCCGGTGGGTTCAGGCCAATCAGAAAATCCAGTCTAGCCTGGGATTGGCCGATACCCAAGCAAGGATTTCCCACTCCACGAGGCCCGAATGAGCAGCTATGCCGATCGACGCGACACCCGCCGCATCATCGTCGGGTCTGACTTCGCCATCGCCTTCACCCTGAAAGGGCATGGCTACCGTGATGTCCGCATCACCAACATCAGCACGGGTGGCTGCTTCGCTCTGGTAGGTGGCCGGGATGCCCGCCTCTTCGAACGGGGCGCCGTGCTCGAGGGGCTGGTCCTGCTCCACCCGGAACTGCCCAAGGTGCCCATCCTGGCCACCGTCTCATACGTGTTGGGGGGGCGGCCCGGGGGGAATCCACTGCAGATGATCGGCATCGGAATCCAGTTCCTGGGGGTCCCGGAGGCCGCCCAGGAAGCCCTGAACACCTGGGTGGATGCCGCCACCATCACGCAGCAGGGCTAGAGAAGAGCAGGAACACAGAGGACACAGAATTCCACAGAGGACACAGAGAACTGCCTTCTGTCGGTTCTATGGCGGCAATGCCCCGCCCTCATCGGCCCACTGGTGGTGAACAAAACGGGAGTCGGGAGCCGCCGGCATGGGTTGCGACAGGAACGGGCACCCCTCAGGGCCCCGCGATCACCGCTTTTCTCTGTGCTTCCTCTGTGTGACCTCTGCGTCCTCTGTGTTCCGCCCTTGATCCCTTGAACCCCGGCGGGGCTCAGCTCTTCCCGAAGAATCCCAGGATCGCCGCGGCCACTTCCTCGCGCATGACTTCGGTCATCTCGGGGTAGACGGGCAGGCTGAGCACTTCCTGGGCCGCCAACTCGGATTCCGGCAGCTGGCCGGTCCTGTAGCCGAGGTTTTTGAAGCAGGGCTGCTCGTGGAGGCAGATGGGGTAATAGATGGCGCAGCCGATGCCCCGTTCCTTGAGGTGGGCCTGCAGGGCGTCGCGCTTGCCGCCCTTCACGCGGATGGTGAACTGGTTGTAGATGTGGCGACCGTCGGGCACCACCTCCAAGGGCAGGATCACCTCATCGGCCGTGAGCCCCTTCATGCGTTCCAGGTACCAGGCGGCATGCTTGCGCCTGCCCGCGTGCCAGCCATCCAGCATGGGCAGCTTGGCCCGCAGCACCAGGGCCTGGAACTCGTCCATGCGCCCGTTCATGCCCACCTCGTGGTGCATGTAGACGGGCTCCATGCCGTGGACGCGGATGCGGCGCACCCGCGCCGCCAGGGCAGCATCATCCCGGATGGCGGTCATGCCCGCGTCGCCGAAGGCGCCCAGGTTCTTGGTGGGATAGAAGCTGTAGGCGGTCATGTCGCCGAACTGGCCGGCGGATTTGCCCCAGCCCTTGGCCCCCAGGCTCTGACAGGCGTCCTCGATGACGGGCAGGCCGTGCTTCAGGGCCACGGCTATGATGCCGGGCATGTCCGCCAGCTGGCCGAAGAGGTGCACGGGCATGATGGCCTTGGTGCGGGGCGTGATGGCCGCCTCCACCAGGGCCCCGGTGGCGTTGAAGGTGGCCGGGTCGAGGTCGATGAAGACGGGCTTGGCCCCCAGGCGCGAGACCACGCCGGCGGTGGCGAAGAAGGTGAAGCTGGGCACGATGACTTCGTCGCCCGCGCCGATGCCCAGGGCCATGAGGGCCGCCAGCTGGGCGTCGGTGCCGCTGGACATGCCCACGGCGTGCGCCGCGCCTGCATAGGCGGAGATCTCGGCCTCGAGGCCCTTCACGTTCTCGCCCAGGATGAAGGAGGACCGGTCGATGAGGCCCGAAAGACCCTCCAGAACCCTCGCCTTGATGGCGGCGTTCTGCGGCGCGAGCTCAAGCATCGGGACAGGCATGGGAGCCTCCAATCACGGTTTGTCAGTATGCCAGCGG
>JBBQHW010000139.1:0-2870 GCA_038324335.1 Holophagales bacterium
CGCTCGGTGGTGCTTACGGCGCCGCGGGCGTCCAGCACGTTGAAGGTGTGGCTCATCTTGAGGGCCTGCTCGTAGGCGCTGAGGAAGTGGCCGTGCTCCTTGAGCAGGCGCCAGCCCTCCTTCTCGAAGGCCTCGAAGAGCGTGCGGTGCAGGTCCAGGTCCGCGTGCTCGAAGCTGTAGGCACTCAGCTCGTATTCCTCGCGCTGGCGCATCTGGCCGTAGGTGACAGGAAACACGCCGTCGTCGGTCTTCACCTCGCCGTGGACCAGATCGAAGATGTTGTCGTAGCCGCCCAGGAACATGCAGATGCGCTCGATGCCGTAGGTCAGCTCAGCGCTCACAGGCCGACAGTCCAGGCCGCCCACCTGCTGGAAGTAGGTGAACTGGCTGATCTCCATGCCATCCAGCACCACCTGCCACCCCACGCCCCAGGCGCCCAGCGACGGCGATTCCCAGTTGTCCTCCTCGAAGCGGAGATCGTGCTTGGAGAAGTCGATGCCGAGCGCCTCCAGGCTCTCGATGTAGAGGTCCTGCACCGCCGCGGGGCTGGGCTTGAGGATCACCTGGAACTGGAGGTGCTTGTAGACGCGGAAGGGATTTTCGCCGTAGCGACCGTCCGCGGGGCGGCGGGAGGGCTCCACGTAGGCCACATTCCACGGCTTCGCACCCAGGGCACCGAAGAAAGTCAGCGGGTTCATGGTCCCGGCGCCCTTTTCCAGGTCGTAGGGCTGGCCGATGAGACAGCCCCGGTCGGCCCAGAACCGCTGCAGGCGGAGAATCAGTTCCTGGATGTGCATGAGGGCTCGCGAAAACGAGTATTCTAGCGGGTTTTCAGCGATTCGGTAAGCTGGAGGCATGGTCATCCGCCCTGCCCTTCCCGCCGAAGCCCAGGCCCTGGCGCGCCTGGGGGAGCGCCTTTGGCGCGAAACGTACACGGGCCTCATTCCCTCATCCAATCTGGAGTTGCACCTGGCAGCGACCTTCGGGCCCGCGCAGCAGGCGGCGGAGCTGGCCGACACCGCCTGCTGGACGTTGCTGCTTGAGGTCGGCGGCACACTCCTGGGGTACACGCTGCTCCGGGCCTGCGGCCCGGAGGTGGAAAAGAGCTTGGGATTCATCAGGCCCCTTGAGGTGGCCCGGTTCTATGTGGACCACACGCTGCATGGCACGGGCGCGGCCCAGGTGCTGATGAAGGCTGTGCTCGCGCAGGCCACGGCGGCGGGACACGACGGCCTGTGGCTGCAGGTCTGGGAGCAGAACCCGCGGGCCCTCCGCTTCTACGCCAAGGCCGGGTTCACGGATGCCGGCGGCGCCTCCTACCGCATCGGGAATCAGGTGGACCGTGACCGGCTGCTCGTGCACGCGCTGCTTTCACGCGCGACCCAGGCCACCTAGGCCTTGATCACGTGCGTGTCGGCCAGGAGGTCGTGGAGACAGCGCCGGTTGGGCTGGAAGATCAGGAGCGCGTCCACCAGATGCACGAAATTGCCGATGCCCCGCAGCTTGAACAGGTAATCCACACCCGCGGCCACCACCACGAAGGGCAGCCAGCGCAGGAAGAACACCCGCCAGATGCTGGGGATGTCGCCACCACTGGTGATCATGCGGATGCCCAGCACCTTCTTGCCGATGGTTTGGCCGCGCCTGGCCACCAGCACGATCTGGGTGATCAAGACGGCCAAGGCGGTGAGGGCCGCGATGCCCAGGAGAATGAGGAGGGCGCTGGTCCCGCCACGCAGCATCAGCATGGGCAGCATGAGCAGGATGGCGCCCACGGGGGCGAAGCCCACCAGGCCGTCCACGAGGACGGCGCCCAGCCGGCTCAGGCGCGAGGCGGCCTCGACATCATAGGTGTCCTGGGGCTGGTAGGGGTTCATGGCTGCAACTCCGCAAGCTACAGGGTGCAAAGGTCCGGGGCCCCTGGCAAGGTTTCTCTGCCCCGGCACTTGGCCACCGAGATTAACGCCACAGTGACGACCTAAATGGTGCCGAACCAAGGCCTGCGGAACCACCGATGTGAAAAGCAAAACAGCAGAACACCGATAAACACCGATAAGTGCTGATAAACACCGATAATGCATGTGCTGGAAGGCCGGAGACCCCTGCGTCAAGGGCGCCCTGTCTTCATCATCTTTCTATCGGTGTTCATCGGTGTTCATCGGTGGCTAAAGAGTTTGTTCCCTTTGCTCTGTGCCCTCTCCCTGTTCAGCGGTGTTTGCCTTTTTCCTTTCCCGGAATTCATGTTTATCTGTGGCCCATCAAGGAGCTCCCATGTACGCCATGATCATCGTCCGCTACCGCCGCCCGCTGGCCGAAATCGAGGCCGTCACTGAAGCCCACCGCGCCTACCTCCGCCAGTTGCAGGAGCAGGGCATCCTGGTGGCTTCGGGACCGCTGGAGCCGCGCTTCGGGGGCATGTGGCTGGTGCGGGTGCAGGACGAGAACCCCCTGGTGGAGCTGGATGCCATCATGGCCGGCGACCCCTTCCACCAGCACGGCCTCGCCAATTACGAGCTGCTGCCCTGGAAAGTCATGCAGGGCAAGGAAGGCCTGGACAGGATCTAGGAGCCTCAGGCTTCGCCAGCCAGCGCCCGCTCCACCGCCGCCATGAATTCCTCCTGCGGAATCGGCTTGTGGAGGATGCAGCTGACTTCCTGGCGATTCAGGGCATCCATGATGGTCGGATCGTGGGTGGCCATCACCACGATGATCGGCAGCTCGGGCTGGACCTTGCGGGCCATCCGGGCCACGGTGAGGCCGTTGCACCCGGGCATGCTGTAGTCCGTGATGATGAGCGCGGGCGACTGGGCGGCGATCAGGTCTGCGATGCCCATGGCCGTCACCTCATCCCAGACGTCCACCTCGTGCCC
>JBBQHW010000140.1:0-2867 GCA_038324335.1 Holophagales bacterium
GGCCTCCACCAGGTGGGCCATGTGGGTGCTGGCGGACTCGCCGGCCGGGTGGGGCACGCTCTCCAGCAGGCCCGACATGGCGGCCTGGAGGCTCCAGAGGTTGCCGGGCAGGGGCGCCGGTCCGGCCTGAAGGACGGCGCCCACGGCCCCGCAGGCCTCGTGGCCCATGACCACCACCACCTTGGAGCCCAGGTGCTCCACCGCGTATTCGATGCTGGCGAGGCTCTGGGTGTCGGGGCAGTTGCCCGCTTCGCGCACGGTGAAGAGGCGGCCCAACTCCTGGTCGAAGATGAAGCTGTCGCCCAGGCGGCTGTCGCTGCAGGTGACGATCACGGCGAAAGGCGCCTGGCCCTTGGCCAGCGTGGCCCGGAGCGCGGCGTCGTTGGAGCTCATCTGCGTGCGGGTGCGGGTGCCCAGGACGAAGCGGGTGTTGCCGGCCTTCAGTTCATTGAGGGCCCCCTCGGGCGAGGCGGCCTCCGAACCGGCCAGGGCGGCGTCGCCGTGCTTCGTGGCCAGTTCCTGGCGCAGCCGCAGGTTCTCCTGCTCCAGGGCCTTGAGGCGGCTGGCGGTGGCCGGCCCCTTGGCTTCAGTGCCATGGGCGGGCTGCTTCTTGTCACTCTTCTTGTCACTCTTCTTGTCATCCCGGTCCTTCGCCCGGAGGGCGTGCGCCTTGGGCGCCTCCTCCCGGTGGGTGGCACGAGGTTCTTCGCGGTCGGTGGCCAGCGCGCAGGGGGCGACCAGCAGGAGGGCGAGCAGGCTGGGAGTGAACGACATCGGGGGGGTCTCCTTGGGGTGCGGCTGGGGATGGACGGCGGGTCGGTTTTGAGCGTTTGGGGTCCAGGGAAAAGGTAAGACAACGCCTGTGAGGTCTGGTAATTCCGGGGCAAGTTATGTCAAAAACAAGATTCAACGGCTGAGCCGTTTTTTTACAATTAATGTTCCATTTTCTTTTGATTCACACGCTGATCTGGGTTTCAAGACATGAACTGCTCTACGGCGGTAGATGCAGGTGTGTAAATATTCCTGACCGGATGGTGACGTGAGTCACGAATCCGATAACCGATCCGAATTGGCCTCTTGGCTATTAATAGACTTTCGAAATAAAATTCTGGGCGAGCACAATTCATCCCAAGGTCGCAGGGGCCGATACCGGGACTGTCCGTACTTTTCTGACGAGCCCCTCCGCAATGACCCCTGTTCCCATCCCATCCAGAGCCCCCCGATGGCTGCGTTTGACCCTGGCCGGGGGCGCCGGGGCCGTGGCGAGCCTGGCGGCGCTGGGCATGCTCACCGGCTCGACCGGACTCGCGACCCTGGGCCGGGGCCTGGTGCCCATGTCGCCCATCGTCGTGGGGCTGCTGCTCCTGCTGGTGGCTGCCCACCTGCTGCGCGAGGCGCGCCCCGATTCGCACCGGCTCCGGAGGCTGGCCATCGCGCTGGCAGTGATCGTGGCCTGGCTCTGCCTGGGCTTGCTGGCGGGCCACGCCACCGGCGACCCATGGCTGGAACGGCAGTTGACCCTGGGGCGCCCGCAGGTCCAGTTCACTTCGATCCTGACGGTGGTCGCCCTGCTGGGCGCGGCCCTTTCAGCCCTGATCCACTGGTGGCCCCTGGCGCCGGGATGGCGCGATCGGCAAGGTGCCGCCGTGCTGGCCCTGTTCCCCCTGATCATCAGTACCGTGGTGCTCGCCAGCTATGCGGGCGGCGCCCCGCTGCTGTACGGCAGCGAGCGGATTCCCATGGCCCTGCCCTCGGCCCTGGGCGCCGGGTTGCTGGGTGGTTCCCTGCTGCTGGCCGCGGGCATGGATACCTGGCCCCTGCGGGCTTTCCATCACCGGCTGCAGAAACGGAGCGGCTCGGCCCGGGACTTCACGCTGCGACTGATCCTACTCTTCCTGCTGCTGGTGGCGCTGGTCCTCACCGGCGGCTCGCTCTACCTGCGCGGACAGATCCAGCGGGCGAAGCAGGCCGTCCGGACGGAGCTGACCATCATCGCCGACGCCAAGGCCCGCCAGATCGCGGCCTGGTGGGGCGAACGGCGGGATGATGCCGCGGGCATCCTCCACGCGCAGCTCATCCAGGGACAGCTGCAGCAGTTCCTGGCGGGTGCCTCGCCGGCCCGCACCGAGGAGGTACGCGTCTGGATGGAGAGCCTGCAGAAGAATCACTACCATCGTGTGGTGCTCTTCGATGCGCTGGGCCGACCGCGCCTTTCGGTCCAGGCGGCCGGCACGGCTCCCCTCGAGGAAATGGATCCCGCCGAAATCCAGGCGGCCCTTGGCGCGCAGGAGGTCCTGGTGCGCGACCTGCACCGGAATCCAAACCGGGACAAGATCTACCTGAGCCTGTGGGTGCCCATCGGCGCCCGGGCCGGAGGCAGGGCCACTGGCGCGCTCCTGCTGATGCTGGATCCCCATGCTTTTCTCTATCCCCTCCTCCAGGCCTGGCCCACCCCCAGTCCCAGCGCCGAGGCCCTGCTGGTGCGGCAGGAGGGGAGCGACATCCTCTATTTGAACGACGTCAGGCATCGCCCGGGTTCGGCCCTGCGCCTGCGGCTGCCCATGGCCTCGGTGGCCCAGGCACCCTCCGTCCGCTCCCTGGTGGGGCTGGGCGGCCTGACCGAGGGCCTCGACTACCGCGACGTGCAGGTGCTCGCCGTGCTGCGCCAGGTTCCGGAGACGGCCTGGACCGTGGTGACGAAGATCGATACGGCCGAAGTCTACGGCCCCCTGCGGCGCACGGTGTGGTGGGCCGGGGCCGGCCTGCTGGCCCTGCTGGGCCTGTTCGGAGCCGGCCTGCTGCTCTTCCTCTGGCATCACGACAAGGCCCTGCTGCGCCGGCAGCTGCACCTCTCGGAGCGCTTCCAG
>JBBQHW010000141.1:0-2858 GCA_038324335.1 Holophagales bacterium
CACACCTTCCTGGACGCCCCCACCAGGCTGCCCCAGGCCCACGGCGAGACGCTGGTCTTCCAGGTGGGTTTCGGCGGCGTGAACCTGGGCCGCATGGACTTCGCAGTTTCCCGCGGCGCGGTCAAATCGGCTTCGGGAGCGACCCTGCCAGTGCTGGGTACCTCCAGGGCGTGACCGAAGTCCCAATCCCCCTCCACCCATGGGAAAGCGCCTTGAAGCATGACTTCCCACATGGGAGTCTGCCTTGTTGGCCCTTGTCCGGACCTCCGGATTCAGGCTGAAACCAAGGAGACACCATGACCTCGCAGACCATCATCTGGACGGACATCGACGAAGCCCCGGCCCTGGCCACCTATTCCCTGCTGCCCATCATCCAGGCCTTCACCGAGGGCACCGGCATCGCCGTCGAGACCTCTGACATCTCCCTGGCGGGCCGCATCCTCGCGAATTTTCCCGAGCGCCTGACCGAGGGCCAGAAGATCTCCGACAACCTGGCCAAACTCGGGGAACTCACCCACCAGCCCGAAGCCAACATCATCAAGCTCCCCAACATCAGCGCCTCCATCCCCCAGCTCATCGCCGCCATCAAGGAACTCCAGTCCCAAGGCTTCGACCTTCCCGACTACCCGGAACCGCCCAAGGATGACGCGGAGAAGGCTCTCCAGGCCCGCTTCGCCAAGGTGCTGGGCAGTGCGGTGAACCCGGTGCTGCGGGAAGGCAACTCCGACCGGCGCGCTCCGCTCTCTGTGAAGAAATTCGCGCAGAAGCACCCCCACAAGATGGGTGCCTGGAGCCCCGAATCCAAGTCCCGCATTGGCCACATGCAGGGCGGCGACTTCTACGGCAGCGAGACCTCCACCACGGTCGCGAAGGCCACCACGGTACGGATCGAGTTCGTGGCCGCCGATGGCACCATCAAGGTCCTCAAGGAAAAGACCCCCCTCCTGGACGGCGAGATCATCGACACCGCGGTGATGAGCGTCGCCGCCCTGCGAGACTTCTACGCCGCGCAGATCGAGGCCGCGAAGAAGGACGGCCTGCTGCTGTCACTGCACCTCAAGGCCACCATGATGAAGATCTCGGATCCCGTCATGTTCGGCCATGCCGTGTCCGTGTTCTACAAGGATGTCTTCGAGAAGCACGCTGCCGTCATCAAGACCCTGGGCGTCAACATCAACAATGGCCTGGGCGAACTCTACGCGAAGATCCAGAGCCTGCCGGAGGCCCAGCGCGCCGGGATCGAGGCGGACATCCAGGCCGTCTACCAGAGCCGCCCCTCGCTGGCCATGGTCGACTCGGACAAGGGGATCACGAACCTGCACGTGCCCAACGACATCATCGTCGACGCCTCCATGCCCGTGGTCATCCGCGATTCCGGGAAGATGTGGGGAACGGACGGGAAGCTGCACGACACCCTCGCCATGATTCCCGACCGCTCCTACGCCACGATCTACCAGACCATCATCGAGGATTGTCAGCAGCACGGCGCCTTCGACGTGGCCACCATCGGCAGCGTGCCCAACGTGGGCCTCATGGCCCAGAAGGCCGAAGAGTACGGCTCCCACGACAAGACGTTCTACGCCCCCGCCGCGGGGACCATCCGCGTGGTGGACGCCGCCGGCGCGACCCTGCTCTCCCAGAAGGTGGAGACCGGCGACATCTTCCGCATGTGCCAGACCAAGGACATCCCGGTCCAGGACTGGGTCAAGCTCGCCGTGAGCCGGGCCCGGCTGACCGGGGCCCCGGCCCTGTTCTGGCTGGATCCGAAGCGGGCCCACGACACCCAGATCATCCAGAAGGTGAACGCCTACCTGAAGAACCACGACACCACGGGCCTGGACATCCGCATCCTGACTCCCGTGGAGGCCATGAAGGAATCCGTGGCCCGGATCCGCGCCGGCAAGGACACCATTTCCGTCACCGGCAACGTGCTGCGCGACTATCTGACCGACCTGTTCCCCATCATCGAACTGGGCACCAGCGCCAAGATGCTCTCCATCGTGCCCCTGCTGGGCGGGGGCGGGCTCTTCGAGACGGGCGCAGGCGGCTCGGCCCCCAAGCACGTCCAGCAGTTCCAAAAGGAGGGCTACCTGCGCTGGGATTCGCTGGGTGAATTCTCGGCCTTCGCCGCTTCGCTCGAGCATGTGGCCAACACCTTCAAGAATGCCAAAGCGGCAGTACTGGCCGAAACGCTGGACCTGGCCATCGCCAAGTTCCTCGACAACGACAAGTCTCCCGCCCGCAAGGTGGGCCAGATCGACAACCGGGGCAGCCACTTCTACCTGGCCCTCTACTGGGCCCAGGCCCTGGCCGCCCAGACCAAGGATGCCGTGCTCCAGGCCCGCTTTGCCAAGGTGGCCAAAGCGCTCGGTGACAACGAAGCCAAGATCAACCAGGAACTGATCGCGGCCCAGGGCCAGCCCGTGGACATGGGCGGCTACTACCACCCGGACCACGCCAAGACCTCCACGGCCATGCGGCCCAGCCCCACCTTGAACGCGATCATTGACGGGATGATGTAGTCGATTGCTGCTCCGGGACTGCGTCCCGGAGATTGAAACGGCCCGCATTCGCGGGCCGTTTGTTGATTCCAGGCAGGGTCCCATCCATGCTGAAATCATGCGTCGATTGACCAGGGTTGCCTGCCACCGTTTCCGGGAGAAGGCCTCAATCTTCCTCACGGAGCTGCACCCCGCGAAGGATGCCCCAGAACGGAACGCCGTGCTGACGGCGCTGCGCAAGCGGGACTTCGAGGCCACGCATCACTGCAGCGCCTGGCGCGAGGGTGTACCTGTTTTGGCCTTCGGTGCCGACGACGACGGCGAGCCCTCGGGCACCGCCGGAAAGCCCATGCTGGC
>JBBQHW010000142.1:0-2830 GCA_038324335.1 Holophagales bacterium
TCATGAACAACGTCAACAGCGCCACCACGGGTGTAAACCGTGGGGGGGCTGGCGACTTCCTGCGCGGCGCGGCGCCCAGCGTCGTCCAGCAGACCGGCCAGGATGGCATCACCCGCAACCGCACGGACTCGCTCTACTTCAACGATCAGTGGACCATCAACCAGCACTGGAACTTCATGCTGGGCCTGCGCTATGACAAGCTGGGCGTGAACGACACCGATGGCGTCAAGCTGGGCAAGGCCAGCGACCTCTCGCCCCGGATGCAGCTCCGCTACGACGTGAACGGCGATAGCAAGCATCTCTTCACGGCGACCTTCGCCCGCTACGGCGGCGACTTCAGCACTGGCTTCACCGATGCCTTCATCAAGAAGGCCGACGCCAAGGGCGTGAACCGCGGGTGGAACGCCCAGGCCGTGGATCCCACCCTCGCGGCGGTAACTATTGCCAACGTCAACCAGGCTGTGGCCTTCGTTGACTACGCCACCCTCACCAACATTGCTAACTACGGCCGGGTACTGGGCTTCTTCGACAACAGCCAGACCTACGCGGTGGACGGCAATCTCCGCGCCCCCTACCTGGATGAGTACACCTTCGGCTACAAGCGCAGCTACGACAATGGCTCCCGCATCGGGCTCACCTACGTCCACCGTGCCTGGAAGAAGGACTGGGCCTTTTCGCAGGACTACCTCGCCTCCGAGATGGTCACCCTCACGGATCCCACGGGTTCCGGCCTGGCCAACCAGCAGGCCCAGAAGATCCATGTCTTCAATTCCGATGCCCTCACCCGCGAATACAACGGGCTTGAGCTGGAATGGATCGGCAAGGTCAATGCGACCTGGACCTGGGGCGGCAACTACACCTACAGCCGCCTGGTGGGCAACAACAACGGTGGCGATTCCAATACGGGCCAGTCCTTCCGTGACAACACCCCCACGGGCTACTACCAGAACCGGGTTCAGCTGACCCAAGTGCTGGGCCGTACGGACGCCGACTTCGCCGCCACGGGCCCCCTACTCCAGGATCAGACCCACCGCGCCCGTCTCTACCTGACGGCCGTGCTACCCATGAGCAAGGGCCAAATTTCCTACTCCGCCCTGCTCCGTTACGATTCCGGCAACAACTACAGCGCGGCTGAAGCCGCGCCGCTCGGCATCGCGGCCAACCTTCCCCCCCCTGCCCCAGCCCGCCCGAGCAACTACCTTCAGTACTACGGCGGTCGCGGCCAGTACAGCTACAACGACACCTACCAGGTGGACTTCAAGATCGCCTTCCAGGTGCCCCTGGCCCTCTGGCGCCTGAAGCTGATCGGCGATCTGCAGATCAACAACGTCTTCAACACCCAGATGACCTCGACCTTCAACACGACTCTCCCGGGCTACGGCGGCCAGACGGTGCTTTACGTGAACGATGCGGCCGCCTTCGGGACCACCGAACCCGGCTCTGGGAAGAACTATTTCATCAACGCACGGTCCTTGGCTTTCAGCCTTGGCCTCCAGTTTTAGTCTGAGTCAGGAGACCCAATGACGATGCGAACCCCTCTACGTATCCTGGCCCTCGGGGCCGTACTGGCCGGCACTGGCCTCGTGGCCCAGGAAGCCGATAAAACCTGGACCGCCGGCGCCAGCATTTCCGCCGCCCTGGATGGCCTGAAGGACATCACCGGCAAGACCAACGGTTTTGTCGTGGACTTCGGCTATAACGGCCACCTGGGTGCCACGACTGTCCCCTTCCGGGCCAGCCTGGGCTACCAACTCTTTCCCGGCACCGCCAACGCCAGCGGCGTGAAGCAGAGCCTCACCAGCATCCAGCTGGCGGGCGACATCTTTGTCGACTCCCCCTGGAAGAACCTGAAGTTCATCACCGGGCTTTCCCTCAACCAGTACAAGGTGAAGACCGAGTCCGCCACGGTGAACACCACCGACAGCGCCAAGGGCACCAAGTTCGGTGCCCGTCTGGGTCTGGAATACCAGTTCAATGCCGCCTGGTCTGCCCAGGCCCTGGTCCAGATCACCGAACTCGGCACCGACGCCAACAAGTCCACGGGCCTCAACCCCTCCTGGGCCCAGTTCGGCGTGAAGTTCCACTTCTAGGAACGACTGCCACCACCACCCAGGCCCCGCCCCCGGCGGGGCCTGTTTTTTGAGGACATCATGAAACCACATCTCTGGATGACCGGATTGCTGCTGCTGGGCCTGCCCGCCCAGGCTCAGACCACCCAGCCCATCACCGCCGCCAAAAACCAGATGGCCGCCGTCCCCCCGGAGGTGCTCCTCATCGAGGAAGACAGCCTTCCCCTGGACCCCTCCCTGCAGTCCAGCACCCGACCCGCAGAGTCATCCACGGCTGGCGCCCGCTCATCGGCTGCCTATGTCGAAGACAGCAGGTCCAAAGACAACGGCCTCAAGCTCTACCGCTTCATGGTGGCTCCCGGTGAAACCCTGACCACCAAAGTCGAATCTGACGCGGCCGAGGTAGTCACCCAGCGCTTCGGGCTCCTCAGCGGTCCCTCCTTCACGCCCTCGGCGGTTTCCAAGGGCGAGATCAACCGCATCAATCGGCTCAGCCGCCAGCAGCGAACCACGAAAATCGAGTTCAAGAATTTCGAGGGACGGCCCTTCCCCCTGCTCCTCATCGTGTACGGGAGCGTTGGGCACCCTTATAAGATCCACATCGCGAGAACACCGAGCAAATAGGACGAGTTGCCTGATACCAAGTCGCCATCAAAGATGAAGATTCACCACGGAGACACCGAGGCCACGGAGATGGCACGGAGGCCTCCGTGCCCCTCCGTCATGGGCAGGCCGAAGGCCGCTGCCGGCAAGGCCGGAAG
>JBBQHW010000143.1:0-2810 GCA_038324335.1 Holophagales bacterium
CTTCCGGGCCCAAACTTCCCTTCGGCCATCGCGTCCTCCATGGTTGGTGGTTTTGAACGCGATCAACCTACCGGACTCGGTGGCCACCTTCTACTTCAGGCCCTCAAACCGGACTTACAGACGCTTTTATACACAACCTGGCCTGGACCATGGTGATGTTCCTCGGAGTCGCCTGTGTGTTCTGGCTTCCCTACCTGGGGATGCCGATCCACCGCTACCAGGGGCAGTTCATCAGCCGCTTTGCCGCAGTCTATTTCATCATTTCTGTTCTCGCCTTCTGGTTCGAGTACCTCCGACAACAATATCGAAGAGGGATGGAAGTGGAACGGCAGCGCCTGCAGGCGGAAAGGTCCTCCCTGCAAGCAGCCCTATCGAAGGTGCGCCAACTCAGTGGAATGTTGCCCATCTGCGCTTCCTGCAAGAAAGTGCGGGACGATCAGGGCTACTGGACCCAGATCGAGGCCTACATCAGCGACCACTCCGAAGCGGAATTCAGCCATGGCATCTGCCCGGATTGTGGGGACCACCTCTACCCCGGGGTCTTCCGCAAGTCGAAGCAGCGCGATTGAAAGGGTTGGGCTGCCCTGCAGTCGGCAACACCGCGCACATCATCTGTGCGGCCCTCCGGGCTTCGCCTGCGGCAAAGTGGGCCTACGCCCCCGCTTAGGCCTGAACGCCGGGCCGCTGATCGGCAGGTACGCGGGACCGGAAGCCGCCTTCGTAGCTGTGCCAGTGGCCCAGGGCCTCTTCGGGATAGGCCCAGCACCAGTAGCCATCGCCGGAATCGAAATCCACCAGCCAGAGGCCTTTCATTTCGGCCTCGAGATCCTGCATGCTCAGCTGCCAGCTTTGCACCAGCGCCTGCAGGCGCTCCCGCAAAACTTCGGCCCGGGCCTCGTCATTGGCATCTTCGGCCTGGCTCAATTCCTCGGCGAGGCTCGCGGCCAGGGTGAAGACGGGCTCGGTGATGGCCTTCACCTGGGGCATCATGGCCCTTGCTTCGTCCAGGGTGAAAATGCGGCCCATGGTGCCTCCGTTACTTCATGATAAGCCCATGCGGTTCATTCCCCTGCTCCCGTCCAGCTTTGACCCCGCGCCCTGGCTGGCCCTGGCACCCGTGATGCTCCGCTGGGACGGCACGCTGCATGGGGCCTGGTCCTTGGCCGCGCCGCGGGGGCTGGTGGTTCACGCAGTGCAGTTGCCCGGCCCCGCTCTGGTGGAGGAAGCCTTGGCGGTGTTGCGCTTCGGCCTTGGGCAGGATTTCCTGGTGCTGCCTGTCCCGCGTCCAGAAAATCGCGAGGCGGGTTTCAGGCTCCTGGGGCAACTGGAGATCCTGCTGGAAGCCACCTCTGGCCGCGGCGTCAAGCTGGCGCTGCACCTGGCTGCAGACGCCCAGGCGCCCGTGCTGGAGCTGCTGCGGCAGGCCCATGGCGAGGCCGTGGGTTTCTGCTGGCATCCGGGCATCCTGGATGCCGAACCCCTGGCGGACCGCCTCTGGTGCGGCATCTGCGAACCCGGCACCGACCTGCGCCCGCTGCAGGTCCTGGGCTACCGCTGGGACATGGCCCTGGCGGCCGATGCTCCGGAAACATTCCGCGCCCAGGCCGCCCTGCTAGGAGCCGCCCATCCGGCGGTGCTGTTCCCGGCCGAGCCTCCTACTCTGGTCCTCGGTCGGCCCCTGGTGCCCGATGAGGGCTTGGTCTTCGGCAAGCATCTGCAGCGGGATGGGTCATGACGCAGACTCTGCTCGTCATCGCCGGCGAGGATTCCGGCGATCTGCACGGCGCGGAACTGCTGCGTGAGCTGAAGGCCCGCCGCCCAGGCCTGCGAATCATCGGCGTGGGCGGGCCGCGCATGACGCCCTTCCTGGATCGCAAGCTGGCGGACGTGAAGGATCTGGCCGTGGTGGGCTTCATCGAGGTGATCCGGCACCTGCCGCGGCTGAACCGGCTCTTCCACCAGATCCTGGCGGTGGCGCGGGAGGAGCAGGTGTCCGCCGCCCTGCTCATTGACTATCCGGGCTTCAACCTGCGACTGGCCAAGGCCCTGCGCAAGCAGATGCCCGGCGTGAAGCTGCACCAGTACGTCTGCCCCCAGGTATGGGCCTGGAAAAAGGGACGAATTCCCGAGCTGGGCACGGTGCTGGATACGCTCTACTGCCTCTTCGATTTCGAGTCGGTGCTATTCAAGGACTATCCAGTCGATGCCCGCTTCGTGGGCCATCCCCTGGTAGAGATCGTGCATCCAGAGTGCGATCGCGAAGCCTTCTTCAGCGAGACTGGTCTCGACCCCGCGAGGCCCCTGGTGGCGCTGCTGCCGGGCAGCCGCCGGGGCGAGATCGAGCGCCTGCTGCCGCCCATGGCCGAACTGGCCTTGCGCTGGCGGATGGCCCGGCCCGAAGTGCAGTGGGTGTTGCCCGTGGCGCCGACGCTGGATCCGGCCTTCGTGCGCGCCCACCTGGGCGAGGCCCCCGTGCTGCTGGTGCAGGGCCGCACGTACGCCGCCCGCGCCTATGCGAACGCCGCCCTGGTGGCCTCCGGCACGGCCACGCTGGAGACGGCGCTGCTGGGTACGCCCTTCGCAATCGTCTACAAGCTGAACGCCCTCACCTATCAGATCGCCAGGCGCATTGTGAAGGTTCCCTTCTTCGGCCTCGCCAACGTGGTGGCAGGGCGGGAGGTGGCCGTCGAGTTGCTGCAGGATGAGGTGAACGCGGAACGGTTGGGTCGGGAGCTGACGCGGCTGCTGGAGCCCGCAACGGCTCGTCGCGTTCGCGCCGAATTGGGGGCCGTGCGCGGGCACTTGGGCGA
>JBBQHW010000144.1:0-2807 GCA_038324335.1 Holophagales bacterium
GGTGACGCCGGGGGTGAGGAGGGCGACGCCTTCCTGGGTGCGGGCGTTGGGCAGCATGTCGACGTTGTCGGCCCGGTAGTTGGTGGCGGTCTTGATGTCGGTCTTGTCCACGGCAGGAGCGGCCGCGATCACTTCAACCACGGCGCCGCCCACCTTCGTGAGGGTGACCTTGGGGCTGTAGGTCTGGTCGATGCCGAGCTGTTCGGTGATCTTGCGGGTCTCCAGGCCATCCTTGGTGTACTGGATGGTGTAGAAGCCGGGAGGCAGCAGGCGGGCGATGAACTTGCCCGTGGCGTCCGTGCTGTAGGTGCGGACGCCCTGCAGGGAGGGCGAGGTGAGGCGGACCACGACGCCGGCGAGGGGAGCGCCAGCGGCGTCCACGACCGTGCCGGTGACGTTGGCGGTCTGAGTGCCCTGTGCGTACAAGGCTGCCCCGCCCAGGGCGATGAGGGCCGTGAGACGGCCCAGGCGGTTGTTCAAGAGATGCATAGCATCCTCCAGAAAGTCGGGACTTGAAGTGGGGGGGGTCCCGGTGGAAAAACAAAAAACCCCGATCCAGGGGTGGCCACCGCTCCAGCCTCCAGGGGAGGGGTGGAGATCGGTGTCGGGATCGAGGACGCTGAAAAAGAGCTAGGAGACTTAGGCGTAACTTTACCAGAACGGTCGGGGAAATATTCAGTTCTCGGAAGAATTCCGGGAACCATCATTCATCAATGCGCATCTGTCCATAGTTTTGTAGGAGGCAACCTTAGCACCCGATGGTGGCCAGAAGCCAAGGATCAGATGGCGGAGAAACCGTTGCCCAATCAAGGGTGGACAGGTATAAATCCGGCTTAATGACAATCCCGGTCTTGGCCAATACCTGGAACAGGAGGTCGCCCTTGGCCACCTGTTGTCCCACCCGGGCCAGGACCCGGATGCCCACCCCCAGGTCGAGCACGTCGTTCCGGTCCTTCCGGCCGGCGCCGAGGTCCATGGCCAGGAGGCCCAGGGCCCGGCCGTCGATGGCGGCCAGGTACCCGTCCCGGTCGGCCCGCACCTCGACCACCTGGCCGGGCTGGGGCAGGCGGCTGAAGTCGTCCAGGGCCCCGGCGTCGCCGCCGTTGAGGGTGACGAAGCGCCGCAAGGTCTTGAGGGCGGAGCCATCCTTGATGGCGGCCTGCACCTTGGCCAGGGCTTCGTCCAGGGTGGAGGCGGCCCCGCCCATGATCAGCATCTCCGCAGCCAGGCGGAAGCTCATCTGGGCCAGCTCGGAGTCGGCCTGCTCACCCCGGAGGATCTCCACGGATTCCATCACCTCCAACGCATTGCCGATGGCCCAGCCCAGGGGGGCGTCCATGCGGGTGATGAGGGCGCGGATCTGCATGCCGTGGGCGCTGCCCACGTCGACCATGCTCTGGGCCAGGGTGCGGGCGTCCTCAAGGGTCTTCATGAAGGCGGTGGGGCCGCATTTCACGTCCAGCACCAGGGCATCCGCCCCCCCGGCCAGCTTCTTGGACATGATGCTGGCGGTGATGAGGGGGATGCTTTCCACGGTGGCGGTGATGTCCCGAAGGGCGTAGAGCTTCTTGTCGGCGGGGGCGATGTCGGCAGTCTGGGCGGAGTTGGCGAAGCGGGTCTCGGCCAGGCTCCGCAGGAATTCGGCCTCGCTGAGTTCGACCTTGAGCCCGGGGATCGCCGCGAACTTGTCCACGGTGCCGCCGGTATGGCCCAGGCCGCGGCCACTGAACATGGGGCAGGGCACGCCACAGGCGGCCACGATGGGGCCGAGGATTAGGGTGGTCTTGTCCCCCACGCCGCCGGTGCTGTGCTTGTCTACCTTGACGCCGGGCACGCCAGAGAGGTCGAGGCGCTTGCCGGAATCACGCATGGCCAGGGTGAGGGCCAGAGTCTCCTCGGTGGTCATGCCGCGCCAGCAGATGGCCATGAGCAATGCGGCACTTTGCTCGTCGGGGATGCTGCCGTCCGCGGCCCCCTTCACCCAAAAGGCGATCTGTTCAGCGGACAGGGCGCCGCCCAATTTCTTGCTGTAGATCAGGTCGTACATCCGCATGGTGGTTTCCTTGAGGGTGCGTCTTCAGGGAAAAGGATTCACCACGGAGACACCGAGAACACGGAGGTAGGCACGAAGAAGGCAAGAGAATGTCTGCCTTTCTCCGTGTTCAGTTCTCGGTGGCCTCCGTGTCTTCGTGGTGGGTTTTCAGATGCCCTGAAGCATGGCTTCCAGGGGGGCCGCATCGCCGCGGCCCTTGAAGCGGGTCTTGAACTCGGCGAGATCCTTCAGGGCCTGGGGGCGGTCCCCGGCCAGGCGGTTCGTGTCCATCTGGCTGGTCCAGTAGGCTTCGGCCCAGGCTTCGCCGACCCTGGCCTGGGCACGCAGGGGATCCAGCTGGGCGCGGGCATCCTGCACCGAACCCAGGGCCAGCGCCCGCTGGGCCAACCGGATGTGGCCCCAGGCATCCTCGGCCTTGGCGGGCACCTGTCCCTTGCCATCCAAGGTGAGGCGCCAGGTGGCTGCCAGGCCCGCCGTGGCAGCTTTGGCGGAGGCAGGCGCGGAAGCCACCAGGGCATCGAGACGCCCGAGGCGCTCGCGCATGCGTTGCTCGACTTCCGCCGGGACCGGGGGCGTGATGCCATCGCCTTCCACCTCCATCTGGAGGGTGGCAAGGGCGGCTTCATGCTTCTCGATGACACCCGTGTGCCAGGCATTCCAGGCACCGTAGAGCAGACCCAAAAGCACCACCGAGGCGGCGCCGATGAGGAGGGGCTTCAGCAGTCCGCCATCCTCTTCCTCGCCCTGCCCGAGC
>JBBQHW010000145.1:0-2708 GCA_038324335.1 Holophagales bacterium
GCACCCCCGAGCAATCCGACTCGCACTACCACGCCTCTCGGGCGCCCTCGCCGCGCTCGATGGCGGAGCTGGAGCCGGTCTTCAGGAAGTCGTTCACGGCGAAGGCCAGTTCCTTCAGTCCCTCGCCGGTGACGCCGGAGATGAAGATGGGCTTCTGGCCGCGCTCCTTGCAGATGGCCTCGAAGGCCTCCTTGCGGCTTTCGTCCTGGAGGGCGTCCAGCTTGGTGCCCACCAGCCAGCGGGGCTTGGCGGCCAAGACCGGGCTGAAGGCCAGGACTTCGCCTTCGATGACGCGGATGGCCTCGGCGGGTTCCGCCATGGGATCCGAGAGATCCACCAGCTGCAGCAGCATCCGGGTGCGCTCCACGTGGCGGAGGAACTGAATGCCGAGGCCCGCGCCGCCGGCGGCCCCTTCGATGAGGCCGGGGATGTCGGCGATGACCCAGCTGTCCAGCAGGTCGCCGCCGAACCGGTCGAGGCTGACCACGCCGAGCTGCGGCTCCAGGGTGGTGAAGGGATAGTTGGCGATCTTGGGCCGGGCGGCGCTGAGGCGGCTCACCAGGGTGCTCTTGCCGGCATTGGGGAAGCCCACCAGACCCACGTCCGCGATGAGCTTCAGCTCGAGGTCGAGGACGCGCACTTCGCCCTCTTCGCCGGGCTGATGGTGGCGGGGCGTGCGATTGGTGGAGCTCTTGAAGTTCGTGTTGCCCAGGCCGCCGCGACCGCCCCGGGCCACGCAGACGTCTTCGCCGTCGGCCAGCAATTCCGCCAGCATTTCGCCGGTCTCCCCGTCCATCACCACGGTGCCCAGGGGCACTTCCAGGAAGATGTCCGCGCCATCGCTGCCATGGCGCATGCAACCCTCGCCCTGGCGGCCGCGCTCGGCCGTGAACTCCCGCTTCTGGCGGTAGGGGTTGAGGGTATTCAGGGCCCGGTTGGCCCGCAGGGTGATCGAACCGCCCTTGCCCCCATCGCCGCCGTCGGGTCCGCCCTCGGGGGCGAACTTCTCGCGGCGGAAGCTCATGGCGCCGGAGCCACCGTGGCCGGCGGCGACGTGGAGCTGGACGTGGTCAAGAAACATGGTGGTCCGTTCTGGAACTGATTCACCACGGAGGCACGGAGGTCACCGAGGAAAACACGGAGAAGAACACAGAGGCTTGTTCCTCAGTGCTTTCTCCGTGCTCATTTCTCCGTGCACTCTGTGCCTCCGTGGTGGAAGGCTGAGATGCCCTATCCCTCGATGGGATCGATGTGGATGAAGCGGCCGCTCTGGCCCTTATCCTGGAAGCGGACCTTGCCGTCGATCTTGGCGAAGAGCGTGTGGTCCTTGCCCATGCCGACGTTGATGCCGGCCCGGAACTTGGTGCCGCGCTGGCGGACGAGGATGGAGCCGCCGGGGACGAGCTCGCCACCGAACTCCTTCACGCCGAGACGCTGGGAATGGGAATCACGACCGTTGCGGCTGGAACCGACGCCTTTTTTATGTGCCATGGGAAAACCTCATCAATGTCTGAATGCGATGACTGGGTGGGAGGAGATGCGAATGCGGGTTCATCCCGCGTGAGCATCTGGGGGTCCGGGGGTGTGCGCGTAGCGCGGGACCCCCGGAGGACATCAGGCTTTGATGGCGGTGATGCGAACTTCCGTGAACCACTGGCGGTGGCCCTGGGTGCGCTGGTAGGTGGTGGTCTTCTTCTTCTTGAAGATGATCACCTTCTTGGCGCGGTCATGGGTGATGACCTCGGCCTCGACCGTGGCGCCCGCGAGGAGGGGCTGACCCACTTGCAGGGCTCCGTCAGTATCAATGAGCAGCACCTGGTCGAAGGTGATGGCCGACTTGGGATCACTCTCCAGGGTTTCCACGCGGAGGACGTCCCCCTCGGTGACGCGGTACTGCTTTCCGCCGGTCTTGATGATTGCGAACATGAAAACCTCTTCAGTTGGGGCGTGTGGGCGGCAATCCATCGGACGCGCTTAGGGGCCCACGGCCAGGGCAAGGCCCATCAGTATGCGGGGAAAGGGCTGCTGGCTCAAGGGAAATTCATGAATCGGGCGGCTTGGATTCCTGGGACCCCCCCCGGGATGGGATGATCGGGTCCGGAGACTCCCATGGGCCGTGACTTCCAGACCTTCCTGAAGCAGCTCGAGGCGGCGGGCGAACTGAGCCGCGTGGCGGCGGCGGTGGACCCCTGCCTGGAGATGGGGGCCATCGCCGATCGCGTGGCCAAGCAGCCCGGCGGCGGGAAGGCCCTGCTCTTCGAACAGCCCGCGGGCAAGGCCATGCCCGTGGCCATGAACGTCTTCGGCAGCCTCAGGCGCATGGAGCTGGCCCTGGGCGTGGACCAGGAGCCCCGGGGGCTGGACGCCATCGCCGACCGCATCGAGAAGCTGGTGCAGGAGGCCATGCCCAAGCCGGGCTCCGGCTTCTTCGAGAAGCTGGCCAAGCTGCCGGTGCTGGCCGAGGTGGGCAACTGGATGCCGAAGACCGTGAAAAAGGGCATCTGCCAGGAGCTCGTGCTGAAGGGCGACGAGGTGAAGCTCACGGAGCTGCCGGTGCTCACCACCTGGCCCGAGGACGGCGGCCCCTTCCTCACCCTGGGCCTGAGCCACACCCGCAACAAGCAGACCGGGCACCGCAACGTGGGCCTCTACCGCCTGCAGGTCTTCGACGACCGCACCCTGGGCTTCCACACGCAGCTGCACCACGA
>JBBQHW010000146.1:0-2648 GCA_038324335.1 Holophagales bacterium
GCGGGGGTCAGGTAGCCCTTGCGGAGGATCAGCTCCCGGACCGGAACACCAGTCTCCAGGGCCTCCTTGGCCACTTCGGTCGCCTTCTTGTAGCCGATGGCGGGCATCACGGCGGTGACGATGCCGATGCTGCGCTCCACCTGCTCGCGGCAGTGCTCCCGGTTGGCGGTGATGCCCACGATGCACTTGGTGGTGAGGACGTTCACGGCGGCCGTGAGGTTCCGCATGCTGGTGGCCAGGCTGTAGGCCAGGATGGGCTCCATGACGTTCAGCTGGAGCTGGCCCGCCTCGGAGGCCAGGGTGATGGTGAGGTCGTTGCCGATGACCTGAAAGGCCACCTGGTTCACCACCTCGGGGATCACGGGGTTCACCTTGCCGGGCATGATGCTGCTGCCGGGCTGCATGGGCGGCAGGTTGATCTCGCCGAAACCGCAGCGGGGGCCGCTGCTGAGCAGGCGCAGATCATTACAGAGCTTGCTCAGCTTCACGGCGGCCCGTTTGACGACGCCGGAGAACATGACGAAGGCGCCGGTGTCGGGCGTGGCCTCCACCAGGTTTTCCGCCAGCACGATCTCCAGGCCCGTCACCTTGCGCAGCTCTTCCACGACCACCTGGGGATAGCGCGGATCGGCGCAGATGCCCGTGCCGATGGCCGTGCCGCCCATGTTCACTTCCAGGAAGAAGCGGGCGGTCTCCTGCAGGCGCAGGATGTCCTCGCCGGTGGTGACGGCGTAGGCCTCGAACTCCTGGCCCAGGGTCATGGGCACGGCGTCCTGCAGCTGGGTCCGGCCCATCTTGATGGCGTCCGCGAACTCGCGGCCCTTGGCGTGCAAGGCTGCCTTCAGCCGCTCCATGGCCACCAGCAGGCTGCGCAGCATGAAGATGGCGCTGAGGCGCAGGGCGGTGGGATACACGTCGTTGGTGCTCTGGCCCAGGTTCACATGGTCGTTGGGATGGCAGTAGGCGTATTCGCCACGCTGGTGGCCCAGCAGTTCCAGGGCTCGGTTGGCGATGACCTCGTTGGCGTTCATGTTGGTGGAGGTGCCCGCCCCGCCCTGCACCATGTCCGTGGGGAAGTGGCCGTGCCAGTGGCCGTCAACGATCTCCTGGGAGGCGCGGTCGATGGCGTCGGCGATGGCGGGATCCAACAGGCCCAGGCGGGCGTTGGCGCGGGCGGCCGCCTGCTTGACCAGGGCCAGGGCCCGAATCATGGCGGGGAAGTGGCTGGTGGGCGTGCCGGTGATGGGGAAGTTGTGGACGGCCCGGAGGGTCTGCACGCCGAAGAGGGCGTCCTCGGGCACGTCCAGGGGGCCGAGGAGATCGGTTTCGCGGCGGGTGCGGCCGCTGGCGTAGGCCTGTTCGCGACCAGTGCGGGGCGAGGCCGCGTAGAGCAGGCGCTGGTGGAGCACCGTGGCGACCTTGCTCAGCACGCTGATGGCGGCGGCGCCGTCCCCACTCAGGGACGACAGGACCGCCTCGCGGTCCAGGTCGATGAGCACCGCGGGTGTCAGGGCCACGCCGGTGGCCGTGTGGGTGCTGGCGGCCAGGAAGGACTGCTCGCCCGCCACATCGCCAGGGCCCAGGATGACGATGGGCTCGGGGCCATCCCCGTTGTCCCGGGTGATCTCCACGCGCCCTTCGGCGATGACCGTGGCGCCCCGGCGGTCTTCCCCCTGCGTAAACAGGCAGGTGCCGGCTGGGACCTCCCGGCGCCGGGCGGCCCCGGCGATGAGCCCCAGATCCGTGTCGGACAACCCGGAGAAGATTTCGCAGCGGCGAAGGACCGACGTGATCGCATCCATGGGAATACTCCAAAGCCTGGAATCAGCAGGCCCCATGGTACCCGGCACCCCCTTGCGGAATGGTCACGAGTGGGATTCCAGGGTCACGGCTTGACGGATCGTACAAGCCCGAGCCTTGGTGCTGAAGGCTCCTGGCTCATAGTGGGCTATAGGCTATGGGCTATGGGCTATAGGCTATGGGCTATGGGCTATAGGCTATAGGCTGTGGGATGGTGCCCTTGAATAGCTTCTCGCGACCGATCAGCGCCCACTCTTTTTCCAATCCGCCAGGAAGCCCTCGACGCCCTTGTCCGTGAGGGGGTGCCTCAGCATCTGGTCGAAGACCTTGGTGGGGATGGTGGCCACGTGGGCCCCGGCCAGGGCAGAATCCGTGACATGGCGGGGGCTGCGGATGCTGGCGGCGAGACACTGGGTGTCAAAGCCGTAGTTCTCGAAGATGGCGCAGATCTCGCGGATCAGCTCCATGCCGTCGAGGTTGATGTCGTCCAGACGGCCCACGAAGGGCGAGACGTAGGTGGCCCCGGCCTTGGCGGCCATGAGCGCCTGGGTGGCACTGAAGCAGAGGGTGACGTTGGTGTGGATGCCTTCGGCGCTGAGGGCCTTGCAGGCCTTGAGGCCCTCGGCGATGAGGGGCAGCTTCACCACCACGTTCTTGTGGATCTTGGAGAGGCGGCGGCCCTCTTCGATCATGCCGGGGGCCTCCAGGCCGATGACCTCGGCGCTGATGGGACCGTCCACGATGCCGCAGATCTCGGCGATGATCTGCTCGAAGGGCTTGCCCGTCTCCTTGGCGATGAGGCTCGGGTTGGTGGTCACCCCGTCCAGCACGCCCAGGGCGTTGATGCG
>JBBQHW010000147.1:0-2625 GCA_038324335.1 Holophagales bacterium
GGCAGAAAGGCGCCCACACCCTGGGCCAGGACGAGGCCACCTGCGTGGTCTACGGCATGCCCCGGGCTGCCTGGCTGCGGGGGGCCGTGGAAGCGCAGGCCCCCCTGGGTGCCGTCGCGGGCCGCCTGGTCGCCTGGTGCGGGCGCGAAACCTAAACCTCGAGGACCGACAACGGCCCGCACTGCATTGGACCGCCATGAACTCCCCTGACCTCCCATTTACCCTGCTCTTCGATTCCTCCCCGACGCCGATGGTCATCTTCCAATCGGGGCGCGTCACCCACGCCAACGCGGCTGCTGCCTGGCTCCTGGAGGCCAGGGTGCCCGAGGAGCTCTTGGGTCGCGAGCTCCTGAGCCTCGTCCATCCCGACTTCCATCAGGTCACCCTGGAGCGGCTCCGCATGGTGGACGAGGAGGATCAGCCCACCCCGCCCCTGGACAAAGTGCTCCTCACCCTCCAGGGCAACCCGAAGTGGGTGGAAGTCCAGTCGGTGCCCCTCGTCTTGTCCGACGGTCCGGCCATCCTGGTCTACGCCCAGGACCTGACCGAGCAGCGGCGGGCCGCCGAGGACCGCCTCAAGCTGGAGGCGGAGATCCGGCACGCCCAGAAGCTGGAGAGCCTGGGCAGCTTGGCCGGCGGCATCGCCCATGACATGAACAATGTGCTGTCGGCCGTGCTCGGCATGACCTCCCTCCTGCAGTTGAAATACGAGGGGGACGCCCCGCTTCAGAAATCCCTCCGAACCATCGAGCATGCCGCCAGCCGAGGCCGGGATCTGGTGACGGACCTCAGGGTCTTCGCGCGCTAGGGCGTCCAGGAGCCCTAGGCGCTGGACCTGAACGAACTTGGCCCGGAAGGTGGCGGCCGCTGAGGGCCTGTGCTCCGGATTGCCTTCGAAGCACTTAGGGGGAGAAGCGACCCCTGAGAGAATTAAAGCGCGGTGAGTGGGATCCTGCGGCCGGCGCCGAAAGCCTTGGGGCTGACCTTGAAAGCGAAGGGCAGCTGACGGCGCTTGAACTCGGTGCGGCGGAGCAGGCCCAGGATGCGCGGCAGAGCCGCCCTTGCCTGGGCCAGGGCCGCACCTTCCAACAGCAGAGCCAGATCGTCCGCCAGGCCTTCCTCGGGGCGCTGGGCTTCCAGCGCGGCGCCGAGGATGGCATCCAGCTGGGCATAGGGCAGCAGGCTCGCCTCGTCCGTCTGTCCCGGTCGCAGCTCCGCCGTGGGTGCGCGTTCCAACACACCGCGCGGCACCGCCTCGCCCAGATCCCGGGCCACGGCGTAGACGCGTCCCTTGAGACAATCACCCAGCGGCGCGAAGACGCCGATGCCATCGCCATAGAGGGTGAAGTAGCCCGTGGCGGCCTCGCTCTTGTTCCCCGTGTTCAGCACGGCCACGCGATCGGTGCCCAGACGCCGGTGGAGGTCCGGTTCCGAGGTGAGCGCCATGAGCAGGCTGCCCCGGCTGCGGCTCTGGAGGTTCTCGTCGGTGAGGCCGAAGCTCCGGCCTGGGAATGCCTTGCCCAGAGAGGCGGCAAAGCCGCTAAAGGGCGCGTCGGCATCCAGGCTGAGGAAACCCAAGCCGAGGTGCCGGGCCTGCTCTTCTGCCAGGGACGAACTCTCGGGGCTGCTGAACCGCGTGGGCAGGGCGACGCCAAAGACTCGCTCCGGGCCGAGGGCCTCCACGGCAAGGGCCGCCGCCACGGCGCTGTCGATGCCCCCGGAGAGACCCAGCACCAGGGCTTCCAGGCCCTGCTTGGCCAGGTTGTCCCGGAGCCCCGTCACCAGGGCCTGGTGCAGCCAAGGGCCATCCTCCAAGTCGTGCCAGAGGTTGCCGGGCTCTTCGGTATCGACCCTTAGCAGGCCTGCATGGAACGCCTCGCAGCCCTGCCAGCGGCCATCCGGCAGCGCCAGGCCAGAGCCGCCATCGAAGAGGAGCCAGCTTTCCGCGCCCACGCGGCTGGCGTAGGCGATGGGGATGCGATGCTTCTGCGCCAGGCCCGGCAGGAGCCGGCGGCGTTGGCTATCCTTCGAGGGGATGGCCCAGGGGGCGCTGCGGCCCGGCGGCAGGTAGCTGCCCAGGGCGCTGGGACTGGCGCTGGCGTTGAGGATCAGCGTGGCGCCGGCGGCGGCCAGATCCGCGATGGGATCCACGCCATAGCCCACGGGCGCATTGCCCAGCTGCGGATCCGCCCAGAGGTCCTCGCAGATGGAGAGGCCGATGCGGTGCCCGCCGAAGTGCACCAGCGGCTGCGGTGCCGGATCGGGTTCGAAGTAGCGGTGTTCGTCGAAAACGTCATAGCTGGGCAGCACCCGCTTGTGGGCGCAGTGGCGCAGCGCGCCGCCTTCGCACCACCACAGCTCGTTCCACAGCCGCTCGGAGGGTGCAGGCCGGGCCGTGCCGAACAGCAGCGGGACCGCGCCGGAGATCGCCGCCAGCCGCCAGGCTTCCGCCTCAATGCGGCGCCGCATTCCGGGCTCCCAGAGCCGGTCCTCCAGCAGATAACCCGGGATGGCCAGCTCCGGCGCCAGCACCAGCTCGGCGCCGCCGGCGACCGCCTCGGCATAGGCCGCCTCCACCTGGCGACCGTTGCCTTCGGGGTCGCCCAGGCGGGCGTTGAGCTGGAG
>JBBQHW010000148.1:0-2600 GCA_038324335.1 Holophagales bacterium
GGCCTCTGCTACCAGGTGGGCAGCTACCTCACGCCCTACGCCGACACCGGCGCCCTGCAGATCAGCGCCAGCTGCGCCCCGGCCCAGCTGCGGGAGCTGGTGCAGCGCACCATGGTCGAATGCGCGCGCATCCGGGAGCGGGGCGTGGCGGCCGACGAGCTGGAGCGGGCCAAACTCCAGGCGCGCACGGGGCTCGTGTTCAGCCAAGAGAGCAGCAGCAGCCGCATGTTCAGCCTGGCCCACCAGACCATCCACTACGGCGAGTTGCGCAGCCTTGATCAGCAGATGGCCGAGATCGAAGCCGTGACCAGCGGCGACGTCCTGCGCGTCGCCCAGGCCCTGCTGGACCCGGCCCAGCTGGGCCTCAGCGCCCTGGGCACCCGGCGCGGCTCCGACATCCGGCCCCAGGACCTGGTGGCCTGATGGCCGGCACCTACTTGGGCATCTGCATGCCCCAGTAGCAATCGCGGAACAGCGGGCCGAAATCCTTGTGGCCGGCCATGGTGGCGAGCTGTTCGATGGCGGGCGTATTGGCGGCCCTCCAGCGGAAATTGGCAATGATGGATTTCATAAAGAGCGCGAAGGCCTTGTCGCCCATCTCTTTGTGGAGG
Organism: Holophagales bacterium; assembly: GCA_038324335.1. Taxonomy (GTDB): domain Bacteria; phylum Acidobacteriota; class Holophagae; order Holophagales; family Holophagaceae; genus Geothrix. The sequence continues at coordinate 612 of JBBQHW010000148.1, forward strand.
GCGGAGAGGAGAAGCGCGCCCTTCTCATAGAGGAGGGAGGTCCGGGCCAGGAAGGATCCCCGCGGGTTGTCGATCCATTTCAGGCGGTTGGCGAAGGGAATGGTGCCTGAATCCGCCCAGGCGGTCGCCTGATTCCGCCACCGGCTCAGCATGCCCTCGTAGGCGCTGGCGCCCTGATTCTTCATGCTGCGCATGGCCAGGGCGGACGCGTAGTTGGCGAAGGACTCCGTGATCCACTGTTCTTCGGGTACCGCCATCTTGACGAGGTGGCCCCAGTACTGATGGGCGATCTCGTGGGCGAAGCGCTGGTTGATGCCCCTGGTGAAGAGGTTGCTCAGGTCGTCCATCTTCCCGTCGAAGGCCTCGTTGGTGATGATCATCATCCCGGGAGGGGCCTGGCCGTAGCCGTAGGAATTCACCTGGATGATGTTGAACTCCGGGAAGGGAAAGGTCTCGAACAGGCCCTCGTAGAACCCGATGGTCTGCCGGGCGATGTCGTTGAGCCGCTTCTGCATGCCGCCGCCCTTGTTGCCATAGGTGGCCACCCGGATGGTGAGACCGTCCTTGGTTTCTTCCGTGAGGCTGTAGGCGCCGGCGAACATGGAGAAGAACTGCACTGGCTTGTCGATGCGGACCTCGAGGAGATTCCCCGTGTCGTCCTGGACGCGCCGGATGGTTTTGCCCGGAGCCACGGGTACATCCTCCTTGGGTGTTCGGACCAGGGCATGGACCGTGTAGGCCTGGCCATCCATGTCCGGCATCGGGAACCAGGGTTCCACGCCCAGTTCCCAGTAGCTGTCGCCACTGGGCCGGAGGAGGATCGGCCCGCCGTATTCGAAGGTGAGGTTGAAGGGCTCCCCGGCTGGGTGGGGATGGTCCAGCTGCACGAGCAGAACGTCATTCCGGTGGTGGAAGGGCAGACTGCGCCCTTCCGCATCCAGCACGCGGGACACGCGGTAGATCCCCAGCTTGTAGGCGCGATCCACGATGTTGTGCAGGTCCAGGGACAGGACCGCCAGGCCCTCATCGCCGGCCACCAGGGTCTCGGTGACCTTCAGGTTGGCGCCACCCTGACTGGCCTTCATGTCGATGTCCACGGCCGTCAAGTTGAGCAGGGGCGACAGAGGGGCCTTCCAGGTCCAGCCAATGGGCTGGGCGGAGAGCAGCACCCGCCTGAGACCGTCATAGATCGCGGGCTGATAGGGGTCCGCCACCGACCACAGCTGCTCCCGCTGGGAACCGCCCTGGTCCAGGGTGTAGATGAATGGCTTATCCACTCCCGTGATTTCGGCGCGCACCATCTTTCGTGCCGGTGTATTGGCGAGGTGGGCGGCGAAGTCTTGGCCGCGGTCCCCCAGCCCGTCCCGTTGGAAGAAGGCCCAATCGGAGGCAAAGGCATCTTTCGGGAATTCCGCTGGGGAGCCCACCGGGAACACCAGGTCCGAGCCAGCCTGCCAGAACGTGAAGCTCTTGACCTCTTCCGTGAGCAGCAACTGGCCATGTGCTTCCGACAGAATGGCCTTGGTGTTGGTGACCTTCAGATTGTGCTTGTAGTTCGAGGTCAGCGAGGGTCCTTCCAGCGGTTCTTCCGAACGGTAGGCGAAGGAAGCCGTTCCCTTGAAGTGGAAGCCCAGAATGCGTCCATCCGCAAGAAGGGGGGTTACCGTTCCAGAGACCATGTTGAAAGTCATCCGGCCCACGGGTAGGTTCCACTTCTGGACGCTGATGGGGGCACCGAGGGTGGGCTGGACGGTGTAGGTTCTCACCTGCTGCAGCAGGGTCGAGGTTGCCGGGGCATCGGCGGCGCGGCCCCCCTGATAGAAGCACCCGAGCAGCACGGGCAGAAGAAGGCGCATGGCAGGGTTGGCGTTCATCGGGCCTCCGGACCTGGGTCCTGTTTGACGATAGAGCCATCAGCATAACGGAGGGAGGGACCACCCGGAGGAAACCGCCAGGCAGCCCTTACACTGGGGCCATGGCCGAGCTGCG
>JBBQHW010000149.1:0-2457 GCA_038324335.1 Holophagales bacterium
ATCTTCCCGCCCTTCCTCCAGCGCCTCACCTTCACCCATCACATCGAGAGCCTGGCCGGTAGCCGCGCCACCGAGGTCAAGGTCAACCAGCTCCTGGCCCAGGAGCAGGTCATCACCCATCCGGCCTTGGCCTGTCTCGCACTCCTGGCCTTCGGCGCCCTCTGCTGGGCCCTGGCTGGCTGGAAGCTGCAGCGCACGCCCGTGGGGTTGGCGGGCAGCGAGGCGGAAGGCTGAATGAGCCCGAAGGGTATGCTCTGCCGCGGAGCGAAGCTGCTTTCTCGATGCCTGCTCATCCTGTGGGGAGCCTGGCTGCCCCTCCAGACCCAAACACCCGCTTCAGCCTTCGCCGTTCCGGCCAGCCTTGGCGATGGCTGGGAGAGGGTAGATCCAGCGGCCTCCGGGTTCGACGCCGCCGGGTTGCGCTCCCTCCTGGCGACCATGCTGAACGGTGAGACGAACCTCCACAGCGTCATCATCGAGCGGCATGGGCGCCTGGTGGCCGAAGCGTACCGGCGAGGCCAGGACCGATCCGTCTATGCCCTGTTCGCCCGCGAGCGGGAGTTCGGTCCCACCGTGCTGCATGACACGCGATCCGTGGGGAAAAGCGTCGTCAGCCTGCTCCTGGGCATTGCCATGAAGCAGGGCAAGGTCGGCGCACTGTCCACGCCGGCCATCCAGTTCTTTCCCGAAGACAGAGATCTGGCGACGCCTGGCTGCCAGGCCATCACCCTGGGCGATTTTCTGAGCATGAGCAGCGGCTTGGACTGGCGCGAGGGCGGCAGCGGCCGCGATGACGAACACCGGCTCTTCTGGAAATGGTCGACCGCCCGATACGTCTTCAGTCGCCCCATGGCGGACCCGCCTGGAAGCCGATGGAACTACAACAGCGGGGGCGTGGTCGTTCTGGCGGACCTCCTGGCGCGCACCACGCAGCTATCCCTGAAGGATTTTGTCCGAGCAGCGTTGTTCGAGCCGCTGGGCATCCAGGATTGGGAATGGACGGCGGACCTGCATGGCCGCCCCATGGCCTTCACGGGTCTCCGACTGCGCCCCCGGGACATGGCGAAGCTGGGCCGACTGGTCCTGGGCCACGGAGCGTGGCGGGGACGGCAGATCGTCCCGGCAGAATGGATCGCTGACTCTCTGCAGCCCCGGATCAACACGGGCATCGCCGATTTCCAATACGGCTACCTGTGGTGGCTGGGCCCGGTGGACTGGCACGGCAGGCAGCTCCGGTGGGCCGCGGCCTTCGGCAATGGCGGCCAGCGCATCGTCGTGGTGCCTGAACTGGATCTGACGGTGGTGATCACGGCGGGTGCCTACGGAGATCCCCAGGCAGCCCCCCGGGTCCATGCGTTCTTCAAAGACATCGTCTCGATGGTGATCAAGTAGCCAAGGCGTGCCGCCGGGAAAGGGGGGCGCCTGATTTGAAGACGCCAGTCCATGCTCCATCACCCGTAAACTGGGGGGATGGCCGAACCCCTCCGCACCCTCACCCCCACCGGTACCGAAATCATCATCGAGCCGCTGCCCCATGTGCGCAGTTGCGCGGTGGGCTTCTGGGTGCGGCGGGGCTCGCGGCACGAGGGGCCGGCCGAAGAGGGCCTGGCCCACTTCCTGGAGCACACGGTCTTCAAGGGCACCGAGGCCTACCCCACCCCCGACGAACTGGCGGCGGCCACGGATCGGCTGGGCGGCCACGTGGACGCCTTCACCGGCAAGGAGGTGGCCTGCTTCTACGGAAAGGTGCTCGCGGACCAGCTACCTGAGTTGGTGCACCTGCTGGGCGAGCTGGTGACGGCGCCCCGTTTCGATGGGGAGGAGTTGACCCGGGAGCGGGGCGTCATCCTGGAGGAGATCGCCCAGAGCGAGGACCAGGCGGACGACTGGGTGAGCGAACTGTTCTACGGGGGTTTCTGGGAGGGCACGCCCCTGGCCCATCCCATCCTGGGACTGCGCGATCAGGTGTCCAGCTACGGGGCCCGGGAGGCCCGGGCCTTCTTCGACCACACCTACCGCGCACCCAACCTCGTCATCGCCGCCGCGGGCGACATCAAGCCAGAGCTTTTCCTCGAGCTGCTGCAACCCATCCTGGAGCGCCTGCCCAAGGGGACGGAGCACGCGCCCGGCCAGCCGGCGCGGACTCGCCCCTTCCTGCTGAACCTGCCCCGCAAGGATCTCCAGCAGGCCAACCTCGTCATGGGCTTTCCCGGCCTCGACCACCGTTCGCCCGATCGCGCCGCGGCGCAGCTGCTCAGCCACGTGCTGGGCGGCGGCATGGCCTCGCGCCTCTTCATGGAGCTGCGGGAACGGCGGGGCCTCTGCTACCAGGTGGGCAGCTACCTCACGCCCTACGCCGACACCGGCGCCCTGCAGATCAGCGCCAGCTGCGCCCCGGCCCAGCTGCGGGAGCTGGTGCAGCGCACCATGGTCGAATGCGCGCGCATCCGGGAGCGG
>JBBQHW010000150.1:0-1997 GCA_038324335.1 Holophagales bacterium
CCGCTCCCGGATGCGCGCGCATTCGACCATGGTGCGCTGCACCAGCTCCCGCAGCTGGGCCGGGGCGCAGCTGGCGCTGATCTGCAGGGCGCCGGTGTCGGCGTAGGGCGTGAGGTAGCTGCCCACCTGGTAGCAGAGGCCGCGCCGTTCCCGCAGCTCCATGAAGAGGCGCGAGGCCATGCCACCGCCCAGCACGTGGCTGAGCAGCTGCGCCGCGGCGCGATCGGGCGAACGGTGGTCGAGGCCGGGAAAGCCCATGACGAGGTTGGCCTGCTGGAGATCCTTGCGGGGCAGGTTCAGCAGGAAGGGGCGGGTCGGCGTCGGGAGGCTGGGCGCGTGGTCGGTCCCCTTGGGCAGGCGCTCCAGGATGGGCTTCAGCAGTTCCAGGAAGGGCTTCGCCTGGATGTCGCCGGCGGCGGCGATGACCAGGTTGGGCGCGCGGTAGGTGTGGTCGAAGAAGGCGCGGGCTTCCCGGGGTCCATAGCTGGACACCTGGTCGCGGAGACCCAGGATGGGATGGGCCAGGGGCGTGCCCTCCCAGAAGCCCCCGTAGAACAACTCGCTCACCCAGTCGTCCGCCTGGTCTTCGCTCTGGGCGATCTCTTCCAGGATGACGCCCCGCTCCCGGACCAGCTCCTCCCCATCGAAGCGCGGCGCGGTGACCAGCTCGCCCAGCAGGTGCACCAGTTCCGGCAGTTGGTCCGCCAGCACCTTGCCGTAGAAGCAGGCCACCTCCTTGCCGGTGAAGGCGTCCACGTGGCCGCCCAGCCGATCCGTGGCCGCCGCCATTTCGTCGGGGGTGGGGTAGGCCTCGGTGCCCTTGAAGACCGTGTGCTCCAGGAAGTGAGCCAGGCCCTCTTCGGCCGGCCCCTCGTGCCGCGAGCCCCGCCGCACCCAGAAACCCACGGCGCAGCTCCTGACATGGGGCAGCGGCTCGATGATGATCTCGGTGCCGGTGGGGGTGAGGGTGCTGAGGGGTTCGGCCATTCAATCAGTCTACAGGGCTTGAGTCCGGAGCCTGGAGTCTGGAGGCAGGCGCCGCCGGTGCAGTCACGTAGGCTTCGGATGAGGGCATTCAGAACCTTTGAAACTTCCACGGCTCGTTCAGGCAATTCCGATTGGTGTTGAAGTTACGTGAGCCGAGATGCCAGCGATAGCTGGTATTCCAGCTCCCGCGCTGACCCGTGAGCCCTATCTAGGAAGTGCAGAAAGTCGGCCTCAGTCCGCCGCAACCTCCAGACTCCAGACTCCAGGCTGCCCTAGCCTTCCGCCTCGCTGCCCGCCAACCCCACGGGCGTGCGCTGCAGCTTCCAGCCAGCCAGGGCCCAGCAGAGGGCGCCGAAGGCCAGGAGCGCGAGACAGGCCAAGGCCGGATGGGTGATGACCTGCTCCTGGGCCAGGAGCTGGTTGACCTTGACCTCGGTGGCGCGGCTACCGGCCAGGCTCTCGATGTGATGGGTGAAGGTGAGGCGCTGGAGGAAGGGCGGGAAGATTCGCACGAAGGGTTCCCACAGGAAGAAGTAGAGGGCGCCCCAGAGCGTGCCGCGCTTGAAGACCAGGCCCACGAGCGTCATCAGGGCCAGTTCGCCCCACCAGGCACTGACCAGGGCCACCAGGCGCAAGGGCAGTTGGGTGGGATCCCCGCCCACGATCTGCAGGCCGAGGGCGCCGATGACGAGCCAGAGGGCGCCCCAGAGGAACCAGGGCAGGCCCTTGCCCAGGGGCAGGGCCCAGGCGGGCGCGGGCCGCACCAGCAGCAGGGGCAGCGTGCGCTGCTCCAGATCTTCGCGGATGCCCGCGGGGGCCGCCACCAGGGCCATGATGGGCAGCATCATCTTGACCAGCACTTCGTGGAAGATCTTGATGGCCTCGCCGGGATTGCCCTCCACGCCCTTGAGGCGGGCCACCGTCGAGATGATCAGGCTGAGGCCCACGGGCAGAGCCACGAGGCCCGCCAGCACCCAGCCGCGGCCCTGGAGGACGCGGGGCGCGTAGCC
>JBBQHW010000151.1:0-1649 GCA_038324335.1 Holophagales bacterium
CCCTGCCGGAAGAGCTTCACCAGCCGCTCCTCGGTGAGGCGGGTGAGCAGCATGGCCTCGTGCAGACGGAGCGCGGTGTCCTGATCCATCGGGTTAGCATATCCCCATGCTGACCCTCCGTCCCGCCGTCCCCGCCGATGCCGCCCTCATCCTGGAGTACATCCGGGAGCTCGCGGAATACGAGCGGGAGCCGGACGCGGCCGTGGCCACTGAGGCCGACCTCCTGAGACACGCCTTTTCCGAACACCCGCTGGTGAAGGTGACCATGGCCGAGTGGAACGCAGCGCCGGCGGGCTTCGCGCTTTGGTTCCTGAACTTCAGCACCTGGGAGGGCAAGCCCGGCATCTACCTGGAGGATCTCTTTGTACGACCCATTTTCCGGGGCAAGGGCATCGGTCAGGCATTGCTGCGGCACCTGGCGGCCCTGGCCGTGCGGGAGGGCTGGACCCGCTTCGTCTGGCAGGTGCTGGACTGGAATACGCCAGCCATCGAGTTCTACGAAGCCCACGGGGCGAGGATCATGCGGCCCTGGCTCACCTGCCGGGTGGAGGGCGCTGCCCTCAGCGAACTCGCCGGGGAGCCGGATTGACCAGGGCGCCGCTGCTCCGGCTCAAGGAGGCCCTGGGCCCCGATGCGAAGTTGATGGTGGTGGGCGGTGCCGTGCGGGATGAGCTCCTGGGGCGCCCCCACAGCGATTGGGACCTGGCCACCCAGTTACTGCCGGAGGTGGTCATGACCCGGGCGCGGGCAGCGGGCCTGAAGGTCATTCCCACGGGGCTGCAGCACGGCACGGTGACGGTGCTCCTGGAAGGGCGCCCCGTGGAGGTGACCACCTTCCGCAGCGATGGCGACTATGTGGACGGTCGGCGGCCCGAGTCCGTGCGCCTGGGCGTGACGCTCGACGAAGACCTGTCCCGGCGCGACTTCACCATCAACGCCATGGCCCTGCCCGTGGGCGGGGGCGACCTGGTGGATCCCTTCGGGGGGCGGGCGGATCTGGCGGCGCGCCTCATTCGCGCCGTGGGCGACCCGCTGCAGCGCTTCGCCGAGGATGGACTGCGCCCCCTGCGGGCCTGCCGCTTCGCGGCCCAGCTGGGCTTCGAGGTGGAGGCCGCCACCCTGGCCGCGATCCCCCAGCGCCTGGAGGTCGCCCGCAAGGTATCCGTGGAGCGGGTCTTCACGGAACTGGACAAGCTGCTGCGGGGGGCCGAACCCAGGCGGGGCCTGACCTTGCTGGCCGACAGCGGTCTGCTGGATTTGTGGCTCCCAGAGCTGCGGCCCATGCTCGGTTGCGGCCAGAACCGCCACCACCAGCACGATGTCTGGACGCACACCCTGGAGGTGGTCCGCTTCGCGCCGGCGGAGCCCGGGCTGCGCTGGGCGGCCCTGCTCCACGACGCGGGAAAGCCTGGCACGCGCAGCACCGGACCCGATGGCGAGGTGCATTTCTACGGCCACGAGGCAAGCTCGCTGGCTCTTGCGGGGAGCATTCTGGCGCGGCTGAAGGCCAGTCACGCCCTGCGCGATGATGTCCTCGCCCTGATCCGCCACCACGGTGCCCACCCCATCGCGGATTGGAGCGATGCGGCCTGCCGCCGGTTCCTGCAGCGCCTCGCCGAGGATGGCCTCGACCTGCAGCGCTGGGCAGC
>JBBQHW010000152.1:0-1609 GCA_038324335.1 Holophagales bacterium
GGCCACGCCGCCGGCCAGGCTGCCCAGGCTTTCCAGCTTCTGCGACTGGTGCAGCTGGGCCTCCAGGGCGCGCCGCTCCCCCCGCTCCTGCCGGGCCTGGGTGATGTCCTCCTTGATGCCGATGTAGTTGGTGACGGCCCCGTCTTCATCCCAGACCGGCGCCAGGGTGGCCCTTTCGTAGAACAGGCTGCCATCCTTCTTCCGATTTTCGAATTCGCCCAGCCAGGCCTTGCCACTGGTGAGCGTGGCCCACATCTCCCGATAGAACTCGCGCGTCGTAGTCAGGGAGCGCAGGAACCGGGGATTCCGGCCAACGGCCTCCTCGGCGGTGTAGCCCGTTATTTCCGAGAAGGCGGGGTTGACGTATTCGATGGTGCCCGCGGGGTCCGTGATCATGATGGACAACGGGCACTGCTCCAGGGCCGCCTGGATCTTCTTCACGTGGCGCTCGGCCAGCCTCTGCTCCGTGATGTCCTTGATGGTGCCAAACAGGGCGGCTGGGGTCCCGTCGGCGTTCCATTGCAGGAGCCCCTGACCATGAACCCAGCGCTGCTCCCCGTCCGCGGCGCGCAGGATCGGGTAGTCCAGGTCGAAGGGCTCGTGCCGCGCGATGATCCCGGCGAGGTAGGCGACCAGATTGTCGCGGAAGTCCGGCGCTACCAGGTTGACCCAACCCTGCAGGTCCCGAACATACTCCGCGTCGATGCCGAAGATCTGATCCAGGAAGGCACTGCTCTGCCAGCGTTCCTTCTGGATGAACCAGGTATAGGTGCCGATGCCGCCCGCCGCCTGGGCCTCGGTGAGCGAGCGCTCGCTTTCCAGCAGCGCGGCCTCGGCTTCGTGGCGGCGGGTTTCACCGGCCAGATGATCCAGTGCGAAGGAAAGATCCCCGGCGGCCTCCACCATGAGGCCGGCCTCCTGGGTACCGAAGAAGTCCTTCTCGGCCGCATAGACCGTGATGGCACCAGCCACTTCGCCCCCCAACCGGATGGGGAAGGCGGCCGCGGAGGCATAGCCGGCCTCGGTGACAGCCTCGCGCCAGGGATCGATTTCCACGGCGGCCAGGAAATCGTTCACGATGCAGGGACAAGCCTGCCGGATCGCCTGGCCCACGGGCCCCTGGGCCAGGGGCGAGTTGCCGCTCTCCACGCGGATGCGCTGCAGGTAGCCGGTGGCATCGCCATGGCTGGCCGCCACGGACACCTGCTGGGTTTGGGGGTCGTTCCAGCCCACCCATGCCATGCTGAAGTGCCCGAGCTTCACCAGTACCTCGCAGACCTGGGCGAGCAATTCCTGGCGATCCGTGCACTTCACGATCGCCTGGTTCACCTGGCTGATCGCGGCGTAGAGCTGGGTCATCCGCAGCAGCTCCCGCTCCTGGCTGCGGCGCTCGGTGATGTCGCGGACGAAGTTGATCAAGCGCAGTTCCCCGTCCAGCCGCACGGCCTTGGCACTGACTTCCACGGGAAAGGTGCTGCCGTCCCAGCGGCGGTGGAAGCTCTCGAAGCGGATCGACCCCTCAAGGTTCACCCAATCCAGGCGGGCAGCCCCTTCGGCGCGGTCACCCGGGTCGCGCAGGTCCAGGACCGTCAGCCCGCGCAGCTCGTCC
>JBBQHW010000153.1:0-1609 GCA_038324335.1 Holophagales bacterium
GGCCACGCCGCCGGCCAGGCTGCCCAGGCTTTCCAGCTTCTGCGACTGGTGCAGCTGGGCCTCCAGGGCGCGCCGCTCCCCCCGCTCCTGCCGGGCCTGGGTGATGTCCTCCTTGATGCCGATGTAGTTGGTGACGGCCCCTTCCTCGTCCCAGATTGGCGCCAGGGTGGCCCGTTCGTAGAACAGGGTGCCGTCTTTCCTGCGGTTCTCCAGCTGGCCCTTCCAGACCTCGCCGCGGACGAGGGTCTCCCACATGTCCCGGTGGACCTCGGGCGGTGTGTTGGGGGACTTCAGAATCCGGGGGTTCTGGCCGATAGCCTCCGCCGCCGCGTAGCCCGTCACCTCCGTGAAGGCGGGGTTGACATACTCGATGCGCCCTTCGGGATCCGTGATCACCACGGCGACCGGGCTCTGCGCCATGGCCATCTGGATCTGGTGCAGGGACCGCTCGGCCAGCTTCCGCTCGGTGATGTCCTGGATGACGCCCACCATGGCGACGGGCCGGTCTTCGGCATCGCGCCGGATGTCCCCGCGGCCATGGACCCAGCGGGCGGCGCCGCCGGCCACGCCGCGGATCGGGTAGTCCAGGTCAAAGGGCTCGTGGCGCTCGATGATTCCCGCCACATAGTCCGCCAGCCTATCCCGGTACTCCGGCGCCGCGATGGCGAGCCAGCCCTCCAAGTCCCGGGGATGCTCCGGGCCGATGCTGAAGATTCGGTCGAGGTAGGGGCTGCTCTGCCAGCGGTCCTCCTGGATGAACCAGGTGTAGGTGCCGATGCCGCCCGCCACCTGGGCCTCAGTGAGGAAGCGCTCCGACTCCACCAGCGCGGCTTCGGTCTCGCGGCGACGGGCCTCGCTCGCCAGGTGGTCCAGGGCGAAGGAGACGTCCCCGGCCGCCTCCACCAGGAGTTCGGCCTCATGGGGGCCGAAGAAGTCCTTTTCGGATGCATAGACCGTGAGCGCGGCGACCACCTCGCCGCCCTGCCGGATGGGGAAGGAGGCCACGGCCAGGAAGCCGCTTTCGGCCGCCGCCGCCCGCCAGGCTTCGGTCCCGGGCGTGCCCTGGAAATCGTTGATCACGCAGGGGCAGGCCTGCTCGATAGCCGTGCCCGCGGGGCCCGTCCCCAGGGTGGCATCACCCGTCACGATGCGGATGTGGTCCAGGAAGCCGGTGGTGTCGCCGTAGCGGGCAGCCACGGCCACCTCGTGGGACATGGGGTCGTGCCAGCCGATCCAGGCCATGCTGAACTGACCGAACTCCACCAGCACCTCGCAGATTTTATTCAGCAGGGCCTGCCGATCCGGCGACCATACGATGGCCTGGTTCACCTGACTGAGAGCGGCATAGAGCTGGGTCATCCGCTGCAGCTCCCGCTCCTGGGCGCGGCGGTTTGTGATGTCGTGGACGAAGCTGATCAGGCGCAGCTGCCCGTCCAGTTGCACGGCCTTGGAGCTGACTTCCACCGGGAAGGTGCTGCCGTCCCAGCGGCGGTGGAAGCTCTCGAAGCGGATCGACCCCTCAAGGTTCACCCAATCCAGGCGGGCAGCCCCTTCGGCGCGGTCACCCGGGTCGCGCAGGTCCAGGACCGTCAGCCCGCGCAGCTCGTCC
>JBBQHW010000154.1:0-1548 GCA_038324335.1 Holophagales bacterium
GGCATCCGCTGCGCGCTGGTGACCTCCCAGGAGCACGCGGCGCTGGCTCGACAGCACAATGACGCAAACGCCATCGCTTTCGGCCAGCGGCTGACGGATCCGCTCAATGCAGAATCCTACCTTAAAACGTTCCTGGAAACATCTTTTGAAGGGGGACGCCACCAGGGGCGGGTGGACAAGATCGAATGGAAGGGCTGCTCCTGATGCGCCAACTCGAGGAATTGCGTTCCCTGATCATGGAAAATGGCGTGCAACTCCACGCCTCGGGCTCCTGCCTGGTGAAGCTGGGCCGGACCCACGTCCTGTGTGCCGCGAACCTGGAGGCCAAGGTGCCGGGCTGGATGAAGGGCCGGGGCACGGGCTGGCTCACTGCCGAATACGGCATGCTGCCCGGGGCCACTCACACCCGATCGGATCGCGAAGCCGCCCGCGGCAAGCAGCAGGGCCGCACCGTGGAGATCCAGCGCCTCATCGGCCGCAGCCTCCGCCAGGCCGTGGACCTGACGCTCCTGGGCGAGCACACCCTCACCGTGGACTGCGACGTGCTGAATGCTGACGGTGGCACCCGCTGCGCCGCCATCACGGGCGCCTGGGTGGCTGTGGCGCTGGCCCTCCGGTCCCAGGGGCTGTCTGCGGCCCTGGTGCGCCAGGTGGCGGCGGTGAGCGCGGGCATCGTTGAAGCGGGGCAAGGCCGGCGGGGCCTGGTCCTGGACCTCGAGTACGAGGAAGATCATCTCGCCGCCGTGGACTGCAATCTGGTGGCGGCCCGGGCCATCGTCGCAGGCCAGGCGGGTGGCGAACTGGAACTGGTGGAGCTCCAGGGTACGGGCGAGGGGCGCTCCTTCAGCCGCGTCGAGGCCGCGGGCCTCATGGAGCTGGGCCTGGCCGGATGCGCGGCGCTGATGGCGGCGCAGGACCGGGCCCTCGCATGAAACGCGTCCTGCTGGCGCTGGGGCTATCGGCCCTGCTGCCGGCCCTGCTGGCGGCACAGGTGGTCCCCGGCCCGGCGCAGGTCCTGCCACCGCTGGTGGTCGAGGCCTGGCCCGTGAGGCCTCGCCGCATCGACGTCGTGGTCCAGCCCGCGGACATGGTGTTCCGCTTCGCGCCCCGGGTGATCATCCCCGGCATGCCCCGGGTGGCCTTCGCCCTCAGCGGTGGCGGTGCCCGCGGCCTGGCCCACATCGGCGTCATCCAGCGGCTCGAGGAGGTGGGCTATCCCCTGGACAGCATCACCGGCACCAGCGCGGGCGCCATGGTGGCGGCCCTCTACGCCAGCGGCTTCTCCGGGCGCGAGATCGAGGACCTCTTCGGCCGGCTGGATCTTAGCCGCGCCTTCCTGGAGCCCCTGTGGCGCAATCCCGGGGAAACACTAGGGGAGCAGGAGGACCGGAACGACACCTTCCTGTCCATCGAACGCCAGAAGGGCCGCCTCTTCATGGCCCAGGGACTGCGCAGCGGCGTGGAAGTCCAGCACACGCTCCAGAGCCTGCTGGCCCGCGGGGCCTACTTCTCCGGCGGGGATTTCGACAAGCTCCAGCGCCCCCTGCG